>JBKQUF010000024.1:0-41917 GCA_052140285.1 Limisphaerales bacterium | reverse complement strand
GCGCAAAAGACCTTCGCCGGAGCGCACGATGAGGGCCAGCGCTTCGGGTGTGAAGGTGTTGTGGCCCAGGCCGGCGCGGTCGAGTTGATCCAAAACAAACTGCTCGACCGTTTCGGGAGCCAGGCGTTGAAGCAACGCCGAGTAAGTGACGCGGGAACGGATTTCCTCGTTGATGGACAGCGACAGGGACTGGAGCAGCGGCGGCTGACCAATGAGCACCAAGTTATGCGAGCGCGGGAAGTCCTCGCAGAGCAGGCGGAGTTTGCGGAGCGAGTCGGCGGGCATGAGGTGGGCGTCGTCAATGATGGGGACGAGCATCTTGCCGGCGCGATGGACGCTGAAGGCTTGCTGCACCAGCAGGCGTTCGCAGTGATGGTCGCGGCCCTCGAACTCGATTTGAAACGCCTCGCACAAAATGCGCAGCGTGTTGTGATAAGTGTGCAGCGTGCGGTTGACCACCGGCGTGATCATGCGTTTTGGGTCATGCGTCAGGAGCGTTTGCTTCAAAACACTTTTGCCGGTGCCCGGTTCGCCCAGCACCAGACAGAGACCACCTTGTTGGGCGTGAACGCGGAGGATGTCAAAAATTTCCTGCTGGAGCGGCAGCAGCGTGAGGGCTTCCGGGTCGAAAGGATTGCGTTGGAGACCAAAATGGGAGCGGATCATAAATTAAATTTCGGTTGCGGGTTGGTTGAGCGGTTTACGGTCGTTGGCGACGGGATTGAGCAACCGGGCTTCGCCCATGCGTTCGCCCTTGTAATAAACCACCACACGTTCCACCGGCCGGGAGCGTTGGAACCGAATGTGAATGGTGCGGTCGGGCAGGTGGCGCGGCGCTTCAAAGCGGAGCGATTTGAAGGCGAACGTATTGTCGGCGCGGACGTGACGTTCTTCCTCGACGAAAAACAGCTCGTCGTTGGCTTCATTGGGCGGCAGGAAGCGAACCCATTTGCGATCCAGGGCATAGCGGTCGAGCGGACTCATGCCGAGGATGGAATGGAACATCCACACTTGCTGCCCCAAAAGCACCGCCTCTGTCGAGATTTTTTTACGGCGGCACTCCTTGACGGCGCAACTCGGTTCAGGAAGGTTTGAGAAAAAGGAGAGACGGCGCTTGACGGCGCCTCGCCGGCATTGCCATCATAATCTCATCCGAATTTATGACGCCAATTCGGCCAAAACACGGCACTTTTTATGACGGCACTGCGGCACTTAACAGCTGAGAGAATAGCAACGCACTTGCGTAATAACAAAGTGCTTGAAGAGGCTTTTGTTTGGATTTTTAATTCGCGAACAAGCGAAAGAAACGCTATGCGTGTGCTCGAGCAAGATATGATTAATGCAGTAAAAGCCGAGCTTGGTCCGGATGTGGCGTTGGCAAATCAGCGCAACGAAATAGCGGAAAAATTCTGGGACCAAATGGGGGTCTGTAAATTTTAGGGCATTAATGAGCACGTCAGGAATCCCTGCGCCAGGCGTCCGTAGCACACCGCGCGGTCCAATTCTTAGTTTTGATGGCAAATGGAAGCCGGAATACTTTGACCTCGTTAAGAAATATCGAGCATGTGGCGTTTACGCACGTTTTTTCTTGAACCAATATGAAACAGATTTTAGTTTTCTAGCTGAGATCCCCAACCTCCGATACCTAGGAATAGGCATCGCATTCCCCTTCGATCCAACACCGCTGTATCATTTGAGAGATTTGCGTTTTCTTTGGTTAATGAGCACACGCACAATGGCAATTGACTTCACCCGATTCAAACACCTTGAGGTGGCTGCTTTTCCGTGGACGACCGGCATGAATTCTATTTTTAATTGTTCAACCTTGCGCCGATTGTCTTTAGAAGATTATCATAACAAAACAAGTGATGCTTTCCGCAGGCTGACTGCTTTAGAAGCATTGGACATCGGAGGTTCAACAATGCTTGAAATTGATGCTGTGGCTGATTTGCCCATACTTAAAAAACTGAGGCTTTCGCATCTAACTCGGCTTACGTCGCTCGCGCCACTCCAAATGTGCGAATCCCTGCGGGTGCTGCATCTGGGGCGCTGCGGCAAAGTCACCGATTTCTCGCCCATCAGATATCTGCAACAGCTTCAGTATTTAATCCTTTCCTCTGGAAAGCGGATATCCTCGTTGGAAATGGTAAAATCGCTAAACAGCTTGCGGCTTTTCAATTTCGATTTGGAGGTGGAAGACGGGAATATGGAAATACTCAAAGAACTGCCCCGCTTGGCGCATACAGTGTTTCCCAAGAGACGGCACTATTCAGCTACGTCAGCGGAAATTAGTGATTGGTTGTCGAGTGTTGGACGAAAATACGCAGTTGAAGAGCTAAATTATGGCCGCAAATTCGGCTGGGGCATTGATAACTGGGTAATTACAGAATCGGCTGATGAAACACAGTAGTTAAAAAATGAACTTACGAGCCAACTAATGCACAGACCGTGCCATGAAATTTGACATAAGTCGGCAACCAATTGCGTGACAAAATAAAAGTAAGCACCGGAGCAGCTTCTTTGAGTTTAAGGCCTTGCCTGAGGCGGGTGCTTCGTCTCCTGTTATTCATTCCTAACGTTTCAATCCCGATAAATCGGAACTGTCCAGGTAATCCCCTCAAAATTTTCCTTTGCCTCTTCCACCGAAAATTTGCGGCTCTACCGCCTGATGAAAAATTGATTTCTCGCAGGAGACGAGGTGACGAGTCTCAAATTTCCCGGGATATTGGGGAACAGTCAGAGACTCCTCACGTCGTCTCCTACTTTTTCAACATCGCCGCCATTGCATTTCGTGTCAAACGTCAAGGAGTGGCGATGGTCGGAAATTGCGTTCGTAAATCCCGCCGTCTGCCAAACGTCATATTGGCGCGGGACTTTGCCTCCGGTAACGTTTCGTTGATTCACACACTTAAGACGCGCGAAAAGTATTCACAAAATGACTTCTGGAACTACCGGGTTCACCCTTTTTTCTCTCTTGATCGCGCTGGCCGTTCAGGCCCAGTCTCCCGTTTCCAGCCAGCCGGTCACGGCTTCCATTGACGCGTCGAAGACCGGCGCGCCGATTTCGCCATACGTCTATGGCCAGTTTCTTGAACAGGCCGGCAACCTCGTTTACAGCGGCCTCTGGAGCGAGATGCTCAACGACCGCAAGTTTTTTTACCCCGTTGGCTTCGCGCCCGCGGCCCGTCCCAACCCTGGACGCAGGGGCGGCGGCATGTTTGGCCGCGGTGGGGCCGCCCCGGGACAGTGGAATCCCATCGGCCCGCTTGATTCCGTCGCGATGGACACCAACAATCCATACGTCGGCGAGCACACGCCGTTGATCACTCTGGCGGGTTCCGAGCCGCGCGGCATCCGGCAGACGAACGTTGTCTTCGTGAAAGACGCCGCCTACCAGGGCCGGATTGAGTTGGCCGGCGATCCCGGCGCGGATGTCTCGATCAGCCTCGTGTGGGGCGAAGGCGACAACGCCACGCGCCAGACGATTTTTTCGCCCGGCGCTTTGGGCGAGGACTACCAGAAATTCACTTTTTCCTTCCAGGCGGAGAATTCCGGCCCGGCGCAATTTGAAATCAGCGGCACGGGAACCGGCTCCTTCCACGTCGGCGCGGTTTCGCTGATGCCCGCCGACAATATCGAGGGCTTTCGGCCTGATGTGATTGCGGTCCTGAAGAGTCTGCGCTCGGGTGTTTACCGGCTCCCGGGCGGCAATTTTATTTCCGCCTATGAATGGCACTATTCGATTGGCGATCCCGACAAACGTCCCCCGATCTTTGACCCGGTTTGGCGGGCCGTCCAGCCCAACGACATCGGCCCGGACGAGTTCATGGAGATGTGCCGCCTCCTGGGAGTCGAGCCGTATATCACCGTCAATGCGGGCACGGGCGATGATTGGTCCGCCGCGGAATTAGTCGAGTACTGCAACGGCGACGCCTCCACGCCGATGGGCAAAGAGCGCGCGGCCAACGGCCATCCCAAACCCTATGGCGTGAAATTTTGGGGCATCGGCAATGAAATGTGGGGCATCAGCTACCAGTACGGCGCGATGAAGCTCAATCAGTTTGAGTACAAGCACAACCAGTTTGCCCGGGCCATGAAAAAGGCGGACCCCACGATCCAGTTGATCGCCAGCGGCGCGATGCCGGACACAATGACCGGCTCTGGCGAAGCGTTGAACCTGGGCACCAGCCTGATTCCGCGTTACCTCTCGCCCGAAGATTGGACGGGCGGCTTGCTCCAGAATTGTTTCGACAATATTGATCTGATCAGCGAGCACTTCTACAACTACGGCAACACCCACTACAGTCTCGCCCAGGGCCGTCAGGTGCCCAATGATCCGAACGAGCCGATCACGGACTGGATGCGCCGGCCCGCCAATCATGTCCGCCTCAAATATGAGGAATACATGGAATATGAAAAGCTGTTGCCGCAACTCGCCGCCCATCCCAAGCCGATCAATCTTGATGAATGGGCCTACACCAGCGGCACCAATGGTTATCCCACTTACCCGGCCTATGCGTGGGTGTTCCATGAGATGTTCCGGCATTCGGACATTTATCAAATGGCGGCTCAAACGTTTGCCACCTCGGTGCTGGTGCGGGGCGCAACGAATGCCGCGCTGAATGGCAATGGCCTGGTCTTCAAAATTTATCGCGACCACTTTGGCGCGATCCCGGTTGACGTTTCCGGCAACTCTCCCCAACCCAAGCCGACCGACCCGACCGGCGGCGAACAGCCCGCGGTCAACGCCGGCAGCGATACCTTTCCGGTGGATGTGGCCGCCGCGTGGACAGAAGACCATCGCACGCTCACGGTGGCGGTGCTGAATCCCACCGATGTCGAACAGCCTCTCAAACTCAACATTAGTGGCGCCAATCTGTCGGGCAATGGCACGCTGTGGCGGCTCGCCTCCACGGAGGGCAACGGTCAAAATCCCAGCATCAGCAATTCGCCGGTTGGCTCCATCCCCGATTCACTGACGCTGCCGCCGTTCAGCGTCAACATCTACGAACTGCCGGCCAAAGAGTGAAGCTCCCATGAATCGCAAGAGGTAAACAAATTCCGCATCGGCTATTGCCTTGAGAGCAACAAAGTGATTATTATCCGAAAAACCAACTTTTGAACCATTGCCGAATCAAGAACATCAACACACCAGCATCATCAAAAAATGAATACTCAACCCGGAAATTGGCGGTCTGATCGTACCGCGACTTCAGCCCTTCGCCGTCCATCCAAAAGATTTTCCACGGCCCTGGCCATTATCTCCCTCAGCATGGCGAGTCTGTGGTGTTCGGTTCCCACGGCTTTGGGGGATGAGGAGGTCTGCTCTTCCTGCGGCCAGCAAGTGAGCATCAACGGAGACTTTGCGCATCGCCGGGACGATGCGTCAGTCGCCATCGAAGGCGCCGCCAACAATCTCGCGGCCTTTCAGCACGAAATCAACGGAACCAATTTCACGGTCAGCATCGCGAATTTGCCCGCGGGCAAATACACCATTGTCATCGGCGAAGTGGAAACGCTGGCGAGCGGGCCGGGGGAACGGTTGTTTGATGTGACGAGCGGCGACGTGACGCTGGCGACGAATTATGACATTGCGGCGGCCGCCGGGGGCGTGCGCAAAGTGTGTTACCTCACCGGCGTGGTCCAGCATGAAGATGATTCGATCCGGGGGGCGCTGACAATTTCATTCACGGCGGAAAAGGGCACGGCAAAATTCAACACGGTCGTTGTGAAGGATGCTTCCGACGCCGCGGTCATTTCCTTTAGCGCATCCGACCTGGCGGAACCGTTTTCGTCCGCCGCGAAACGGGTGCCGGTCGTGAATGAGGCGCCGATCTGGCGGGATTCGTCGCAGCCGCTGGCGGCGCGCGAGAATGACCTGATCCGGCGGATGTCGCTGTCCGAGAAAGTGGCGCAGTTGCAGAACGGGGCGCCGGGCATTCCGCGGCTGGGGTTGCCGGCGTACAATTACTGGAACGAAGCGCTGCATGGCGTGGCGAACAACGGCATTGCCACCGTGTTTCCGGAGCCGATCGGCATGGCTTCCACTTGGAATCCAGAATTGCTGCATCAGGAAGGAAATGTCATTGGCGTTGAAGGCCGGGCCAAGTACAACGACTATTCTTCCCAACATAATGGCGACGCCAAATGGTGGGCGGGCCTGACGTTCTGGACGCCGAATATCAACATTTTCCGCGACCCACGCTGGGGCCGCGGCCAGGAAACCTACGGTGAAGATCCATATCTCACGGGCACCATCGCGGTGGATTTCATCAAGGGAATACAGGGCGACGATCCGAACTACATGCTGGCGATGGCTTGCGCCAAACATTATGCGATTCACAGCGGCCCGGAGTCGGAGCGCCATCGTTTTAATGCCGAACCATCGGACCGCGACTTGTATGAGACCTATCTGCCGCAGTTCGAAAGGGCGGTGCGCGAAGGCCACGTGGCCGGAGTCATGGGCGCGTACAGCGCGCTGAACGGCGTGCCGGACTGCGCGAATTCCTTCCTGCTTACCGACCTGTTGCGCAAGCAATGGGGCTTTGAAGGCTACATCGTTTCCGATTGCGGCGCCATCGGCGACATTTGGCAGCCGCGCTCGCATCATTACGTGGCCACTCCCGAAGAGGCCGCCGCCGATGCGGTGAAGGCCGGCTGCGACCTGTGCTGCGGCGGGGATTATAACGCGTTGGTCAAGGCGGTTCAGGAAGGGTTGATCACTGAAGCGGAGATTGACCAGGCGTTGTCTTACACCTTGTGGACAAGGTTTAAACTCGGCTTGTTCGACCCGGCGGACCAAAACCCGTACTCTAAAATCGGCCTTGACCAGAACGACACGCCTGAACACCGCGCGCTGGCGCTCAAAATTGCCGAAGAATCCCTCGTGCTGCTGAAAAACAACGGGATCCTCCCGCTCAATCCAGCCAAAATAAAGCACATCGCCATCATCGGACCCACTGCGGATTCAGTGGACGCGTTGCAGGGCAATTACAATGGCACCGCGTCGCATCCGGTGACGATTTTGAATGGCATTCGCCAGTTGGCGACAGTGATGAACATCGAAGTAACGTATGCCCAGGGATGTCCGATCACCACCAACCGCGCCCGCGGTTTTGGTTTTGGCCGCCGGGCGGCTCCGACCCGTCCCCTGCCGGAACTTCGCGCGGAGGCCATCAGCAACGCGTCCAATGCGGACCTCATCATTTACGTTGGCGGCATTACTCCCGCGCAGGAAGGCGAGGAACATGACCGCACGGACATTGAGTTGCCTTCCGTCCAGGATGATTTGCTCCATGCTCTCTACGCGCTCGGCAAGCCGGTGGTAATGGTTGACACCGGCGGCAGCGCGATGGCCATGCCGTGGGAGGTGAAAAATTTCCCCGCTATTCTCCAAGCTTGGTATTCGGGTGAAGAAGGCGGGCTTGCCGTGGGAGAGGTCCTGTTTGGAAAAGTCAACCCGAGCGGTCATTTGCCGGTGACATTCTATACCTCGACGGCGGAGTTGCCTGACTTCGAGAATTACTCGATGAGCAACCGGACTTATCGCTATTACGGCGGCAAACCGGAGTTCGCGTTTGGCCACGGTTTGAGCTACACCACCTTCAAGTTTGGGAGCGGCAAACTGGCCGCGAAAAAGGTTCCGGCCAATGGCACGGTGGAGGTTTCGTTCACGATGAAGAACACCGGAAAAAGCGACGGCGACGAAGTGGCGCAGGTTTATTATCAGCACGTCAATTCCAGCGTGCCGCAACCGCGGCTTGCGTTGTGCGGGTTTGTGCGGGTACACTTGAATCACGGCGAATCCAGCCGGGTTACGGTTGAGGTTCCGACCGAGCGCCTGCGTTATTGGGACACGCCCAACAAGCAATATGTTGTCGAACCCGGTAAATATAAGATTCTCGTCGGCGGGGCGTCGGACGATATCCGGCTGAAATTACCGTTGACCATCAACGCAGAATGAGACCAGAAAACAATAACAACTAAACACCATGAAAAAGATAATAACCCAAACCATCCTTGTTTGCGCCACCGTTGGCGTTTTGAGTTTTGTGACCGGTTGCCAGAGCAATAATCAAAGTTCTGCGCAGCCTTCCGTGCAACCCGCGGCGGCGGCAACTCCTCCCGCCACCCCCGCGGCGGTGACCACTCCCCCAGCGGCCACATCGGCAGCCACCATAACCGCGTCCGCGGCCCCCGCAGCGAATACAGTGATTCGAATCAAAGCCGGTTCAACGGATCCGTTCACCGACTCGAGCGGCCACGTCTGGCAGGCCGAACAGGGATTTGACGGCGGCGATGTGATTGCTCGCGACCCCGGCTTGTCCATCACCAACACTGCTGACCCGGGACTTTATCGGTCCGAACATTATGGGATGGATTCCTTTTCCATCAATCTTCCCAACGGCAACTACACCGCCAAACTTTACTTTGCCGAAACTTATGAAGGCATCACCGGGCCGGGACAGCGGGTCTTTTCCTTCAATGTGCAAGGGACCGACTTCAAGGATTTTGATGTTTGGGTAAAAGCCGGCGGACCGGACACCGCCTACGTCCAGACCGTTCCGGTGACTGTCACCAACGGAAAATTCACCATTACTTTCACCACCAACGTCGAAAATCCGGAAATCAACGCGATTGAAATTGATCCGCAGATGTAATCTGCCATCAAGTCGTTTGCGCCCATGTTAAAAAGCAAGTTAGTAAGTCTGCTTGCGCTAAGTGTCGTCGTTGCCACGGGGGCGCCGCCGGATTCCACGGGAATTTCCGGCGCCGCGGCGCGACACTGGACGGCCGACAATGGCAACGGCACCTACTCCAATCCCTTGTTTTACGGGGAATTTGAAGACCCGGACCCGATCCGCGTGGGCGATGACTATTATCTGGCCGGTACGACCATGCACATGAATCCGGCGGTTGAACTTCTGCATTCCAAGGACTTGGTGAACTGGCAACTCGCCGGCTACTGCATGCAGAGGCTGGACTTGGGACCCAACTACCGTCTGGAGGGAGGAAACATCTATGGCGGCGGCATCTGGGCGCCTTGCATCCGTTATCATGACGGGATGTTTTATGTTTTCTGCAATATCAACGGCGCCGGACTGCAGGTCTTCCGTTCCAAATCAATTGATGGCCCTTGGGAGCATAATCAACTGCCCGGAAGGCACGACCTCTCGGTTCTCTTCGATGACGATCTTCACAAAATCTTTATCATCTCCAGCGCCGGCAACCGCGGTCCCGGAGGAACCACCACTTATCCGATTGAAGAGCTGGCGCCGGACCTGAGGTCCTTTGATACCAACGCC
This sequence comes from Limisphaerales bacterium, assembly GCA_052140285.1. Taxonomy (GTDB): domain Bacteria; phylum Verrucomicrobiota; class Verrucomicrobiia; order Limisphaerales; family UBA11358; genus UBA11358. Next base: position 32,612 of record JBKQUF010000024.1, on the reverse strand, counting down.
CCCCAACACCAAATGGTTATCCAGCCGGGCGAAAGGATGGGCGAAGGTCATCACCTCTATAAAATCAACGGGAAGTATTATGATATTTCCGCCATTCCCGGCGGCGCCGTCAACCAGATGGTTGCCAAGGCGGACTCCATTGACGGCCCATGGACCGTCACCACCATGGTCGATGGCGAGTCGCTGGGCGTGACCTCGGTGACGCCGTCTCGCGCCCGGCCCAACGATCGCGGACTTTGGCTGCATCAAGGCGGCATGTGTGATACCCCGTCGGGCCAGTGGTGGAGCATCATCATGTCGGACCACGGCAGCGCCGGGCGCATGGTTTCATTGGTTCCGATCACCTGGGATGGCGGGTTCCCGCTCATCGGCCTGCCGGGTAATTTGCGCAAAGCCCCCAATACCTGGATCAAGCCCGACACGGGTTACATGCAGGAGCCTGAGCCGGCCTATGTCCCTGACGACGATTTTAGCAATGGTAAAATGAATCCGCACTGGCAGTGGAACCATGTTCCCGATGACACCAAGTGGTCTCTCACGGAAAAGCCCGGAGTGCTGCGGCTGCATTCATTGGCAGCCAGTAGTTTCTGGACCGCCCGCAACAGCCTTTGTCAGCGTCCGCCCGGGCCTGAATCCATCATGACCGTCGGACTGGACACGAGTGGTCTGGCCGCCGGCGACAATGCGGGTTTGGCGCTGTTGAGCACTCCCTACGCTTGGATTGGCGTGGTGAAAACCGCCGATGGGACGACGCTCCAAATGGTTACCGGCGCCGCTGCCCGGCGGCGTGGCGGATATGGCGGATTTGGAGGAGGCGGAGGCGCTGCTCCAACCAATACGCCCACGGTGGGCCTTACCAATCCGCCAGCGCATCTATGGCTTCGCGTTCACTGCAACTTTGACAACGATAAAGCCATCTTCAGTTGGAGCGCCGACGGCAAGGAATTCACGCCGCTGGGTGATCCGTTCACCATGACCTTTCAGTTGACAACCTTCCAAGGGGTTCGCCCGGCGCTGTTCAACTTCAATACATCCGGCCAGCTTGGTGGCTATGCGGATTTCGACCACTACACGGTGGATGAGCCTCGCGCCCGCGGCATTGAACGCTCGATTCCCCTGGGTCAGACTATCATCCTGACCAGCGGGGCCGACGGCAGCTATCTCGCCGCTGATACTCAGAGTAATGTGCTGGTCAATGCGGCGGCCATCCAGGGCGAGAATGCGAGGTTCCAAGTCGCTGATCTTGGTTTAGGCCGCGTGGCATTGAAAGCCTCCAACGGTCGGTTCGTTTCCGTCGCCGATGATGGAGTGATTTTAAAAGACCTCGGCGGGAATAAACCCGGCGATGCGGAGTCCTTCCAATGGATTAATCTGATGCGGGGCGACACGGCGTTCATGTCCTTGGTCAACCATCGCTATCTGGCCACCACGCCCAACGAGCCGGGACCGGTCACTGCCAACGCCACTGACATTACTCCGGCCCGCAAGGGCGGCGTTTGTTTTAAGTGGCAAGCAGTCGAATAGGGGGAGCCGCTAACACCGTTAAGCGGGGTGACGTTCGTGGTGGGGATTCAATCAACACCCCAAAGTGATTTTTCAGACTCGCTCTCAGCGCTTCAGATAGGTGGCCGGCTGAATTTGACGCAGTGAATGGCTGATGCCGCTCAGACTTTCGGAATGGCCGACGAGCAAGTGGCCGCCCGGCTCCAATTGTTCCGTCAGTTTGCCGATCAACGTTTCCTGCGTGGGGCGGTCGAAATAGATCATCACATTACGGCAAAGGATCAAGTGGAACCGCCGGTCAAAGGGGTATTCGGGCTGGAGCAGGTTCAGGTGCTGGAATTGCACGCGCTTGCGCAATGGTTCGCGCACCCGGTAACACCCCGTCCATTCGCCGACGCCCTTTTGAAAATACCGGCGCCGCAATTCCATCGGAATCGGCCCGAGTTTTTCCTCGTCATAAATCGCCTGTTGCGCCCGGTCAAGAATCCGGGTGGAGATGTCCGTGGCGTCGATGGTCCAGTTTCCGTCAAGGCCGAAAAATTCCGCGAGGACGATGGCGAGGGTGTAAGGTTCCTCGCCGGACGAGGATGCGGTGCTCCAGGCGCGGAAGGCGTCGCGGTCGTCGCGGTCGTCGCGGACCAGCCGCCAGTGCGGCAAGGCGACGGATTTCAGCCATTGGAAATGATTTTCCTCGCGGAAAAAATGGGTGTGGTTGGTCGAAATGACATCGACGAGATTACCGAGTTCAGCGGCGCCCTCCGGTGTCTTGAGCCATTGGCAATACTCATGGTAGCCGCTGATTTTCAGCGCGCGCAGGCGTTTGGCCACCCGGCCGGTGACGAGGGCGCGCTTATCAGGGCCGAGATTGATGCGGCTGTGTTCGTAAATCAACCGGCGCAAAAATTCGTAATCCGTGCCGGATAATTCTCCAAGCGGCGTTGAGAGGATTGTGGCCGCGGGTTTCACCAGTCATCCTGGGTTAAAAATTCGCTCTAAATCAAAAATCTTTAAAGCCGTCTTCCAATGGGATCTGGCTTCGTTGAGCGGCGACGAGGTTTTCCGGCCTCACCGTGTGTTTTTGGTCGTAGTTCGGGCTGTTGTAAAATTCACATTTCATGCAATTGCCGATTTTTTGGGCGAAGCTGCCCTGCACCTTGCCGCCACACAGTGTGCCAGCCAAAGCCGCGCAACTGTGTCCGCGATCCGGGTAGGCGGGGCAAACACCCAATTCTTTGGCTTTTGCTCCACCAGCTTCGCGGCCGCATTTTTTGAATTCCCAACAGTTCATTTTTTGAGAGGGCGCAGTCGTCCGGGAAAGTAGTTTGTTGCCAGCAAACTTTCGCGAAACACGTCGCGCCGGAATTTCCGGTTGATTGGTTTGAGCATGGATGGTTACCGGCTGGTGTTTTTTCTGGTTTCCATCAACCACTTCCAATAATACCAAAACCGAATGCTTCATTAATTCGGCTTGCGCATTTAATTCTTCGGCGGCCGCCGCGCTTTCTTCGGCGCCGGCGGCGTTGCTTTGCGTTACTTTATCCATCTGGCCGACGGCGGTATTGATTTGGGTGATGCCCTGGGTCTGTTCGCGCGAGGCGCTGGAAACTTCGGCGACCAATTCATCCACTTGGCGCGCCTTGGCGACAATGTCATTCAATGCCTCGGCTACTTTACCGCTGATTTGTACGCCTTGGACAGTCTTGCTGATGGCCCCCTCGATTTTGGCGGCGGTTTCCCTGGCGGCTTGGGCGCTGCGCTGGGCGAGATTGCGGACTTCCTCGGCCACGACGGCAAAGCCCATGCCGGCTTCGCCGGCGCGGGCGGCTTCGACGGCGGCGTTGAGGGCCAGGATGTTGGTTTGGAAAGCGATTTCATCAATGGTCTTGATGATTTTGGCGATATCATCGCCGGACACTTTGATGGCTTCCATCGCCACATTCATCGTCTCCATATCGCCCACGCCCTTTTCGGCCGCATGACGGGCCTGTTTGGCGAGATCATTGGCCTTTTGGGCGTTTTCGGCGTTGCGCCTCGTGATGGAGGACAATTCTTCCAACGATGCGCTGGTCTGTTCCAGTGAAGCGGCCTGTTCACTCGACCCGTCGGCCAATGTATTACTGCCACCGCTGATTTCGTCCGCTGCCGCGGCGGTTTGTTCACTGGCAGAATCCAGATGGTTGATCGCGTTCGACAACGGATAAATTATCGAACGCCGGCTGAAGAAGTAGAAACCGGTCAACACAAAAACCAGCACCACTCCTCCGCCCAGGGCCATGATTTTCATGGTGGACATCACCACCGGATCGTGGCCGATGCCCGCTTTAAGAATGAAAGCGCCCTTAATGTCACCCACCTTGGCGTTTTCCATCGGGAACCCCAAAATATCTTTTCCATCCTTGGTAGGACTGTTGACCGGGTCACCATGGCATTCAAGACAACTGGCCCGGAGGCGGACCGGCCGGGCCAGGATCAATTCGTCGTGGCTCCGGTCGTGGTAGAAATATTCCTCACTGCCTTGATCAAACGCTTTGAAAATATCGGCGAACTGGTTCCCATCATTTTTTGGGTTGCGCGGCGTCAAATCCGGCCGGGAGGGGGTGAAGAATTGAAACCCATTTCTGTCGGCAGCGCCCTGAACAGATTTCCAGGCCGTTACGATGGGGATGGTTTTGTAGATGTCCGTTTGGGCATAGACCTCCTTCAAGAGCTGTCCGCCCGCCTCGGCTTGGGAAGCCTTCAGCACTCCAGCCATGTCAAACAAGTGACTCTGATGCATTTCGTCCATGTTTTGGGCCACCTCTTCCGACTGGGTGATAATGGAACTCATTTTGCCCCGAAGTTCGGTGACCCGGTTGTGGCAGGAGACAAAATAAACGATGCCGATGCTGAAAACTGTGGTAAGCGCCACCGCGCCGGTGGCCGCCATCATAATGCGGGTTTCCAGTTTCATGGCTGCTTTGTGCTTAAATCAAAAATCTTTAAAACCGTCTTCCAATGGAATTTCGTTGCGATTCGGTGTTCCAACGGATGCAGTTTCTGGCTTGGCATGTGAATGGCCGTTGCCGTTCACGGAGACTTGGCGTTTTGAAGCGGTTGTTGGCGCGGTTCTCTCCTTCTTGCTTTGGGCCGCGACCGGTTTTTGGGCGGTGGAAATCTGATTTTCGCCACCAACTAATTTCAAGAGTTCTCCAACGGAATCCTTCATGGCATAGGCCTGGGCATTCAGTTCTTCGGCCGCGGCTGCGCTTTCTTCGGCGCCCGCCGCGTTGCTCTGCGTCACCTTGTCCATCTGTCCGACGGCGGTGTTGATTTGCGTAATGCCCTGCGTCTGTTCGCGCGAGGCGCTCGCCACTTCGGCGGCGAGTTCATCCACCTGCCGCGCTTTGGTTACGATATCATTCAGTGCCGCGGCCACTTTGCCATTGATCTGCACGCCTTGGGCGGTTTTGTTGATGGCCCCTTCAATCTTGGCGGCCGTTTCCTTGGCGGCTTGGGCGCTGCGTTGGGCGAGGTTGCGGACTTCATCGGCCACGACGGCAAAGCCCATGCCGGCTTCGCCAGCGCGGGCGGCCTCAACGGCGGCGTTGAGGGCCAGGATGTTGGTTTGGAAAGCAATTTCATCAATGGTCTTGATGATCTTGGCGATGTCATCGCTGGAGACTTTGATGGCATCCATGGCGGCAGACATGGATTGCATGTCGGTGACCCCACGGTCGGCGGCCTGGCGGGCCTGTTTGGCGAGATCATTGGCTTTTTGGGCGTTCTCGGCGTTGCGCCGGGTCATGCTGGACATTTCCTCCAGCGAGGCGCTGGTTTCTTCAATGGAGGCCGCTTGTTCGCTCGAGCCTTCGGCCAGAGACTGGCTGTTGGAGGTTACCGTGCCACAGGAACCGACGATAGATTGCGAAATTTCGCTTAACTTGTCAGCCAGCCGCGTCAGCGAGTTGCGGACCCTGAAAGAATTCAACGTGACCAGACCCACCGCCGCGGCAGCGAGAATGACACTCAACAACCCCAGCCAGAGGACAGCCTGCCGGATGTGATCAAAACTGCCAATGGTCATGGTGGCGCGGTCGTCGGCCACCTTGGAGCAATAACTTTTAACCGCAGTGGCGGCATCGTTCAACCGGTCCACCTTCGCGGGAGCATCGCTATCCAACATCTTCATGGCCCCGGCGAAATCCTTGTCCAAGCTGGCGCGGATGCGCCCCATGGTTTGCACATAGTCGTCAAAACTGGCTTGAAGATTGGTGACAGCGTCATGGCCCTGGCCATCGGGGTACAATTTGTTCAATTGGGCGATGATCTCGACGTTTTTCTGATAAACCGCGTCGGTCTCGGAGATTTTGGCGGGACGATCCTGTTCCTGGGCGAACATCAGTTCATAGGAATGCAGGCGATAGATCGCGAGGTTTTCCTGTAAGGAAGCGAGGTATTGCAGGCTGGGCAACCCTTCGTTTTTCAAGCCTTGAGTGGAGAGCGCGCCCTGCTGGCAGACCCGCCACAAGGTGACTCCTTGGATGACCAGGAAAATCAACAGAAGTCCCACAATACCCTGGATGACGATGAAACTGCGCTTGATGGAAATGCTTTCAGCGTTTTTCATAGGCAATCAGGGTTGGTTCGTTTGTGAGTCATTTGACGTCGATAGTTTTAATGCCGGTCTTGGCAACGTCGGTTGGCGCCAGGGCGATGGCGCCTTTGGTGGAGGCAACGATTGAAACAAGCGAGGCTTCGTCATCCGCCGTTTTCGGCATCTGACCCCGTCCCGAAAACATCAGGCGTTGCCAATAGGTTTTGAAATCACCTGCCCCCATGCCGCTGGCCTGTTGCAAGGCTGCGTCTGTCTTGTCCGAGAGGACGACAATGACCACCGCCTGGCCGTTGTCCCAGTATTTGGTTTTACCAGTATAAATGTCCTTGAGGGCGTCGGCGCTCAAGCTGTCGGCTGAAACGCCCGGGTTGGCAATGACCACTGCGCCGTCCAGGGCCGAGGCTTGGAACGCGCCGGCAAACAAGACCACGCACAGTAATCCGATTTTATAAAAAAATGATTTCATGGTTTTAGTGGTTGAATGGTTTTTGGATTACGATCAGAAGCTGACGGTTGTTTTCAACGCCAGCATGAACCAGAGGCGGTCGTTTTGGTTAGTAATCGGGTTTATCGCGTCGTCATTGAGCAGGCCAGTGCCGTGGATGCAATGGCCCTCGATTTTGAAAATCCACCAACTGGTCGGATCAAAACGCAGGGCCAGGGCGGCGTCCTTTTGGAACTGCGTCGGATCGCTCATATGGCCAACGTCATTGTAGCTTTCTGTATAATAGACCCCCGCTTGCGCCCATTTATTGAAACGGTACGAGGCGTCAATATACCAACTTTCATCCAGGTCCGAGCCTACTGACTGAGTAACCCGGTACGTGAAGTATTCAGATTGGAAAGTCCAATTTTTCCAGACATATTCCAATGAACCTTGCGCAAAAGGAACACTGGCATAATTTACCGTGCTTGCTCCGGCAGCGTTGACCGTTACAGGTTCAAAATCCCAGTTGTCGCCAATCATCGCTCCCACTCGGAAACCATCCAACGGCGTGTCCCACCACAATTGTAATCCTCCCTGGGGCATGGGATTGAACGACGCAAGATGAAACCTGGCCGGGGGATAAGGAATCGTACTATCTATTCCACTATATATATTATTAAGTTTTTCGCCCAGCCCCCCGTCCGTTTGCGGATTAACGTAACCGCAATAGACCTCGTAGGAAAGGTCTCCCGCCTTGTGCATGGGAATCGTTCCGAATAATTCGCCCCCGTCCAGGGAGACATAAAAATCACGCCACCGGCAATCGTAAATGCCTTGCGGCAACAAAATAAATGTCCGGGCCAAATCAATGTCCTGAATCGAGTTATAAATGCCTTCCGGGCGGCGAATGCGCCCGGCGCGAATTCCCACATAGTCGTTAAAAGTATATTCAACGGAGGCATAATCCAGAACCACATCGTATTTGCCCACGTTCTGTCCAACATCGTAAGCGAAGCCTTGCGCGGCAATGCGGGTGCGGGGAAAAGGATTAAAAGCCGCGTTCAAACCCGCTTCCGTAAATAAGAAAGACCCGCGCGTGGTATCGCCCAGGTAATTGTAATCGTCGGAATACAGAAATCCCTGGCTGGCGAAGCCGTGGAAGTCAATGGGCGGCAGATTGGTGTTAATGTTCAATTCGTAGGCTTTCGCGGAACAGGCCGCGAGAATTGATGCAGTGATAGCCAGGGCAAGTTTATGGATCGAACTTTTCATGCGCATATTTGTATTCAGAGTCTGTTGATTCTTCGACCGCTTCTGAATGAACCCGGCGACAACCCGGCATCAACGGCGGAAGAATACGTCGATTAACCATCGGCTGGGCAGGCAACGCCTTTAGTAGAATTACTGTTTAAATAACAATTAATTTGTAAACGAATCTAATCATATTTTGTCTTCTTAAAGACAAAATATGATTAGTACAGCAGTTTTGTTGCATCCGTTGTCGCCACCGGCCGGGCAAACAAATCCACGCAGATGAATGCGAAGCGCCGCATGGAGTGAAGCACTCTGCAAAAACGGCTGGTTGGCTATGGTACGCAGACTTAGACCAGGTCTGAAAAATCATTTTGCATTGTAGTCTAGGTCAAAGCCGTTTGGTGTCCACACTTTGGCCCGGATATTTCATGGCCGCAAGACCGGAGCGCCGGTTTGCAACCGGCTTTCCAGTTCGAACGTCCGAAGCCGACAACATGCCGGCACTCCGGCCGGTCGGCGTTTCAAGCGCAATATGAAATATCCGGGTTAGCGTGGTTCTGCGGCCCGACTCCCTGAAGGGTGGACAACTAACGCGATTTTTCAGACACGCTCTCAAAAATCTCTAAAGCCGTCTTCCAAGCGGGTCTGGCTACGTGGAGCGGTGACGATGGTTTCCGGCTTGGCCGTGTGCTTTCGGTCGTAGTTTGGGCTGTTGAGAAAATTACACGCGCGTGGCAGCGGCCTTCTTTAACGTGTCTGAATCCATTACCCGGTCGATGTCCAACAAGGTTTTGACCGTCCCTTTAACCTTGGCCATTCCGAGGATGTATTCGGTGGAGATGGCGCCGCCGAAATCGGGGGTCTCCTCAATATCGTCTGTGGTCAAATTGATGACTTCATCCACGCTGTCCACAATCAGGCCCATCTGGACGTTCTTGCCGTCGGGCAATTTCACCTGGACCACGATGATGCAGGTCTGATCAGTGTCCTTGACCTCGGTGAAGCCGAAGCGCAGGCGCAAATCCATGACCGGGATGATTTTGCCGCGGAGGTTGATGACGCCTTTGACGTAAAGCGGCATTTGGGGCACGGTGGTAATGGTGGTGAGGCGGATGATTTCGCGCACCTTCAACACATCGATGCCGTAGGATTCGCGTTGGAGATTGAAGGCAAGGTGTTTGCCGACAAGTTTTTTGGTGTTACCGGGAGCGCGTTCTAATGTCTGGGCTGTCATAAATATGCGGACGCAAATCCGACCTTCTGAACGGTCATTCTCGCCGGGATTCCCCCGCGACGGGCGAATTCTTCCGCTGATCGTTTATCGGCCAGACGCCTTGGAACTTGAGTGGTATTTTGGATGCCCGTCAAGGAACCGCTGCGGCGATGACCGCCGGCTCCGGCGCTTCCACAAAAATCGGCTGTTTGATGCCGGAGAGCCGGTTGAAGTTCTGGATTTTTTCCAGCGTCATTTCCGTCAATTGATGGCCGGTGGATAAGATGAGCATGCCGTCGCAGGTCTCGATGTTTGAGCGCAAAACCATGCCGGGGGCCAGATCAAGAATATCCACCGAAATACTCGGATGCGGAGTGTCATCGCCGGCGGCGGTGACACCGTAATAGTGGCGCACGGCGCCGAGCAACGAGGGATCGTACCAGCCGGAGCGGGATTCCATTTGATTGAGCGCCTTGACGCAGGTCAAGCCGGTGGACTGGAGTTGCGTCATGTCGCCGAGAATTTTCAACAGCCGCCCGCCGAGCGGGATGGAGTCGCCTTTGACGGGATCGGCGGGGAAGCCCCGTCCGTCGTATTGTTTGTGTTGATAGCGGACGAGGCGGGCCACGCCTTCCAGGCGGGGGATGTTGGCGAGCAAACGCGCGGCCACTTCCGGCAGGCTGGCGACCATTTGTTCCTCGGCTTTGGAGAGCCGCTCGCCCGCGCGGGCGCGGAGCAAGGTTGCCGGCGGGATGGTGACGTTGCCGATGGACGCCAGCATGGCGGCAAGATGGATTTCCCAATCGTTGTCCAATTTGAATTTTTTCGTGACGCTGGTAATGACGCCGCGCATGGATTGGGCGCGTCCGAAGGAGGGCGGGTCCATGACAGAGAGGATGTCGGTGAGCAGTTTGATGCTGCCGCTCAAGGTCTTGTTGAGCAGTTCCTTTTCGGCGACGACGAGACGGTATTGCGCCAACCCGTCTTCGATGGCCCGACCGAGAAGATCGGGGGGACAGGGTTTGGTGAGGAAACGAAAAATGCTGCCTTCGTTGACCACTTTAATGGCTCCTTCGAGGTCCGCGTTGCCGGTGAGCATGATGCGCACGGTGTCCGGCGCGTTCTCACGAACGAGGCCCAGAAGCTGGATGCCATCCATGCCCGGCATCTGGCGGTCAGCGATGACGACACCGTAGGGGCCGTTGACGGAAATTTTCTCCAAGGCGAGGAGGCCGCCTTCCGCGGTTTCGAGATTGAATTTGCGACGGAAACTGCGTTCGTGGGAGGCGAGCAGATTCGGGTCATCATCAACAAAAAGGATTTTTTCGTTCATAACTTGTTCATCGCGTTGGCGTGTTCACTTTTCCAAATCACCCATGCAAATCTCCCGCCAGATGGGGATGCGGTCTTTCAGGCCCAGACTACTCAGATAGGCCAGATCGAGGGGCGGGGGCGGTAATTCAGTGTTGGTGCCTGGCCGTTCATGCATGAAAGCATCGGCCACATGCACGGCGACCACCGGCGAAAATTCCTGGGCGACGCTGGACGCAGGCCGGTGATGCAGGGCCACCGCTTCGATGATGGGATTGGGCAACCCCCAAAGTCCCAGGAGGTAGGCGCCAAGATCGGCATGGGAGGCGCCGAAGCGCGCCTGCTCCACCTCCGAAGTCGTTTGGTTTCCGTTTTTGGACGCTTGCAGCACTTCCTGGTATTCGTCGGGCAATCCCGCCGCGAGAACCAACTGCCCCACATCATGAAGCAGTCCCGCCAGAAAACACTGGTCAAGCATTTTGGCTTCTTTTTGTTCTTCATGCGCCACCCGGCGGGCCGCCACCCCGGTCATCCAACAGTGATGTGCCAAAGCGTCCAGTGAAAATCCTTTGCAGGTTCGCTGGTCGAACTGCGAAAAAATCTGCAAGGTCAGCACCAAAGAACGCACCGTTGTCAGGCCGAGGTAGGCCACCGCCTCGGACGGCTGGTTGACGGGTTGGGGCAGGCCGAAAAAGGCGGAATTGACCAATTGCAGAATTTTCGTGGTCATGCCGATATCATGCGAGATGATTTCGCCGACCCGTTCCAGGGAAGCTTCGTCATCTTTTAATTCCTCGGTCAACTGATGATGCAAGGCCGGGAGGCTGGGCAGGCATTTGACGCACGTGGCCAGTTGCTTGAGTTGTTCATTGCCGAGCAGCTCGCGCAGGGCAATGGCGCGGGCAACGGCCTTGCGAAGCTCCCCGGCGTCGCAGGGCTTGGAGAGGTACTGGTGGGCCGGACCGACTAGGCGAAGAATGGCCTCCCGTTCCGCATGCCCCGAAAGGACGATGCGAACGGTATTGGGGTGGCGTTTGGTGACTTCGTTGAGCAATTGGGACCCGTCCATGCCAGGCATGGTCATGTCGGTAATGATCACGTCCATGGGATGGGTGGTCATGAAATCAAGCGCCTGCCGTCCGCCAGCGACAAAATTCATGCTCCACTCGCGGCGCATGTCGTGCAACTGGCGCTGCAACCCCTGCAACACGTTCGGCTCATCATCCACAAACAGAAGATTTTTCATGTACCCTTGGATGAGTTTGCCGTATCCCCAACCGGCGGCCTTTCTGTTGGTGGAGCATTTATCCCGGGGTTGATGGGCAAACGCAGAATGAACGTGCTGCCCCGGCCCACTTCCGTTTCGAAGGCCACGGTCCCGCCATGATGCTTAACGATGCTGTTGTACACCAACGCCAGTCCCTGGCCGGTGCCGCGGCCAATGTCTTTGGTGGTAAAAAACATTTCAAAAATGTGCGGGCGATGGTCCTCGGCGATGCCGGTGCCGGTGTCCGACACGCGAATTTCCACGGACTGATTGTCGAGGCGGGTGCTGATGGCTATCAACCCCTTGGTCCCTGGATTTTTCTTCACCACATCACCAATGGCATGGGCCGCGTTGACGATGAGGTTGAGAATGCATTGATTGAACTCGCCGATGAAACAGGGGACGAGCGGCAAATCCGGCGCGAGGTCGAGTTTGAGGTCGGCGACGTATTTCCATTCATTGCGCGTGACGGTGACGGTGGTCTCGATGGCCTTGTTCAGGTCGGCGGCGGATTTTTCGCGTCCGCCGGGATGGGAAAATTCCTTCATGGCGCGGACGATTTTGGTGACGCGGTCAACGCCTTCGAGGGTCTGGGAAATGGCGGGCGGAATCTGGTCAAAGAGATACTCGAGATCACTGGCGGCGATGACCTCGTCAGCGCTGGCGAGCAATTCGGGGGTAACCGCATTTTCCTTGGTGGCCGCCAGCAGAGCCACATGGCTGCGCAACACGGTTTCGATGCTGGTGAACGCCTCCTGGAGGAAGCGGGTATTGTCCCCGACGTATTGAGTGGGCGTGTTGATTTCGTGGGCGATGCCCGCAGCCAACTGGCCGATGGCTTCCAATTTTTGCGCATGGCGCAGTTGCAGTTCCATCGCGCGCCGTTCGTTTTCGGTCTGCTTTTGTTCGGTCACGTCCCGGGTGATGGCCAGCACAAATTCAACTTCCCCCTTGGGCGACAGTTCGGGGACCAGCCGTGTTTCCCGATAGTTGGTGCCGTTGGATCTGGAGAATTGAAATTCGAAGCTGCGGGTTTTTCCGCTTAGGAAGACTTTGTTCAGTTCTTTTTGCCACAATTCGTCCGCCGGCAACCCCATTTCAGCACCGGTTTTGCCCAGAAAATCCACCGGCTCAAAACCCAAGTCCTTCGCCAACGCACGGTTGCCATAGACGAAACGGAATTCGCGGTCAAGGCGCGCCACGGCATCCGGCACGTTGTTGGCCAGGGCGCTGAACGATTCCTTTTGGTCGCGCAGGCTTTCCTCGGCGCGCATGAAATCAGTGATGTTCCGGGAAATGCCGACCAAGCCGGTGATATTGCCGTCTTTGTCGCGGAAAGGGACCTTGGTGGAGGACACCCACACTTTTTCGTCATGGGTTCCTGATTCCTCAATCAGTCCCAAGATAGGCTCGCCGGTGGAGATGATGCTTTGTTCGTCCTTGAATTTTTGCCTGGCCAATTCGAACGGGAAGAAGTCCGCGTCACTCTTGCCAATGGCGTCCTCGGGACTTTTCAGTCCCAGGTGTTTGGCTAGAGCGGCGTTGATGCGGGTGAATTGCGAATGGGTATCCTTGAAGTAAATCAAGTCCGGCAGGTTATCCATCAATGACTGGAGGAGATCGCGCTCGTGGGCGAGGTCCTGCTCGGATTTCCTGCGTTCGGTAATGTCCCGCGCAATTCCAACGCTCCCCGCCACCTTCCCGCTCTCATCAAAAATCGGCGTCTCGATGGTATCGAACCAGCGGTCTTTTCCGTACTCGTCCGGGAGGCAGTTTTCGGTGCGGAGGACCTTTCCTAAAACGGCGGCGGTCTTGTCACCGTCGGTCAACTCGGAAGCGCGTTCCGGAAAGACTTCCAGGATGGTTTTGCCGAGGATTTCTCCCAGTTGCCGGTGATAAAGCGTGGCCAATGATTTGTTTCCAATGACGTAACGCCCGTCTTTATCCTTTAACCAGGCAGGATCGGGAATGTTATCCAGCATCGCTTTTTGCAAACGCTGGCTTTCACGCAAGGCGCTTTCGATGCGTTTTCGCTGCGTAATGTCGTGCAGGACGGACGCCGAGCCGGCCCATTGGCCGTCGGGACCGATTTGAGGAGCGCCGGTCACCAGCACTCGACGGCACTGGCCATCGGCCGCCTGGATTTCCAGTTCGTACTCGGATTTCTGGAGGGCACGGCGTAGAATGGCCTGTTTTCGGAAAATCTCACGGTCTTTTTCTGACAAAAAGTCTTCGATTTTTTTCCCAATCAATTGCCCGGGCCAAACGCCGAAAATTGCTTCGGCGGCGGGATTGGCAAAGGTGAAGACGTGGTCGGTATTGCTGAAAATGACGCCTTCGCCGAGGGAACGGATGATGTCGCGGTAGCACTCACCGTATTCGGACTTCAAATCCCCTTGCCGGTCAGGTGCTTGCACAACTTTACGGCCATTGTTTTGCGACGCCGCCGCAATGGCGCGGTTTATGGCGCTGTCATCGTCGATGATCAAATTTTTCTTCATTCAATGTCCCGGTATGGCCGCCCGAAATTATTATCGGCGGAATAATCCAGGGCTGGAGAAGATATTTCGTTCGACGAGAGGAAGTTATTAACAGAGGAACGGCAAAAGTTACCGCGAGGTTTGAAGCGAGAGGCTGGCGACCCGGATTATGGTCAAGTTTTCCACGGCAATGCCGATGAGTAAGTGCATCCGTTGCGACGGAATCAGAAACAACTGTTGGCCGCGGTTTTCGGGCCATTGAACCAGTGACTTGGTTCGACGGTTGGTGAACCGGCCATTTGTGTCCGGCGGATTGAGCGAAATTCAGACATTATGCCCACGCCATCACGCTGGGTCATTCCCACGCCAAAGAAATCCCTGGCAGTGGGGGTGGCCGACATGGTTTCCAGCAATGACGCCAACGCCGAGCTGGTGACGTATTCCCTGGGATCGTGCCTGGGAGTGACCGTGTATGACCCGGTCAAAAAGGTCGGCGGCTTGCTTCATCTGATGCTGCCCGATTCGCGCATTGACACGGCCAAAGCCGTGTCGGCCCCGTTTATGTTTGTCGATACCGGAGTGCCGCGTCTTTTCAAAACAATCTTCAGCCTGGGTGGCGACCGGTACCGGCTGATCACCAAGGTGGCAGGCGGCGCGCAATTCCTGGACGAGCAACGCACTTTCAACATCGGGGAGCGGAACATCCAGGCCTTTGAGAAAATGATGGCCTGTAACGGGATGATCGTCCAGTCCCGCGACCTGGGCGGATTCAACTCGCGCACCCTGCGATTTAATTTGGAGACGGGAAAAGTATCCATCCAAAGCCCCGGGAACCCGATCCGTTTTTTGTAGAATGCAAATGTGTCTGGCTGGAGCGTTTCATGGACGGCCATGATCCATTGCGCTTCGCGACCATCTATTGCTCAAACGGCAGGAGAATACGGGAACCGTGGGCTTCGTAGTGGATGGGGATTTCCAACAATCCAGGCAGGGCTTTGCGGACGGCGTCTTTTTTTCCGGGCTTGACGATGAACAGGAGAAAGCCGCCATTACCGGCGCCGCAAATTTTCCCGCCTTCGGCCCCGGCCTGACGGGCCAGATTGTAGTATTCGTCGATCTTCGAAGAGGAGATGCTGCTGGCGAGCTGGCGCTTGAGTTGCCAGGACTCGTCGAGGATCCGTCCGAAAACTTTGGCGGAAAATTTTTCGGTCTCGGCGACGGTGCGGAGTTGATGCGCATGGTCACGCATCTGATTCAAAAAGCCGAGTTTGGCCGGGATATTGGTTCTCTGTTCGGACAGGACGGAACTGGCGTTACGCTGAATGCCGGTCCAGAACATGAGGAGGTGGCCGAACAGGTCGTTGATGAATTCGCCGTTGAGGCGCGCGGGTTCAATGGTAACCGCTCCGCCGGGATTGAAGCGAAAAAAATTCAGGCCGCCGAAAGCGGCGGCGTATTGGTCCTGCTTGCCAATGGGTTCCTTGAGAACGTCGATTTCGATATGCGTCGCCTCCTCGGCGAGTTGCCCTGGCGAAACACGTTCACCACGGTAGGCATGCAACGCATTTAAAAGCCCCACCGCAAAACAACTGGAACCGGCCAGCCCCGTTGAGGCCGGGAGATCGCCCACGGTGCTGATGTAGATAGGCGGATCGACTTTCAGCAGGAGAAGGCATTCGCGCGCGATGTTGTTTCGAATTTCGCCGACATTTTCGACGAGTTCCGTGACCGAATAGTTGATGCGGATCGGCTCGTTGAAGAGTTCGCTGTGGCGTTTGACGGTGACGTGGATGTATTTGTCGATGGCGGCGCTGAAAACGGCGCCATAATCGCGCTCGTAAAAATCGGCCAGGTCGGTGCCCCCGCCGGCAAAGCTCACGCGCAGTGGGGTGCGGGTGACGACGATCCGCGGCAGGTTGGCAGGGGCCAGATTAGCCATTTTTCAGGTTCCAATTGTAAGGAATGTCGTTGGTGAACGGATCGATGCGGATGATCTCGTTTGGGTCGTGCGGCTCGGTGGCGCAATTGGCCAGGATGACCAGCTTGTCGCCGTAGGCCTTGTAGCCGTTGGCGATGCCGGGCGGCATTTGCACCAGCACATAATTGTCCTCGCCAAAAAAAACCTCCTGCAACTCGCCGCGCGTCGGCGAATCCGGGCGGAGGTCATACATGACCAGCTTGGCGCGCCCGGACATGACCGCGTTATTGATGGTCATGCTCTTGTGGATGTGCCAGGCCTTGATGGTGCCCGGCCAGGCGCAGGAGAAATAGATTTCGCCGAACTTGATGAAGTGCGGATCGGTGGCCTTCATCATGTGCATGATTTTACCGCGTTCGTCCACAATCTGGCGAAGCGGAATGATTTTGACTCCGTGGATCATAATGGGATTGGATTAATGGGTTTTCCAGCGCAGGGAACCGTCGAGGCATCCGCTGTCGAGGAGGTGGTGCAACCATTTCAGGCGGGTGAATTTTTTGTCCGTGTAATCGCTGTGCTGGAGATTGACCTTCTTGAAGGCGCCGTATAATTCCGCCGCGCCGCTGGTGGCGTTCCACTTGAATTTGAAATCGGGGAACGTCCCTGCAAACTTGTCGAAATTGGCCTTGTAGGTGCGCTGATCGGCGCCGGGTTTGGGAACCATTTCCAGTTTGCAGCCGGGAACAGTTTGGACGGCGATCCGCGCCAGCTCAATGATCTGGTGATTTAACGAGTTTGCGCCGGCATTGAAGGCCTGGTTGTGGATTTTATCCCTGGGGGCTTCGAGGAAGGCCTGGAAATAACGTGCCACATCCTGGACGTGCATGACCGGCCGCCACGGTTTGCCGTCGCTGTGGACAACGACCTTGCCAGTGGTGGTGGCCGAGCCGACGAGGTCGTTGAGCACGGTGTCAAAACGCATCCGGGGCGAGACGCCGTAAACGGTGCCATTGCGGATATAGACCGGCGAGAAATTTTTATCGGCGAGCGCCATCAGGGCTTTCTCGGCCTTGACTTTGGAGCGGGCGTACTCGGTTTTGGGATCCAGCGGGGAATTTTCGTTCACCTCCAGCGTGTTTGCCGCGCCGTACATGATGCACGAGGAGGAAAAGAGAAAGCGCTCCACGCCGGCGGCGCGGGCGAGTTCGGCAAGTTTCACCGACGCCTGGTAATTAATCTCCTCCGTCCAGCCGTCGTTCAGATTGCCAATCGGGTCGTTGCTCAAAGCGGCCAGGTGGACGACGGCGTCGAAACCTTCCAGGTCCTTGGGGGTCAGGTCGCGGAGGTCTTTTTTAACGGTGGGAAATTTTTCCGGATCGGGAGTGAAGTTGCAGTCGGAGAAAAAGCCGGTGTCGAAGCCAAAAACATCGTAGCCGGCGGCGGCCAGATGGGGCGCCATGACCGAACCGAGATAACCGTTATGTCCGGTGACTAATACACGTTTCATTTATTTGCTTTGAGGGAGTTTTTTGAATTGCAATCAGTTGGCCGACGATTTTTTCCAGCGGGTTTTGATCGGAGACCAGCGCCGCAGGACAACCCGCCGCGTCGGCAGCTTGGGCGTCGCGTTCATCATCGCCGATAAAACACGTCCGGCTCAAGTCCAAATTGAAATCGTGCTGGGCTTGAAAGAGCATGCCGGGCTTGGGCTTGCGGCATTCGCAGCCTTCCTCCCAGTCGTGCGGACAATAATAAATGGCATCAATCCGTCCGCCGGATTGCTCAACTTCCCTGACCATCTGGAGGTGGATTTCCCCCAAATCCTGTTCGGTCATGGCACCGCGATTAATGCCCGCCTGGTTGGAAACGATGATCACGCGAAAGCCGGCCTGGTTGAGTGCGCCCAACGATTCCCGGGCGCCGGGCAGCCATTTGAATTCCGCCCAGTTGCGGACATACTGTGCGCGCGGCGCTTTTTCATTCAACACGCCGTCCCGGTCCAAAATGACGGCGGGCCGGCGCGCGAGAAACGCCTCGGTGATGGGTAGCCGGAAAGTATCACCGACGCTGTAGTAGCGGTGATGCGTAACGAACGCGGCGAGCCGGCGCTGGGCGATGAGCGGTGGAAAGAGTGTTTCCTCCAGGGAAATGTTTCCCTCCGGTAATTGCGTGACGAGTTCCTTGCGCACGATGGCGAAGCTGATTTCCGTGCCCTGTAATCCGGGAGTTTGGCGCGTTTTGTCATAGACCGTGATGAAGCCGGCCTCATCCACTTTGAGCACGCTTTTGGTGTAATTGTCCTTGTTGCTGTAAACCGTGACCATCAGCGGCACATCGGCATCGGTGAATCTTTTCCACATCCGGTCCATCGACAGTGGCCAGTAATTATCGCAATAGACGAGCAGAAAACAGTCGTCGAGTTTCGGCGCGGCCAATTTGACGCGGCGGCCGGTCCGGTCCTCGACCGCAGTGACGGAATAATCGATGTGGACTCCCCAGCGGCTGCCGTCGCCGAAATAGCCGCGCACGACTTCGGGTAAATAACCGAGCAAGAGCAGAAACCGGCGAAAGCCCTGGTCGCGGAGTAGGAGGATTTGGTGTTCGAGAAATGGCTTGCCGTGAACTTGGATCATCGGCTTGGGGCGGATGTCCGTGAGCGGACGCAGGCGCTCTCCGCGTCCACCGGCCAGGATCACGGCCTGGGTGGGGCGCGATGGGTCAGAATGCGGATTTTGGGCCATTAACTATAGACATTCTTTGGCTGTCGCGGTCGGCGGCCGATTTTGAAAATGATCAACTCGCGCAGTTCCACCAAAAATTGGGCGGCCAGCCAGATGGGCAGGCCGGTATAGCGCCGGGCGGTCAGGGCAATTTCCCGCGCATAGGAGGCCTCGCCGAGCTGGCGAAATCGCTTGGCTTTGATCCCGGAACGGGCGGCAAACAATCCTTTGAGTTTTGCCCACCTTAAAGGTCCCGACGCTTTGTCGCGCAACGCCTCGACCTGTTCGATCGTGCGCCACTCGTCCACAATCAGCCCTTCAATGTTGGTGGAGCGAAGAATCGTTTCATTCGACGTATGCCAGCGATATTGCCCCAGCGGCAAATTCAACGTGACAATTTTTTTGCAATGCACGCCATATTTCGCCCAATACACGGCGTCGCCAACGATGAGCATTTCCTCGGGAAATCGTTCGGGTATTGCCTGGCGGTTCGTCTTGAGCAAGGTGGCGCAAAAAGCTTGGTTCCCGATTTCAGCCTTGCGCGCCAGGAAGGTGTCTTTATCCAAAAGTTGCGCGAGGCCATTGGCTTTGCCCGAAACACTCAACCACCGGCCGTTCTCATCAATGCGTTCATCCAGACACCAAGCCATGCCCCGGCCACCGCAATCGGCCAGGAGCTTTTCCATCGTTTCATAAAACGCCGGCTTGATCATGTCGTCGGCATGCAATATGTGCAGATAGTCCGTGTCGGGCGCAAAATCCAAACAGCGATTAAAGTTGCCGAACGGTCCCAGGTCCCTTGGATTGCGAATATATTCCAGGGTAAGCCCCTTGAAGTTTTGAACGATTTGCGGGGTGGAATCGGTTGAGCAATTATCAATCACGATCACGCGATCCGGCAGCCGGGTCTGGCGCGTCAGCGATTCCAACGCCTGCTCAAGGAAATCCTGGGCATTGTGGACAGGCATTGTGGTTGTGATCATCGGTTTCATTTCAAATAAAACGCCGTGAAAGCTGGAACCAGAGTGTCATCGTCCGCCAAAAATTACAAGCCCGTGGGATGGTCGAGGAACGTCCAGGGCAGGCGGAATTTTTTGGAGAGATGCGCCGCCAGGGCTTTCACGCCGAAAGTCTCGGTGGCGTAATGGCCGTTGTAGAGGACATTGATGCCCAGTTCCTCCGCCATGGCGTATGTCCAGTGCGGGCCTTCGCCGCTCACGTAGGTGTCCACGCCTTCCGCCGCCGCCCGGGTCAATTCCTGGCCCGCCCCGCCCGTGACCACGCCGATGTTCCGGCAAACCTCCGGTCCGCCGGGAATGACAGTCGTTTTGGCGCCGGTGGCACGTTCGAGCTGCCGGGCGAGTTCGGCGCGGGAAATTTGGGTCTGCGATTTGAATCCCAGAAACTGGCCGCCGACGTTCCGGCCATGGGCCATCAAAAACGGTTTGAGATTTTTCAAGCCCACCGCGGCGCAGAGCACCGCGTTGTTGCCGAGCACGGGATGGAAATCCAACGGCAAATGCGAACTGTAAACAGCCAGATTGTTTTCAATGAGCAATCTCAACATTTCGTAGCTGGCTCCCGTCCAGGGCTGGCGCACGCTCCAGAAAAATCCGTGATGAACGATGAGCAGATCAGCTTTGGCCGCGACCGCCAATTTGACCGTGGTCAGGCTGGCGTCCACGGTGGCGGTAATACGGGTGACGGTGCCGGAATTCTCCACCTCCAGGCCGTTCACGGCGCCTTCAAAATCGGGAATCTCGCGGGTGCGCAGCAGGGTGTCACAGTACTGGACAATGTTTTGGAGCGGGACTTTCGGCATGGCATGATGAAAACAGATTTCGCGCGCGACGAAAAGATCGAAGTTGGGGGAAGAAGAGTGAAAGCATTCAACTTCCAACACCCAACGTCCAACATCCAAGGCAAAAAGCGGAAAATTTCCGAATGAATTTTGTCCCACTGTGGGGTGTTGTGATCCAAAACCTGAACCACCGCGAGATAAATTTTTTTCTTTTCGGCACGGGATTTTGTAGTTCAATCAAATCATGATCAAAGCGCTCGCGCATCTCTGCGTCTTCACGAAGGACCTCCCGCGCACCCGTGATTTTTATTGCACCGCGCTGGGGTTCAAACCGCATTTTGATTTTCTCAAGAACGGCGAACTGTTCGGCTTTTACCTGCAAATCGCGCCGGGACAATTCATCGAGTTTTTCAAAGTGGAGCCGGAAACCGAATTCGGGGGACAGCGGGTGCATCATTTTTGTTTCGAGGTGGATGACACCGACGCGTTGCGCGAGAAGTTGACAAAGGCCGGCGTGGAAGTAACGCCCAAGAAACTCGGTTGCGACCAGACCTGGCAGTGCTGGTGCAAGGACCCGAACGGCGTGGACATCGAATTTCAGCAATACACCGACCAGAGCGCGCAATTCACCAAAACGGATTGCATCGTGGACTGGTAAAATTGTCGCAAAGATTTTTCATTCCGTTTATTGCATTCTGCGCCGGAGTTTTTATAGTTCGCATCGCTTGAATCACCGAAATGAGCAATTCACCTGAAACGGCGCCGCCGTGGGACATTGAAGCAGCGCGCGCGCTGTATCACATTCATCGCTGGGGGGCGAAATATTTCGACATCAATGATGCCGGACATGTCGTCGCGCGGCCGTTGCAGGAGGCGGGCGTGGCGGTGGACATTACCGACGTGATCGAGGAAGCCAAGGCCCGGGGGCTGAAATTTCCGCTGCTCATCCGGTTCCAGGACATTTTGCGCCATCGCGTGGAGGCGATCAACACCGCGTTCCGCAATTCAATCGCGGAATTTAATTTCCAGGGAAAGTATCGCGGCGTGTTTCCCATCAAGGTCAACCAGTTGCGCGAGGTGGTGGAGGAGATTCTCGACGCGGGCAAGCCGTACGATTTCGGGCTGGAGGTCGGCAGCAAGCCGGAACTGTTCGCGGGGCTGGCGATGCAGAGCCACCAGGGTTGTCTCATCATTTGCAACGGATACAAGGACGCGGAATTCATCAAGACGGCGTTGATGGGAATCAAGCTGGGCAAGAACGTCATCATGGTGGTGGAGAAGCTGGAAGAGCTGCGTCAGATCATTTCCATTTCCAAGCAAGTTGGCGTGGAACCGTTGCTCGGCATCCGTGCGCGGCTGCTCAGCAAAGGCGCGGGCAAATGGGCGGACAGCGGCGGGGAAAACGCCAAGTTCGGCCTGAGCACGGTGGAGTTGTTGAATGCCACGGAAATGTTGAAGGCGGAAAATTTATCGCATCGCCTGAAGCTGTTGCATTTCCACATCGGCTCGCAGGTGCCGGACATTCTGACCGTGAAGAAGGCGGTGCAGGAGGCCGCGCGGTTTTACGCCAAACTGCATAAGATGGGTTTTCCCATCGAATACGTCGATGTCGGCGGCGGGTTGGGCGTGGATTACGACGGCAGCCGGTCGAATTCTGACAGCTCCACGAATTACACCTTGCAGGAATATACCAATGACATCGTTTATTACATCGCCGACGTCTGCAACGCCGAGTGTGTGCCGCACCCGAATATCATCAGCGAGAGTGGACGCGCCATCGTGGCGCATCACAGCGTGCTGATCGTGGAGGTCTTTGGCGCGATTGAAAAAATCCGGCCCGGAATCACCACTGCTTGTGGTGAGAACGAACACGCCCTGGTCCGGGAACTTTGCGACATCCAGAAAAACCTGGCCAAGTCGAACAAGCTGGAGGCGTACCATGACGCGCTGGAGCGGCGCGAGGATGCGCAGCACATGTTCACGCTGGGGGTGCTGGATTTGCCGGAAAAGGCGAAAATCGAAAATCTTTATTGGGAAATCAGCCGCGAAGTGGTGGAGAGTTTCAAGGGCCAGCCGTTTGCACCGGAGGAAATCCAGAAACTGGAGGATTCGCTCAGCGACCAATACTTGTGCAATTTTTCGGTGTTCCAATCGTTGCTCGACCATTGGGCGCTCGGGCAATTGTTTCCGATCATGCCGGTGTCGCGATTGAACGAGCGGCCCACGCGGGAAGTGACGCTGGTGGACATCACCTGCGATTCCGACGGCGCGGTCAACAAGTTCATTGATTTTCGCGACGTGCGCGACACCCTGCCGCTGCACCAATTAAATTCCAACGGCAACGGAATGCCCGAGCCGTATTACATCGGGTTCTTCCTGATGGGCGCGTACCAGGACATCATGGGTGATTTGCACAATCTGTTCGGGCGGGTCAACGAGGTCCACGTGTTTTTGGAGCCGGATGAACCAAGCGGCTATTACATTGAAGAAATCATCGAAGGCAACACCATCATCCAGTCGCTGGCGGCGGTGCAGTATGACGAGAACGAGTTGAAGCGGCAGATGAAGGCGCAAATCGATGAGGCGATCAAGTCCGACCGGATGAAGCCGTCCGAGGCGATGCGGTTGCTGGACGACTATGAGCGCGGGCTGAAAGCCTACACTTATTTGAGTTTTTGACGGTGCCGTTTGTTGAACTTGTTTCCTGGGCCGGTATTTTGCATTCTTGACGCAGACATGTCTGAACCCGCGCCGAATCCCGAGTTGTTGCGCTCACTGGGCCGTCTGGCGCGGGGACTTTCCGCGCTCTTTTGGGGGCTGCCGGCGGTGCTGATTGTTTGCGCGGAAACGGCCAAGGCCGAATTGCTGCAACCGGTGGAAATCGTCCCCGCAATCCTGGCGAACAGCCTGCTGCTGTTCGGCCTGTGGCAGATGAGCGATTTTCAAAAACAAGAACGGCCCTGGCGCTACGCGTTGGACCGCGCCAAGCTTCTGGCCATCGTCAACCTCGGCCTGTGCCCCTTCTTTTACTGGCAGAACCGGGTGCCGGACCAGCTGTACTTCGCGGCAGCCATCCTGATTTTCATCATCTCCTCGCTCCTGTTCCTCTTCAACCTGAATCTGGTTATCAAACAATTGGGCGCGATGCTGCCGGACGAGACCTTGCGGCATGAGACGAGGGAATTCACCGCGTTCAACCGCTGGATGCTGGTGGCGTGGTTCCTTTTTGTGACGGCTTCGATTCTCGCAGTCCACTTCAACCTGCAATTGCATTTCGACCAGGTGCGCTGGTTTTGGGTGGAACGGGTGGCCGTGGCGATGATGCTGTTTTTGGGGCTTTCACCGCTGGCAATCACCATGGCATTGCTTTGGAAAACCAAGGAAGTGATTTTCGAGGGGGTATTCGGCGGAAGGCATTGAAACGAGCATTGTGTTGACGCCTGCCTGCACTTTAAGGTTTGACCGTCATTGCCAGCGCGAGTGCCAAAGATTTCTGTCGCGCATCGAATGTGAAAAATTCCTGAACGCCGTGTTTTTTGGCCAGTGTGACATGCAACACGTCAAAGCTGCGGCAACCGATGATGGGAGAGTGCAGAGATGCCCATTGCGCTGCCGCGCGATAAACCGGCGTCCAATTCACAGGTTGAGGAAATAACCGTCCGCTCCGTAAATCCCGTTCCACGTCCGACCAGGCCGCGCTGATTTGCGCTGGCGAAAGAATGCGCCGAAATACTCCCAAGGAGAGCGCATTCCTCATTTCCAGGCGATGCAGTCCCGTGAATGGCAAAGGTTCGGTGGCGGCGTGAATGACAGCTTGGGCATTCAGGCTGTTGGAATCATTGACGTAATACGAGATGAGCAGGCTGCTGTCCGCATACAGGTTCACGCGATGTTAATAGCGCTCCTCTTCGCGCGCCAACAGCACCAGATTAGGCAAAATCTTGTCGCCGAAAATTCGCTGCCGCCGGGCAGCCGCGTCAGGCCACCGAACCCGGCGATGCCGTTGGACAATCGGCTTCGCCGTTTCCAATTCATGGACACAATCAAAGAATTTCCGGCGCTCCCGCGGCGGCAGCGCCTTGACCTGTTCCAAAACATCATGTGCGCTCATCTGGGACACAATAGCACGAATTGGGCATTCCGGGCAAGTTTGGTCCTTGACGCGGTTTGCCTGCCCTGCAAGCGGGGCTAACCGACCCGTTTGGGAGCCTGGAGAAAATTGTCGGTCGGTTGCCTTGATTTTCAAGTCGGCGTGGTACAGCTTCGTTACACCCTTTGCGCTATGGCACTATTGCTTCTAATCATTTTCTTACTAATTATGGCAGTTGATGTTTGGGCAGCCATTCTCGTGGTTGTTGGTCGTGGCGTCCGTAAATGGCTCGGATTTTTTTACTTTCTTGTCGTGTTGCTGGCGTTCATGGTCGCTTTTCTGATGACGTCTTCCTATTCATATTATGCTAACCCAAACACTCACATTTTTGGATGGCCGATTCCACGTGTAATCTTCCAGAGAGATACACCGACATCACCGTGGTTGGATTATGTTGGCACGATCTCGGCGCTGTCATATCCAATGAATTTTGTTCTTTATATGTTCTTTCCATCAGTCGTGGCTGTAATTTTGATTTTGCTTTTGCGCAGACGTGACCAAAAACTGACTTCAAACTAACGCACCGCTCAACACGCAAACCCCTTGCTTCTGACGGGCCTTTGCTGATACGGTAAACGACCTTTCACATGAAATCATCGGCACTCTCAAAAATGGGCCGGCGCATTGCGTTGCCGCCCATCTCCTGGCTCATGCAAGCAGCGCTCTCGCGTCCCAAATTGATTTCGCTGGCCGCCGGATTCACTGACAACCCGACCTTGCCCACGGCGATCTCCCGCAAGCTGCTGGGCGAAGTCCTGGCCAACCCGCGGCTGGGCCAGCCGGCGATGCAATATGGCATCACCGCCGGCGAAACCAATGTGCGGGAGTTGACGGCGCAACATCTGCAACGGATGGACGGCGTGAAAGCCAACGCCGGCAGTCATTCGCCCGGCCGGTTGATTGTGACGGGCGGCTCGCAACAGTTGCTCTACATGACGCTGGAAGCGCTCTGCGATGAAGACGACATCATTTTGGTCGAGGACCCGACGTATTTTGTTTTTTTGAGCATCCTCCAGAGCCGCGGCATCCGCGCGCGCGGCGTGAAACTGGAACGCGACGGGATTGACCTGGCGCATTTGGAATCGGTTTTGGAACGGTTGAAAAAATCCGGCGAGTTGCCGCGCGTCAAAGCCCTCTACCTGGTCACCTATTTTCAAAACCCCACCGGCGCCTCGACTTCGTTTGCCAAAAAAACCGCGGCGCTGAAATTATTGAAGCGTTACGCTTCGGCGGCGGGCCATCCGATTTATTTGCTGGAAGACGCGGCGTATCGCGAATTGCGGTTCGCGGGCGACGACATCCCCTCCGCGTTGATGATTGCGGGCGCGGAGAAGCAGGTGATTTACACCGGCACTTACAGCAAGCCGTTTGCGCCGGGGGCGCGGCTGGGTTTTGGGATTTTGCCAAAACTGGTGTTCAAAACTGTTCAAAGAATCAAAGGCAACCACGACTTTGGCACGGCGAACCTGCTGCAACAGCTCCTGGCGCGCGCGCTGGAGACCGGCCTTTATGACCGGCACGTCGCCAAGATCGAAAAGCGCTACGGCCAGAAGGCGCGGGTGATGAAACAGGCGCTGGCGGAGCATTTTCCAAAGAATATCGAGATTTGGGAATCCGGCGGCGGGCTTTATTTCTGGGCGCTGCTGCCCGGGGGAATTTCGGCGGGCGTGAAATCGAAAGTGTTCCAGGCGGCGCTCAAGGCGGACGTGTTGTACGTGCCGGGGGAATTGTGCTATGCCGACGATCCGGCG
The DNA here is from genome assembly GCA_052140285.1 of Limisphaerales bacterium. Taxonomy (GTDB): domain Bacteria; phylum Verrucomicrobiota; class Verrucomicrobiia; order Limisphaerales; family UBA11358; genus UBA11358. The sequence goes on along the minus strand of JBKQUF010000024.1, from coordinate 6,223 downwards.
CGCCGCAAACCGGCGAATGGCATGCGCATCAGTTTTGGCAGCGCCAGCGAGGAAAACATTCGCGAAGGCATCAAACGGCTGGGCAATGTGCTGGAGAAATTTGTTTAGTTCCATCCGGATCCATTCGCGACTGGCGCGAGAAAGTGAATTGACAATTTTGGCCGCCCGCGCAAAATCACGCCGGCATCGGGAAGAGCTTCACGAATCCGGGCCATCAACCAATCACCGTATGAAAATGAAATTTTTCCATCTCTTGTTGGCTGGATTCCTGGCCGCCACCCCGGTGGGCGCGCAGGATACGAACGCCTTGCCGCCGCAACTGGTCAAGATCCTGAACAGCCTGAAGTATCAACAGGGGCAAATTGATATACGCAATGGCCTGGCCACGTTGAACGTGCCCAAGGATTTCAATTTTCTTGGACCGGCTGATGCCGAGACGGTGCTGGTGAAACTTTGGGGCAACCCGCCCACCGAACAAAAAATGCTGGGACTGTTGATTCCCGCCGGGATGACCCCGGCGAGTTCCAACGCGTGGGTGGTGACGATTGATTACAGCGAAGACGGTTACGTGAAAGACGGCGACGCGAGCAAGATCAATTACGACAAGCTGCTCCAGCAAATGCAGGAGGCGGTTGAGAAGAACAACAAGGCGCGGCAGGACCATGGGTATCAGCCGATCACGCTGGTGGGTTGGGCGGCGCCGCCGCGTTACGACGCGGATACGCACAAGCTGTACTGGGCAAAAGACCTCAAGTTCGGGGACGCTCCGGTGGACACGCTGAACTACAACATCCGGATCCTCGGCCGGCATGGGGTGCTGGAGTTGAACGCGGTTTCGGCCCTTGATCAATTGGACCAGATCAACCGGGAAACACCGGAAATTTTGGGGATGGTGGATTTCAAGGAAGGCAATCGCTACGCGGATTTTGACCCGAAGGTGGACAAGGTGGCCAAGTACGGCATTGCCGCGTTGGTGGCGGGCGGCGTGCTGGGCGCCGCCGCCAAACTGGGGCTGTTGAAAGTGTTTTGGGTGGCCATTCTCGCGGCAAAAAAATTAGTCATCATCGGCATTGTGGCGTTGGTGGCATTTTTCAAGAAGCTGTTCAAAGGCCGCAGTTCCGGGAATCTGCCGCGAGTTTAATCAACCCGGCGGCCAGGCCAACTGGCGCCCGCCGAGGATATGGACGTGCAAGTGCGGCACGGTCTCGCCTCCGTTTGGGCCGTTATTAATAACGAGCCGGTAGCCGGCGGCGGCCAGTCCGAGTTGGGCGGCCACGTCGGCGGCCTTGAGCAGCAAATGTCCGAGCAAATCCTTGTCCTGGGTCCCAGCTTCGGCAATGCGGGGAACAACGGACTTCGGAAAAATCAAGATATGGGTGGGGGCTTGCGGATGGATGTCCCGGATGGCGAGAACAAGGTCGTCTTCATAGACGATGGCCGCCGGGATTTCTCGCGCGACAATTTTTTCAAAAAGAGTTTTCATCGGAGATGCCGGGACCGAAAATTATTCCACGACCAACGCGCACTTGGCCGGTTCCGGCTCGGCGGTCAGGCAACTGCGCAAGTATTCGACGATTTGTTCCTGCGTCCGGTCGCAGCGCGCGCTCCAGCGCCGCGCGCCGGCCAATTGCTTGACGCAGCCGCGCAGGCCACGGAACCGCAGGATGCGGGGCGACTGGCGGAGTTGCCAGCGCAATTCCTCGCGCAGCCGCGGATAAAAGGACAATTCCATGATCTCATTGGATTCAGCGGTGAGCCGGCGCAAATCGGAGATGGAGATTTCGGAGGCGGCATCGGTGTCGGCGGCGCGGATCGCCAGGCCGAGGGTGCGCAGGACATTTTCCAGGGCGGCGGCAAATTCGCCGACGGTGACGGATTCCCGGGCGAGTTCGGTTTTGAAATAAAAGAAGACGGAGGCGGCGGCGTGCCGGAGCATCTCCGGATCGATCAAGTTCACGGAGCCGGACATGACTTCGATGCAAATCATCTCCGCGGAACAGGGAACGCTTTCGCCGTTGGCGAGTTGAAACAGCAGACAGTCGGAACGCATGGCAATCATTTGGCAGCCTCCATTTTTTTTACTTCCTGCACGAAATCCGTGGCTTCTTGAAACCGGCGATAGACACTGGCAAACCGGACGTACGCGACGTCGTCCAGGCCGCGCAGGCCGTCCATGACCATTTTGCCGATGAATTCTCCGGGCACTTCGTTTTCAAATTGTTCGGTGACGGCGGCGACGACATGATCGACGAGGTCATCCATCGCTTTGAGGGCGACGGGACGTTTCTGGCAGGCTTTTTTGACGCCGGAGAGCAATTTTTCCCGTGAAAACTCTTCCCGCCGTCCGTCGCGTTTGACCACCATGAGGCCTTCGTGCTCAACTTCTTCATAAGTGGTGAAGCGGTGGGCGCATTGGGCGCATTCACGGCGGCGGCGGATGGTGGCGCCTTCGCGCGAGGCGCGTGAATCAATAACCTTATCTTCCTGACAGCCGCACTTTGGGCAACGCATAAAACCACTTCTAATTGTGGTCAAGCAACCTTATCCCACAAATAGTTGGGGATGTCAAGGCGGGGTTATTAACAGAACAAGCCGGGGGCGCATTTTGACACTGCCTCCGTAGGGCAGGTTTTCAAACCTGCCGTATCGCCGATTTCCCAATCGGCAGCACTTCAAAACCCGGGTGCCCATGGGTTGTTTCAAGACTCGCGGATTGGGAAATCCGTCCACCCTCCGCAGTGCTACGGAGGACGGGCGATACAGCCGACTTGGAAGTCGGCGCTACGGGGGCAGTACGCGGATGCGCCCACCAGCCGGTTTTCGCGTTGCCGGCATTTCCATTGCCCCGAATTTTATTTGGCGGCGGTGGATTTTACCAGGGCCATTTGGGCGGGGGTGAGGGCGTAGAGGCGGAAAACGGAAAGCAAAAAGCCGAAAACAGAAAGGTGGGAAATTTAACCACGGATTACACGGATTTACACGGATGGCGGAGGAGGGAATAACAACGAACGAAGCCTGATTCATAGCCACAATAAGTCGCAAAAGGCGCAAAAACATTGGGTCTTGACGGCAAATACGGAGAGTTTAACCACGGATTGCCAAACGGCAATCACTTCAAATAATCAAGCAGCCCAATGTCGGGTCGTCCGCCTGTTTTGCTCCGCACAATCCGTTTGATAAGTTCCGGTGAGCAATCATCCAACTGACCGATAGCGTAACAGTCGCGCAAATGCTCATTTTCATAAGATTGCGCCTGAAATTGCAAAATTAAACCTGTGAAATCTTTGGGAATAGACCGTTTCAGATCACCACAAAGACGCCTAATTTATTGGCGATTTTTAAAAACCACAAAGTGAATTGTGGTATGTGAATAACTTTGTGAGAAGCTGCTAATAACTTTATCTGGTATCCACCGTCAACTCAAAGGCCTGTCCGCAATACGGGCAGCGCACGGTTTCGCAAATCTCCATGCCTCGAGTTTCGCACGGGTGCCGGGAAAATGCTCTTAACCTAGATTTCTTGACCTTGCATCTCAAGAACGACCAATAACCAAAATGACATGAACTTTTAACAGATTACTTGATTTTTATTTTAGTGCTGGCCGTCTTCAGACCGTTTGCGGTGGCGGTGACGGTGATAGTGCCGGTCTCGCCGCGTTTGGCCTTTACGATAACCAATGCAAGCCCATTGAATGCTTTGCGGTCAGGGGTTTGAAAGACGGAAAGGTCAGTCGGGTCACCATTATCGGTTGTTACGATTTCGCCGGGGCCCGTGACACTGAAGTGAATGGGATTGTCGGCATTGGGAACCATGGTTCCATGTCCGTCAACCACGCGGAGAGTCACAAACGAGATGTCATGGCCGTCGCCCGCGATGATGGTACGGTCAGGTTGGAGTTGGAGCCGGCTGGCTTCGCCAGCAGTCCTAACGGTGTCTGTAGCCCAGACTTTACCGTTTTTGTAGGCTACCACCTTGAGCACCCCTGGTTCGTAGGGGACATCATCCCAGCGAATCCGGTAGGCGGGCTGGCCATTCAGGCGGGAGTTATTTGGGGTATCAAAGATTTTCTTTTTCCGCCCCAATGATTTGCCATTGAGGAAGAGTTCCGCTTCGTCGCCGGAGGTATAAACATGAACAGGAATCATCCGGGCTGGCTGAGGTGGATTGGCTTTTGGATTGGCCGCGAATTCCGGCCAGTTCCAGTTCTGCGGCACGATATGCGCCATGGGATAATCCGGACGCCAGTGCGCTTGATAAAGGTAAAAGCGGTCCTTTGGGAAACCTGCGAGATCAATGATCCCGAAATATGACGAACGTGACGGGTCATTGCCGTTGCCCCAGGGAGTCGGCTCGCCGATGTAATCAAAGCCAGTCCAGACAAATTCCCCGGCAACGGCAGCGCTGTGATCCTGGCCAAAAAATTCATGGTCCACAGAGGTAGCCCAACCGGGATGATAAAGGTCGTAGGAACTTACCTGATGGATCGCATCGTCCTGGCTGCCATTGGATTGACCGCCGCGATTGCGGCCATTGACGACGCCAAAGGGGGCGCTGGTCACTGGAAAGAAGTATTCCCCGCGCGAAGAAATGGTTGAGGCCGTTTCGCTGGCAAAAAAGAACTCGTTGGGGTAGAGCTGATGAAAGCGGATGTAGTTATCGGGTTTGTAGTTAAAGCCCATGGCGTCCAGAAGCGAACTAAAGCCATTATTCATGGCATTGGGATCGCTACAGGCGGCGGTGACGGGACGCGTGGGGTCTTCCGAATGGACAATACCGGCCAATTCCTTGGCGATCACGGAATTGGAGCCTTGGCTCTGCTCGGCAATTTCGTTACCAATGCTCCAGAGGATGACGCACGGATGGTTGCGATCACGCCGGATTTCCGCCCGAAGATCCTGTTCATGCCAGACGTTAAACAGGTTGCCGCCGCCGTAGTCATTGGGACGCTTGTTGTCACCCCAGGTGTCAAAGGATTCGTCCATGACCAGAAAACCCATTTGATCGGCAAGATCCAATAATTCTGGCGCGGGAGGATTGTGGCTGGTGCGGAGGGCGTTGCACCCCATGTCGCGAAGCATCTGGAGTTGCCGCGTCAAGGCGCGAATGTTTAAGGCAGTGCCCAGGGATCCCAGATCATGGTGATCGCAGACACCATTCAGTTTGAAATGCACGCCATTGACCAATAGCCCGGCATTGGGGTCATAGGTGACGGTGCGAATTCCGAAATGGGTTTCGTAACGGTCCACGACCTGGCCATCTGAAGTCAGGGTGGTTAGGGCGCCATATAATGCCGGTGAGGTGGGACTCCAAAGCTTTGGATCAGTCACCTGCAAGGTTTGCGAGGTGGTGGTTTTATCGCCGGCCTTAATGGAAATGCTGGCATCAGCACTGGTCACAGGCGGCTGTGATTGATCGAGGCGCCCGGAAGCATCAAGGGGATATATGGCCGTGCTGAGGGTGATGGAGGCGTCGTTCTTTGAATCGTTTTCGGTAGTCGTCTGAATGCTGACGGTCGCCGAATTGGTGGACACCTGGGGTGTAGTGATGTAAGTGCCCCATTGACCAACATGAATCGGGGCAGTCGTAGTAAGCCAGACATTTCGGTAGATGCCGGCGCCGGGGTACCAGCGGGAGGAATCGGGAGGATTATCCAGCCGGATGGCCAGGACGTTATCCGCGCCCGGCTTGATCATTGAGGTAAGATCCACCCGCCATGAAGCGTATCCATAGGGCCAACCACCGACGATTTGGCCGTTGCACCAGACGGTGGCGTAGGACATCGCACCATCAATATCAAGGTAGATTTGCTTGCCGGCATCGGAGGCGGGAATCGAGAGATGTTTGCGATACCAGGCCACGCCAAAGTAAGGCAGGCGACCGGTGGCTTGGAACGAGTGGGCTCTTCGCAAACCAAGCGAGTGAATGTGCGTTTGATTTCGGCTACCAATGCTGACCTTCATGAAGAGTGCGCCCAGGGACGCTTTCGCGAAGATCTGCTCTTCCGGCTCAACACGGTGGAAATTCATCTCCCCCCGCTGCGCGATCGCCGCGAAGATATTCCCTTGCTCGCCGGGCACTTCCTCGCCCGCTATACTTCCCGCTACCGCAAGGCTGCGACCGGCTTCGAGCCTAACGCCCTGGAGGCCATGTTCCAGCACAGCTGGCCGGGCAACGTCAGGGAACTCGACCACGCCATCGAGCGCGCTGTTCTTATGGCTCGCGG
>JBKQUF010000023.1:0-5087 GCA_052140285.1 Limisphaerales bacterium | reverse complement strand
GAACCGATTGCGTTGCGAAAAGAAGCCGATTGCAAATCGGCGCTCCGCCCGACCGACCCTCGCCTCTGATTGCGGCAGGGGCATCGCGCGGCGATTGAAGCATAAAACGGAGAAAGCGTGAAGTTATCCGGAAATGAGCCTCACACAAAGGCCGCGAAGGCCGCGAAGGAATTCAGGAAACAAAAGCTGAAATGCTGAAATTGAGGCGATCCGGCGGGCTGCTAAAAAAAGGGAAACATCGAACATTCAACGACAAAGGGGGAAAGCCGATTGCAAATCGGCGCTCCGCCCGGCGGACTCTCACCTCACGGTGAACCGATTGCGTTGCGAAAAGAAGCCGATTGCAAATCGGCGCTCCGGCGTTTGGCGTCCGCTCTTTGAGGGGACGGGATGAGCGGGGGGAAGGCAAAACGTTAAATGGACGATGAAACTTTTTGGCGGCAATGGTGTTTGATGATTACGTTGAGCGTATTGTGCGATTTTGTCCAGGCATCGAATGAGGCCATTGTTTAACATCGCAGTCATGGTTTGTTTGCTGACCGGCGCGGCCCTGTCCCTGCGGGCGCAAACGGCGGTTCCGCCGCCGATGCCGGGGGGTCAATTGCTTTCCGATGCGCAACTTGACCAGTTGCTGGGGCCCCTCGCGCTTTATCCCGACCCGTTAATCGCCGAAATGCTGCCGGCATCCACTTTCCCCACGGAAATCGTGCTGGCCGACCGTTATATCAGCGGGGGCGGAGACCCCAACCAGATTGGCGAGCAGCCGTGGGACCCCAGCGTGCAGGCGCTGGCGCATTATCCGAATGTGCTGCAATGGATGGATCAAAACCTGGGTTGGACCACGGAAGTGGGACAGGTTTTTCTCAATCAACTGGAGGCCGTGATGGATTCCATCCAGCGGCTGCGCCAGTCGGCCTACACTCTCGGCAACCTGCAATCCACGCCGCAGCAAGAGGTGATTGATCAAGGCGGCGAGATTGAGATTGTGCCGGTGGACCCGGAGATGATTTACGTGCCGGTGTATCAGCCCGCACAAGTTTATGATGCGGCCGCGAGCGGCGGACCGTTCGTAAACTTCGGCGTTGGCTGCGCGATTGGCCCGTGGCTGAATTGCGATTTTGACTGGGGAAACCAAGACATCATTGTCTGGAGCCGGAACCATCCGCGACCGCCAAATTGGTGGCAGGAGCCTTCGCTTCACCGGAACGCGGGTCATGTTACCGTATGGCATTATCAGGGCAATCCCCGCACCATCATGGCGAGTGATGGCGACCGTGGCTGGGGCGGACCAAATAATCCAGTCGTGGTTGCCACCATCAGCCGGTCCTTCGGGGATTCAGCGGCGCCGCGAGGAACACCGGCCGAGGGGATGCGTCCGGGAGCGCCGGCCCCCGATGAATATGCGCCGCCCGTCAACCGGCCGGAATCGAATGGCGCATTCATTGGCAGCGAGAGTTCGCACGACGCCCGAAGCGATAGCAACCGCGGCCGGCAGAGCATGCAAACGGTGACTCGCGCGGCGCCGGTTTTTCATCCCGCGCCGGTGTCCCGACCGGCGGCGCCGTCCGGCGGCGGGGGCGGCCACGGTTCAGGTTCCGGGCCAAGGCATTGAATCTTAAAAGCAAATGATTGCCAAACCTACAGAGTCGCGGATGAAACCGGAAGGGAGATCATGGTTGCGCCGGATTGGCTTGCTCGTGTGCGGGGTCGGATTGGCTCTCCTGGCACTGACGGCGCCGGTGCGCGCGGGGGCGGTGGATGAACAGACATTCGCTTCACCGCAAGATGCCCTCAACGCCCTGAAGGCGGCGGCCACGAATAATAACACCAATGCGTTGCAGATGATTTTTGGGCCGGAAGGACAGGGTTTGATTTCGCCTGATGCAGTGCAGGCCACCGAAGCTTTCAAGATGTTCGTCCAACGCCTGACGGAAGAGGCGCAATTGGTTACCAATTCGGATTCCAAGGTCACGCTGGAGATTGGCGCCGACGGCTGGCCATTTCCCATTCCGCTGGCAAAGCAGGACGGACAATGGTTCTTTGACACGGCGGCGGGCAAGGAAGAGGTGCTGGCCCGCCGCGTCGGCAGGGATGAACTGGAGACAATCGATGTATGCAACGCTTATGTGGAGGCGCAGCGCGAATACGCCAGCCAGGATCGCATGGGGGACGGAGTGCTGGCATACGCGCAGTTCCTGCACAGCACGCCCGGCACGCACGACGGCCTGTTCTGGCCGACTAATTCGGGAGGGGGATTGAGTCCTTTGGGGCCACTCGTCGCCCAGGCCCGCGTGGAAGGTTATCATCGCACCGGCAAAATGCTGAACGACGAGCAAGCGCCTTATCACGGCTATTATTTCAAAATTCTGACCCGCCAGGGGAAACATGCGCCGGGCGGCAAGTATAACTACATCATCAACGGGCGGATGATCGCCGGATTTGGACTGGTCGCGTGGCCCGCTGCATGGGGCAATACGGGGGTGATGACCTTCATCGTCAATCAGCAAGGCAAGGTTTATCAGAAAAACCTCGGACCCAAGACCGCGAAAATTGCGAAGGCCATGACCACTTACGACCCTGACGATTCATGGTCCCCGGCGCAGTAAAGATTGAAAAGGACGAAACGCCGGGATGCCGGGGAGGCCGCTCCGGTTGGGCATTTTGCAATTTCTCCGGCGGTAAAAAATTGCAGGATGCAAACTTTTTTCCCGGTTGGGCAATGATTGGTTGAATGGCGCTTCAAAAAAATCCCCCCGTCTTTCCTTGCTGAAATGGCGATTCGCGGGGTGTTTTCGCATTTTGGCATATTTTTTGCCTAAGGACTTCGGAGAACTTTAGGCAGGTTTGGAGTGAATTAGAGCATTAACGCAGTCAGACCAAAAAAATTAGCATGAAAGAAACGATTCTTGAATCGGAAATGAATGGTGTCGCTTTGAACGGCGATGATTTCAAACGGGAACTCCTGATCGCGCTGACCGCGATCAAAAATGGCGATTTTTCCGCGCGGCTGCCGGGCGACCTCACGGGCACGAACGGCAAAATTGCGGATACTTTCAACGACGTGGCGTCACGCATGGCGCGTTTCGGCGAAAATGTGACCCGCCTGCGCAACGAAGTCGGGCGCCGGGGAAGAATCAATGAACGCATGCCGGCGGGCGATTCCACCGGCGGCTGGGCCGAGCGCGTCGAGGCAATCAATTCGCTGGTGGATGACCTTTCCCGGCCGACCCTGGAAATGGGCCGCGTGATCGGGGCGGTCTCCAAGGGCGACCTGACGCAATCGGTTCCGCTGGAAACCAACTCCGGGCCGCTCCTGGGCGAATACCTGCGCACCGCCAAATTGGTGAACGGGATGGTGGAACAACTCGCGGGATTTTCCGTGGAAGTCATTCGCGTGGCGCGCGAAGTGGGCGTGGAAGGCAAGCTGGGCGGCCAGGCGCAGGTCAAAAAAGTGTCCGGGGTCTGGCGGGAATTGACCGAATCCGTGAACCAGATGGCGGGCAACCTGACGGCGCAAGTCCGCAATATCGCGGAGGTGACGATTGCGGTGGCCAACGGCGACCTTTCCAAGAAAATCACGGTGGACGTGCGCGGGGAGATTTTGCAGCTCAAAGAGGCGTTCAACACGATGGTGGACCAATTGCGCTCGTTCGCCTCGGAAGTGACCCGCGTGGCGCGCGAGGTGGGCACCGAAGGGAAGCTCGGCGGCCAGGCGTTCGTGCCCGGCGTCGCGGGGACCTGGAAGGACCTGACGGACAACGTCAATTCCATGGCCTCCAACCTCACGGCGCAGGTCCGCAACATCGCGCAAGTGACCACCGCCGTGGCGCGCGGCGACCTTTCCCGCAAAATCACCGTCGATGTCAAAGGCGAAATTCTCGAACTCAAGGACACCATCAACGTCATGGTGGACCAGTTGAACTCTTTTGCGTCGGAAGTGACCCGCGTGGCGCGCGAGGTGGGCACCGAGGGAAAACTCGGCGGCCAGGCGACGGTGCCCGGCGTGGCCGGAACGTGGAAGGACCTGACCGACAACGTCAATTCGATGGCGTCCAACCTGACCTCGCAGGTCCGCAACATCGCCGAAGTGACCACCGCCGTGGCCAAGGGCGACTTGTCCCGCAAGATCACCGTGGATGTCAAAGGGGAAATTCTCGAACTGAAAAACACCATCAACACCATGGTGGACCAGTTGAACGGGTTCGCCGCGGAAGTGACGCGCGTGGTGCGCGAAGTGGGCACCGAGGGAATTCTCGGCGGCCAGGCGGAAGTGCTGGGCGTGGCCGGCACCTGGAAGGACCTGACCGACTCGGTGAACGCCATGGCGACCAATCTCACGGCGCAGGTCCGCAACATCGCCGAAGTGACCACCGCCGTGGCCAAAGGCGACTTGTCGCGCAAAATCACCGTGGATGTGAAAGGGGAAATTCTCGAACTCAAGGACACGATTAACACGATGGTGGACCAGTTGAACGGATTCGCCTCGGAAGTGACGCGCGTGGCGCGCGAAGTGGGAACGGAAGGGAACCTGGGCGGCCAGGCCGAAGTCCGCGGCGTGGCCGGCACGTGGAAGGATTTGACCGACAACGTCAATTCCATGGCCTCCAATCTTACGTCCCAGGTCCGCAACATTGCCGAAGTGGCCACGGCGGTGGCGCGCGGCGACCTCTCGCGCAAAATCACGGTGGATGTCAAGGGCGAGATTCTCCAGTTGAAGAACACGATCAACACGATGGTGGACCAGTTGAACGGATTCGCCTCGGAAGTGACCCGCGTGGCGCGCGAAGTGGGCACTGAAGGCAAACTGGGCGGCCAGGCGCAAGTCCGCGGCGTGGCTGGCACCTGGAAAGACCTGACCGACAACGTCAATTCCATGGCCTCCAACCTCACCGACCAGGTCCGCAACATTGACGCCGTCATCGCCGCGGTGGCGACGGGCGACTTGACCAAGAAAATCACGGTGGATGTCAAAGGCGAAATTCTCGTTCTCAAGAACACCATCAACACGATGGTGGACCAGCTCAACGCGTTCGCGTCGGAAGTCAGCCGCGTGGCGCGCGAAGTCGGCACCGAGGGCCGCCTCGGCG
>JBKQUF010000022.1:0-3231 GCA_052140285.1 Limisphaerales bacterium | reverse complement strand
CTAACGCCGCCACGCTTTTCGGCATGGTGGGAAGGCGGCCCGGCCGGTGAGAAGGCGGGGAGGATAAACGCGGATGCACCGGTGCCGTTAGGGCCGGGCTTTTTAGGGAACCAAGTAAATCTCCCCGGTGAAAAGCTGGACGGCGCCTATGACGAGAGCGAATCGGATGAGATTTCCCACCCAAAGCCGCCAGTCTGTTTGCAAACGCTGATAATTCCTAAACGCCATCCAGAAATAGGCGATGAGCATGGCCGGAAAGGCGACCGCCGGAAAAAGCCAGCCGCCAAAACTAATGGCGTCCGAGGCAAGGCCGATTTTCCTCATCAAACGACCCGCGGCCAACCAGAGCAGAATTGGAAACAACAAACCCACCGTGAAGGCTTGCAACATCCCGCGGCTCATGGTGGAGGCGAAGAAAGAAACCGCCGCGACGCCGGCGGCCCAAGCCGCGAGCGTCAGCAATTCTTCCGGTCCCGCCCATGAGCTTCTTCCGCCGGCGATATTCTCCAAGACCCAGGGAAGAACCCCGCCCAGCGCGATGCCCAGCGCCATCACCACCGCGAATTTCACCAGGAACTGATTTCTCTTCCGCACCGGCAGGCAGAGAAAACTTTCCAGGGTGTTGTAACGGCGCTCCTCCGCCACCGCCACACAGCCGATGACAAAGGGCACCATCATCCAGATAAACACGACGCCTTCAAAACCATCCATCGGCATCGCCCACTGCGGGGCAAAATGGCGCAACGCCAGGGCCGCCAGATGCAAAAATACGAGCAACGGAACCAGGATTACCGTGATCTCCTGCAATTGCAGTTCCTTGAAAATCAATGCGGACCACGGGCCGCGCCTTTTTTGTAATCCGAAGGCGAACCAGCGCAAAAGCCATCCCCGCGCTTTCGGCACGGAAACTTGCCGGCGCGTCCAGGCCAATGGCACGTCCTCCGCGCCAAGGAAAAGCCGTCGCGCCACGAAAAAACCCAGCGCCGAATAGGCCGTCATGACGCAAAAGACTACCCAGCCCATCAAGGCATCGTTGTCAATCCAACGCATCAAAGCGAGCGCCGTGGCCATGAGCAACGCGGCCGGGGCCATGACGGTGGCAAAAAAAGCCGTCGTCAGGTCCCGCAACAACAGCGTGCTCCAGAGGCCGCCGGAAAAAGCCACGAGTGTCATCACACCGGTGCCCTGGGCCATGTCCGTAAAAGAATCGAAATCATAGTCATCAAAGAAGTATTGGTGCCTCAACCACCCGCACCAGAGAAACACGGCCCAGGCAGACAGCATCGCCAAAGCGAGCAGCCCGGCCTTGATCTTCCAAAAACGCCCGCGCTTTTCCGGCTGGCTCAAGAGGAGGCCGAACGTCCCGCAACTCATTTCCTGTCCAAATGGAGTCAAACCTAAGAACAATACCGCCAGGCCAAAACACGGCATGGCCGCGCCTTGATAATTCCGCCCCGTCCAGAGCGGCAGCGTGGCCGCAAGCAGCGCCGCCACCCAGGCCGGCAGCAGCATCCGCAATTCTTTGCGCAGCAGGGCATTCATAATTTCGCGGAGCTGAGGGTTTTCGACGACACAAAAATTTCTTCGAGCGACAATGCTTCGCAACGCACGTCCTCCGCGTGATTGGCGCGCAGGATTTCCAGCAGCGGCCCGCTCGCCCCGTTGCAGAGTAATTCCAGTTCGCGGCCGTTGCGCCGCACGTCCAGCGCGCCCGGCAACTGCACCGACAGCGGCAGCGCCTCGGCAAAACGGGCGCGGATTTTTTGGAAGCGCGCGCGCGCGTCGTCGGCCTTCATCGTCAAGACACCGCGCCCCTGCTCGATGATGGTGAATTCGTCAATCAATCCCTCAAACTCCGCGATGAGATGGGTGGAGACAAACACCGTGCGGTGCTCCGGGTCGCCCGACTGGTAGGCGCCAATGACTGTCTCGATGAATTCGCGGCGCACGATCGGGTCCAGCCCGGAAGTTGGCTCGTCGAGCACGAGCAATTCCGGCTCCGGCGCGACGGCGCTGATCAGGGCCAGTTGCGTCTTCTGGCCCTTGGACAAGTTGGAGGTTTTTTTGGCCGGGTCCAAATCAAACCGTTGCAGGAGGCCCGATTCGACCGCGCTATTCCATCGTGGCCGGAACGACGCCAGATAATTGAGCGTCTCGCGCACCGTCATCCAGGGATAAAACGCCACCGCGTCGGGCACGTAGCACAGGCGCGACTTGACAGCGACTTCCTCCTGGCGCGGGTCCAGGCCGAAGACGCGCACCGTTCCCGCCGTGGGTTGAAGCAGGTTGAGCAGGCATTTGATGGTGGTGGTTTTGCCCGCGCCGTTGCGGCCGAAAAAGCCGTAGCAGCATCCCGACCGCACGCCCAGGTTCAGCCCGTTGACCGCGTCCAATTTCCCGTAGCGCCGCGTGAGGTCGGTCAGTTCAATAATGGTGGAGTTCATAAATAGAGATGGAATGCAGAATGCAGAATGCAGAATGGAGAGACACGAATTCGAATCGGTAGGGCGAGACTCCGTTGAGCCGTAATTCGATTTCTTGGGAAAAAGTCACGGCTCGACAGAGTCTCGCCCTACCGTCCATGATTGGACCGTTGCCTGGTGCTTCATTTTTCATTTTGCATTTGTTTTTTTGTCCTCAAAAAAACCGAGCCGCTCGCGCACGAGGGCCAGGAACGTCTCCGCGTCCACCTGAAGTTGGTGCGCGGCGACCACCGCCTTGTCAATCTCCTCGACCAGCAGCTTGTGCCGGACCTGCTTGGTGAAGGGGGAATGGTTCTCCTTGAGAAAACAGCCCTTGCCCGCGATGGTTTCGATCACGCCCTGGCTTTCCAGCTCGGTGTAAGCCTTGGCCACCGTGTTGCGGTTCAGGCGCAACTCCTCCGCCAGCGGGCGGATGGACGGCAGCGGCTCGCCGGGCCGCACCGCCCCCGACGCCGCCGCGTAACGAATCTGGTCCACCAGTTGCAGGTAGGCCGGCTTGCCCGATTTGAAATCAATCCGCATCAGCATAAAATCTTTATTGTCATAGGACAGTATGACAGTTTGGGCGGATTGTCAATGGAAAAAATAGAAAAAAGAAAGGATAAGGCTCGACGGGGTCCCGCCCTGCCGTTCCGGGGGCGCATTTCACCTTCGTCGAGATTTTCATTTCACGGAAAAACCGGATGCAGCGGAAGTTTTCAGGAGCTTTGTTCTCCCGAAGTTTTTCTCGACAGTCCAGCCGGGGCTG
>JBKQUF010000021.1:0-2901 GCA_052140285.1 Limisphaerales bacterium | reverse complement strand
TATAACGGTACATTTTCGCCTGGTAGTCCCACGCTTTGGCGTCGCCGTAGAAGTTCGTGGACGAAACAATCTTGTTGAAGGGATTCTGCGTCCACTTGGACGGCCAGGTGCCCATGTCGCCGTGGTTGTCGCACAAGTAATCATGAGGCCAGATGACCAGAATCATGCCAATGCCGCGCTCCGCCGACCAGGCAATTAGGTTGTCGAGCCGCGAGCATTTGGCCTGGTCGTACTGGTCAACTCCCGACGACATGGACGCGATCAGGTTGTCCCCGCCGGCGCTGTCATAAGTACCGTTCCAATACACATAAGTGTTGAATCCCAGGTCCTGCATCCGCGTGAGGGTGTTGGTGGAAACGCTCCAGGCATGGCACACGCCGACCCCATAGAACGAAGCCCCGTCGTCACAGCACAGATACCTCTTGTTCGGGGCGACCCTGACCCACCCGTGTAATTTGGAGGCGCTGCAGGCGAACATGCCCTCCGAACTCTTTGTCGTCCCGGTGGAATCCTTGGCGCTGACGACATATTTCCAATTGCCCGTCTCATTGGCCGCGAAGCGGATTCTCCACGCGAAATTGGTCAGCGTCACCGCTCCCCGCCCTCCCCGGCCACCAGGAGAGAAAGGTGCTGCTATCTGATCCGCTCCGTAGAACCCATTGACTTTCCAGACCTTGCCTTCGGGCGAAGTAAATTCCGCCGACAAGTCAATTTGATCCGGATCATACGCGTTCGAATAAGTTGCCGTCAGCCCTACCGTGAGTTCGAGCTTTTCATATTGGCCTACCGCCTCCGTGTTCTTGCTGACCGACGTGATGCCGGGAGCGGCTTGCAACGAAAACGCGGCAAGCGCGGCGCACAAGACGCCGGGATTGATGAAGCGGGCAAAATGCCATGAGGTCTGGCGCATATCTGGTCTCCTTCCTTTTCAATAATGAGCGGCGCATGGCCGGCTTTGGTTAGTTGCAATTATAATAATAAAAGATACTGATGAGGAATTGCTATTGGGTGCGCCACTCCATCTTGACGCCGTGGAGGGTGGCGCGAACGAGAAGATATCGGTGCTTGCTCGCACTCATTCTGTCCGGATATTGCCAAACGGCCGGGAGGATGTCAAGCGGCAGACCCCGGCTTGTCGGCCGCATCCATAGACCCGCTCCCGGCTGATTTTCCCGGATCTCAAGCCCCGGTACCGCGGCCAGACTGTGTTGATGGAAACCGGCGAGCATTCTGTCGCCCCCCCAAAGAAAAGAAGAAAGATGGCGGCACCGGCAGACGCAATGCTTGTGGTATTCATGTTGACAACACTTGGGAATTGATCACATTTTCACCGTCCATCCAGTTCAATCCGGGAACGCGGCACGATCCCGTTTTTTCCCAGTAAGCGGCGGGCATCACGGATTCACTGCGGTCGGGACGCGGCTCGCGGGGCGATTGGTGAGGGGGGGGGTGGTCCATGACCGAGACGGTCTGACCGGGGCCGTTCTGTCGAAGTCAGCGGACCTTTAGTTCAGCCTTGGCGTTAATTGTCGCTCTCATTTCCTGGCGCGCAAAGTCGGAACAATCTGATTTTCTCGGAAGCGGTTTGGCGAGTTTTTGAAGGAACCCAGCCTCACGGAAGGCCGGGGCACAGGCATTCCAAAGATGTTGAAGGCGATGCGAGCGAACGGCTCTCCACGGCCCGTATTTGAAACTGACAGAAACAGAACCTATTTCCTCGTGCGCTTGCCACTTCATCCCGTGTTTATCAAAGAAGCCCAGGAACTCAAGAGCCGGGCGAGCCGCCAAGTCACCGGCCAAGTCACCATCCAGGTTCTCCGGTTCTGCGAGCAACCCCGCAAGGCGAGTGAAATCCAGGCGATTGTTGGTGTCAAACACCGCCAAACCTTTCGGGAGAATTATCTCAATGCGCTCATTGCCAAAGGCAGGCTTGAGCGTTCGATAGCCAACAAACCAAGAAGTCGGTTGCAGCGGTACCGAACCACAGAGGAAGGGAAAAAGTGGGCGCAGGAGAGCGCAGACCCCCGCCCGGTTGCGTGAACCCCGGCGGCTCAATCATGCAAAATAATTTTATCGGGAAATGGCCTTTGATTGAGATGGAGCAATGGGACCGGGAATTTATTGATCTGGTTGAACCGGGTTTCGTTTCCTTTCAAAAGGGTGGGAGGGGCGAAATGCGATTTGGGGCTGTCAGCCTGGAACTGGATTGGGAGATCAACGAAGTCGGAAAAGCAGAGTTCACATTCACCGGCTTTGACGAAATGGATGAAACCTCTGGGAAAGGCTGGGCAGCGCTGGCGCAAGGACGGCTGGTCGGGAACTTCAAATTTCACCAGGGCGACAAATCAGGATTTATCGCGAAACGGTGGAAGGCGGCCAGATCTTCATGAGCATCCAGGCCTTCGCTATGCGATGTTGGAGGTAACCTCGATTGCTTTTTTCCTCGAAATGGGCGATTGCATGAATTTTACAAAAAAACTTGTACTGTGCCGGTAATGCAAGCCATTTTTTTAGGGTGATTTATACCAATAAAACACTCGCTTTCGTTGGGGATTCTGGCTGGCGCACGAAATAGTTCAACAACCTGTTCCGAAGCTTCTTTCATATAGATTCTCTTTCCAGCAGGGACCGCCAATCCGGCAGCATCCCAAATTATGCCGGGCAGTTCACTTTGCTGTTGCCGCTAGACACCAATGCGCCGCAGGAAAGCCCGGATGGCTACGGTTACGCCGCCATCACCAACACCCTGGGTGGAATCTCCACTCTGGGCGGATCTCTGGCTGACGGTACGCCCTTCCTATGGTCGGTGCCGATTACCCAAAATGGAGGCATCCCGCTCTACCAATCTCTTTATTCGGGCAGAGGAAGTTTGCTGGGATGGATCTATCTTACCAACGAGCC
>JBKQUF010000020.1:0-3883 GCA_052140285.1 Limisphaerales bacterium | reverse complement strand
GGGATCAAACTGGCCGAGCACCGTGACCAAATCGTTTTGCGCCGCCATCACTTCGCGGATGTTTTTGTAGGCCATTGGCACTTCGTCGAGACCGGCGGAAATCAACGTCACGCCGCGCTCGCGCAGGAAACGGTTCACGTCTTTCCAATTGAACTTTTCGTTGGCGGCCTTGCGGCTCATGGCGCGGCCCGCGCCGTGCGATGCCGAGTTCAGCGATTCAGGATTTCCTTTTCCGCTCACCACGAACCCCGGCGCGGCCATCGAACCGGGAATTATTCCCAGCACACCCGCGCCCGCCGGCGTGGCGCCTTTGCGATGCACGATGACTTCGCGTTCAACGCCATCAATGGCGTGTTTCTCTTTCCAGGCGAAGTTGTGGTGGTTCTCCAAATCCAGCAGCACCTGCGCGCCGAGATGTTCCGCGATGTGCCGGTGGATGCACGCGTGGTTCGCTGCCGCGTATTGACCCATCAACTTCATCGCGTTCCAGTATTCCTGTCCTTCCTGCGTATCCAGCGACAGCCACGCGAGCCGCTTTAATTCACTCGGCAAATCGGGAAACAGGTTCACGGCAATCTTGCTGTAATGATCGCACACCGCCGCGCCCGTGCCGCGACTGCCGCTGTGCGAGAGCAATGCAAGATAAGTGCCCGGCTCAAGATTTTGAATTTTGCCGTGCGCGGTAAAAAATCCAAACTCCACGAAATGATTTCCGCTGCCGCTCGTGCCGAGCTGCGACCAAGCCTTGTCTTTGTTCTGCTTCGTGATCGGGCTGACTGACCAATCCGCGTCCAGCACATCATGCGCGCGCCGTTCCTTGAAATTTGCGCCCACGCCGAAGCGCGTTTCCATCTCGATGGCGCGTGTGAGGCGGTCCTGCTTCTGTTCCAGATCGCGCAACGGAATATCCAGCACCGTCATTTTCATCCGGCACGCGATGTCCACGCCGACGGCGTAGGGAATCACCGCGTTGTCCGTGGCCAGCACGCCGCCGATGGGCAGGCCGTAGCCGACGTGTGCGTCCGACATGAGCGCGCCCGCGACCGACACCGGCAACAGACACGCCTTCTCCATCTGCATCACCGCGTCGTGTTCGAGACCTTCGCCCCACTGCCGGTATTTCACCGGCGCGGCGCGCGGTGGTGGCGGCGCGTTGAGCAACGCCTTCGCAAACTGGCCGCGCAGCGGGTCGTCCACGAACGCCGATGGATTGGCGACGATGGCCGCGACTTCCTCGTGTAACCGCGATTTGTCGCCGCCGCCGAGGATGAATTTGGAAATAAAATCCGTTGCGCGGCGGGTCGCCTGACCCAACGGCACGCCGAGTCGGAGAAAATCTTTCGTGTTCATGCGTTCAACCAGTTTTTGGTGGGTTGTTTGGTTTTGGCGCTGAATCCGTCGCACTCGTCGAAGGCGTCTTAAAAGATTGCTGGCGAAGTTGTCGCTGATAAATTGACAGTTTAACCACGCCGCGCTTTGCGCAATTCAGAAGTTCTGTTCGGTCTTCGCGCTTCCCCTCTGATTTTTGAATTTCCTCGGCGACAGCATCTGCGGCTTTTTCGATTTGTGCTTTTCTCGCCACCAGCTTGACTTCAAAACCTGCAAACCAGTCCTCTGGGATTTCGCCCAGCGGTGCGTGCTCAATATATTTAACATGATAGGCTGGATAGCCATATTTGCTCGTTGTTACATTCAAGACTTCAGCATAATCACCATGAATCCACACGATGTCGCCTATCTCAGCAGGTTTCGCTTTTAACGACTGCGCCAATTCTGCCGGTGCTGTGTTGCTGTCATGCATTTCGCGATAACGCTTGTTCATCCCTTCTGGAACTCGGCCGAAAAGTAACTGGCAGCGAATCGTGAGTGCCAATATCAATAATCCGACTCGATCAACGCCTCGGAAAATGTGCTCTTCGTCAAAGCTTGAGCTCGTGTCGTGCGGTGTGAAATGCACATCCTTCGACATGCTGTAGGCGTGAATGTAAGACTTACCGATAGTGTTAAATTCGCTCGGAAGTGCTATTGGGAGAATTTTTTTGTAACGGTCGCGAAACGAAGAGAAAGGCACTCCTTTTTTTGTCCACTTCTCATTCAGCACATGGCCTTCTTTGACATACCAGCGGCTCTTGGGATCTAGCCCAGCCTTTTCCAAATTTCCGATTTCCTCACAGAGCCGATTCGCGCTCCATTCAGCATTCTTGTTATGATGGCCAAAGAACTCGTAACGATCCTCCTGCGACCGCGCGCACTCATTCAATTCATGCAGGAAGAAGTAATCGCCGAAATGAGCTTGGTCGTCGGTTGTCGAAAAGAGAATGGCATCAACAAGCACTTCAGCAAGTTTGCGAGCTCGGAACTGCTGGTCGTCGATGATGGCTTCATAATCAATTCGCTGCATCTTGTCTGATTCAATCTCCGAAAGGGCTTCCTTCCAGTCAGAAATCTTCAAAGCAGCTTTTTGGATTTCATCGAGAACCCTGTAGAGAAAATATCGTTTTGGCTCTCGATTCAGGTTTGGCGCTAAACGTCGGAAATTTAATTCATCGAGCCCCAATTCTTTTCGCAGTTCATCTGCGCCGACCACTCCAACCGAAAGATAAAAATCCCACAGCTTCGCTTCTTCCTCAGTGAGCAAACTCGATTTTTGTTCAGATTTATTTTCCATAAAATTGGGCTGAAATTTTGCAGTGTTGGCGTATTCGTAATTGTTTATTCGATTTTAATTGGGAGAGCGAGCTTTGACACTCGCCCTCCCGTTGTTTCATTCATTCAGGAACAGTTTCCATTCCGCGATGCCGTGGGCGTTGCGGATGAGCGCCGACACCGGCAGCTCCTTCGGCGCGCGCGGCTCGTTGAGCAGCTTCAAGCCGGCTTCGTGCGGCAGGCGGTTGCCCTTGCGGGTGTTGACCTGCCGGCTCGACCACACGAGGTTTTCCCACGTGTCCGGGCCGCCGCGCGAGCGGGGCACGACGTGGTCGAGGCTGCCTTCGTCCGGGCGCAGCAACGCGCCGGTGTATTGGCAGCGGTTGCCGTCGCGCTCGCGAATGTTTTTCGCGCAGAGCTTCGGGCGCTTCTTCGGCACGCGGGCATAGTTCACCGCCACGATGACGGTCGGCACGCGGATCGCGCCATGCACGGTGCGCACGGCGTTGTCGCCGTCGCGGACGGGCAGCGTGATCCATTCGTCCCAAGTCACGGGACGAATGTGGTTCTCGCCTTCGATCTCTAGCGCGGTGGCGGCGTTCGTGGCCATCTGGCAGAATGCGTCCGCAGGCGTGCGAATGTTGATCGCCTGCCAGTTGCGGTTGAGCACGAGCACGATGGACTTATTTAATATGTCACTCATAAAAAATTTAAACACTGCCACTGCGTTTCGCGGCGAGGTGTTTGTTCGTTATTGAAGTGGCCTGAATGGTCAGCGCCAGTGAAGCCAGGCCAAAATTGCGGCAATGAAAGGAATCAGCGCGAGAGCATACTTGATCTTGAATGTCCACTTGGCGGTCTTATGCCGGAACACAATCATGGCAAGCAAACCACCGGGCCAGCCGCCGAGCGCACCCAACATCACGAGTATGGATTCGGACACGCGCCAGCCTGACCGTTGCGCACTCCATTTGTCGAATCCGAACACGAGAAATGTCGCTGCATTGAATGCGGCGAACCAGATGGCGGCAAATGAATCGGTGATTTTCAAGCGCGGACTTGTTTTAGCATTTTGCTTCCAAATTGGCGTGTAAATTCGCTGGCACAAGTTGGCTGCCTCGCCGGGAATCGCACCCGGACTTCCGGTGTCAGAGACCGGCGCACTTCTGGTTATGCAACGAGGCAATGGTCGCCCGGGAAGGTTCTGCCCCTCCGACTTCTGGGTGTAGGCCAGACG
>JBKQUF010000019.1:0-5154 GCA_052140285.1 Limisphaerales bacterium | reverse complement strand
TCAGAGCGCGGCTATTCGGCTGCAAATTACGACGGCAGTGCGGTCAAACGTCCAAAAACCCTACGACACCAATTCGGCCATTTTTACGATGTCAAAAAAGTTCGTAACAATCACGTGGTATGCCGCGCCCGGATATTCAATGCGCAACGCTCTGGCCATATCGCAGCAAGAATATCCGGCCCGCCCCGTCCTGTAAAGCCTAATTTGTCACTTTTCTAGGACTGACCCTTTCATTGAAAAGTGATTCGATTAACAGGCCGAATGCTCTCAAAATTGTCGTCGTTGTCAATGCACCCGCTGCCGTTGCGGTTCGCCGCAGGATGGGGAAGCAGTGGTCTCGTCCGATTCTTCGGACTGCGTTTGGCGAGTTTACGCACTGCTAAATCATAAGGCAAGCGGGCTCTCAACGGGAGTTCAGAATCAGAGCGCCCACCATACCATTTCGCACCGGATTTTCTGGATTTTGCATTCGTGGGCGGCTAGGATTGTAACCTTGTCGGACCAGTTCTGATTGACCCACAGAAGATGCTCGGTAAAAAATTTTGAGTTGGCGAAGAAACCCCGGAACCGTGTCTGAGTTATCGGGTCGAGAGCCGCAGCGGACGCAGAGGTCAAGCGTGCCAAAGACCTGCACCGACACGCGGAAGGGCTTCTTCCACGACTTCAACTGTTCCTCGATGATCTTGTTCACTTACGTCCAGAGTGTTTCCGAGACGATGGGTTCGAGCCACCTGCCCCCATTCGCATTCGGGTTTGACCACTCCCAACTCGGACAGATCAGGGGTGGCAAAAATGAAACTGGCATTTGCCAGAACAGGCAGAGTTGTGAATTTGATTCCAGCAATTCCAAACTCACTGTTCACTGTGTCGACTGGTTGGCACCGGACCAAAATAGGAAGTCGGCATGGGTTGGTCATGAATCATGACCTTCATCACCACCACGGTCGGATCAACCATAATAATCTTCAGCGTGTGCTTGCCCGGGGTGCTGATGGTCTGATTGAAGTGCAGGACGCGCGTGTTGTTGCGAGTGTTGTCGTTAAAATTTCTGCCAAGAAAATCTTCATCCTTGAATGTTGCCGGGGTAAAGACGTTCACGACTTGGGGCGGCTGGTCGTCAATTGAGATGGCGAGCGCCAATGCGCGCGTGGGAATCACGTCCAAGGTCGGGCTGGTGATCACGTCCACATTGTAAGTTCCAGCGCGGGCAAAATAAACCGGATACTCCAGACGCGGTGACGGGTTGGGCGGTTCAATGGTGTCAGCGGTCACCGGAAAAACTTCCATGGCGGTGGAGACGCGGCCGTAGTCCGGCAATTTTTCCCAGCGCACTCCGCCGACGGGAACATTCGCCGTGGCATCCGCAGCGAGGAACGAAATCGGCCCGGTCAATCCGCCAAAACATCCTTTGGCTTCGCTGGCTTGTTCGGCGGTGGCTTTGATGGCGGACACTTTCACGCTCACGGGAGTGTTGGTGCCGCCGCTAATTGTGATTGTGCCTTGAGTTTCACCGACGGGAGCTTTGTTCCAGTCAATGTCCACCCAAACACGACGGTCATCTCCCGCACCGGGAGCTTTGGCTTCATTCAAAGAAATCCACGGTTGATCGGCAGTTGTTTTGAATTGAACTGGCTGACTTCCTCGGGCGAAAACATCCACATACGAACGCTGCGGATTCAGCGAATCGAACGCGGGCAAAGCAGGTTCACTGCTGCCGCCTGGCCACGCTGAATTTGAACCGTCCACCGCGACTCCAAAGTCGGACGTATCGGGCACTGTGATTTCAGTGACTCTGGGCATAATGTTCCGGTTTGGCGGAGCCCAACTCGTGTAACCGATGTGGGGTTGATCCATCATGTGTTTCCATTTTCCACCGGCCAGCACGTTGTTGTAATAATCGCTGAGGTCTTGATCTTTCTTGAACAATGCCCGCACCTGCGCGGCCTCGGCATTGGCGCTGGCGCGGCCTTGTTTGGCATAGAGCGCGTTGCGTCCGGCGGCGATGAAAAGATCAACCAAGTTTCCGCACGCCAAAGTCGGGTGAAGCACCAATTCGTAATACGCGTTCGTTTGATCGGGTGGAATTGATTCGCTCAATTTCTGCGCCCGCGTCATGATGTCATTCCACTTGTCGGAAAAAACTTCGGCTTCACGATAATTGACCAGGCTGAACACGGTTGGATTGAGCAGGTCCGGTTTGCGAATGCCATTGTATTTGGCGTATTTGGAAACGATGTCGGCGATTTCATCCGCGTGTTCGGGACCAAATTCGCGCTCGGCCCAGCGCCGTTGATAATCGGCAACGTCATCCTTGGTCAATGCCGCCGGGTTCCAGCCGTAGCGGATGATGAATTCCAGCGGAATTTCGAGCGGCTTGAGATCGCCGACATTTACGATCCAAATCCGGGTCGCGCCGTATTGAACGGCGAGATTCATCTGTTCCTGAACCTTCGGCAGCGGGTTGCTGTTTAGCCATTGATACGAAAACGGCCCGCCGTGCATATCCATGTGGAAATAAATTCCCGCGCCGCCGCTGCGATTGCGTTCTTCCGGCGTCGGCAAACGGCGCAAATCCCCGACGTTGTCATCGCAAAAAAGCAGTGTAACGTCGTCCGGCAATTTCAAACCGGCGTCGTAATACTGTTGCACCTCCGTGAATAGCGCCCAGAGTTGCGGGATCTTCGTCACATCCGCATTCATGTGTTCCGCCAGAATCTGGCGCTGGTCGGTGATGACTTTTTCGAGCAGTTTTTTGTTCGCCTCCAAGCCGCCCGCGTCCGGCATAGCAACGTCGCCATCCCCGCGCATCCCGACGGTGACGATACTTTCGTAGTTCTTGTTTCGCTCAATGCCTTCGGTCCAAAACTTCTTCAGGCCATCTTCGTTCTTTGCGTAATCCCACACGCCGTTGCCGTATTGCTGTTTGTGATTCGCCCATTCTTTCTGGGCGCGGATCATGGGTTCGTGATGCGAGGTGCCCATGACGATGCCGTATTCATCGGCCAGCACGGGGTCGTTCGTGTCGTCCTCGTTGAAGGCGTTATTCCACATCGCGGGCCAGAGAAAATTCGCACGGAGTCGCAGCAGCAACTCGAACATATTTGTATACACTCCGCGATTGGCGCCGCCGAATTTGGCCGAAGTCCAACCGGAAAAATCGGGCGCTTCGTCGTTGATGAAAATGCCGCGATACTTCACGACCGGCGGCCCTTGGGTGTAAGTGCCAGCTTTGATGAACAGATTTTCGTGATGCTTCGACGGGACATCCGCCCACCAATACCAGGGCGAGACGCCGATCTGCTCGGAGATTTCGTAAATGCCATAAATAGTCCCGCGCTTGTCGCTGCCGGCGATGACGAGCGCCTGATCCACACCGGGAAGCGGATTGGTAATCGTGGTGATGACGAAGGATTCCCATTTACCAGCGATGGCATCGGCTTTGAGCTTGCCGGATTTGACCAAGCCATCAATCAATGGACTTTTGCCGATTGTTCCGATGATGACTGCAAACTTTCCTTCTGGGACAGCGTTGGTGGATAGAGTTGGCTTGATGCCTGTCACGCGCTCGACATCCGCCTGCAAATCTCCGCCAGCGCGCAACACGCCCGGCCAATCCGACGGATCAAGATAAATAATCGCGGGCTGTTTGCTCGCCAGCAGTGGAAAACTGCCGGATACCGCTTGGTCAGATACGATTTCTGTTAGGAGTCCGAGGCTCACCGAGATTGCTACATTCCCATCCGACGAACTGACATTGCGTTCCGCTGCGTGAGCCGCGACGCAAAGCATCATGCAGATAGGAATGGAAAATATTTTTGCTTTCATGAATTTGTATTCAAGATGCCTATTACTTTGTGGCCGGATTGAGTTTCAACAATATCGCTCCGTGTGCTGGCTCTTGCATCACGAGTTTTGTGTCGAATGTTCCCAAGTCCTTGTGTTGCCAGAGATCGCGAACAATCCACTTGCCGGAAAGTCCGGCTTCATCCCAGTTGAGAGTCACTTCTGTGGCGGTGCCGCTGCGGTTGAACAACCCGACCGCCCGGTTGCCATCTTTTAACTCACGAACCCAAACCTCGGTGTGCGCGTTCGGTGCGCCTTGCTGGCTGACGCGGGTGGCGGGTTTGACCAACGGGTCCTGATCCAAGGCAAGCACTTCGTCGTTGGAAATGAGGTCCAAATCCCATTGGGTATTATCGGGCAGATTGCCGCCGAGCATCAGCGGCGAAGGCGCGAGGCACCAGAAAGACATGAGCATGATCTGTTCGTCGTGGGTAAAGCGGGATACGCGGTCATTGCCGCCGGCTTTGGAGCGGATGCAAATGTGTCCAAATGGAATCATGTCGGCATCGGGAAAATGGCCGGGGCCGATGAAATCGTGCCAGGGATACATGAGGTCAAACTGATGATTCAGGCTGCTCCACCTGTCCCAAAAATCGGTGGAGATGCGCCACATATTGACGTGGGTTACGACATGCTCGGCGTCCCTTGGAGCCGGCGGCCCGGCGGAAATCGAATAGACGATCGCCCGGCCGCACTTGTCAATGGCGTTGCGGATCATTGTGCTTTCGGCGGTGCGGTAGTTGGGGCAGATGTCATCAACCTTCACAAAATCAACGCCCCAGCCGGCAAATTGCTTGAATAAGGAATCATACCACGCCTGACCGGCGGCATTGTTGCGAACGCCAAACATATCCGGGCACCATTCACCAGGCCGGTTGGTGTCGCCAGCTTCGTCGGCGGTAAATGTGGAATCGGCGATGGGAGTCTTGGCCCGCACCGCCTGCTCTGGGATGCCGCGCATATAATGCACGCCGAACTTGAGACCCATTTTGTGAAGCCGGTCGGCGAGCGGCGCGAAGCCTTTGCCGTCCGCGCTGGATGGAAAACGGTTTTCGGCGGGAAGCAAACGTCCGAAAGCGTCAGCGGGAAGTTTGGCTCCGCTGCGAAGCTGGTTGAGGAGATGGTCGTTACCGGGCGGCTCGGGATCATACCAGCGGAAGTCAATGACAACATAATTCCAGCCGTGAGGAAGAAGGTTGGCTTTGATGTAATTGGCGTTGGACATCACTTCATCTTCGGTGACGGTGTCGCCAAAAGCGTCGTAGCTGTTCCAACCCAATTACATCAAAGCCAACCTTCTTCCTCACGGCT
>JBKQUF010000018.1:0-4845 GCA_052140285.1 Limisphaerales bacterium | reverse complement strand
CCCGTTGAGGGGAGAGGGAAGTCACCATCGGCGGACTTGGGAAAATTTGGGGTTCACGGCCCCGATGCGCGTCCATTGTTGGAGGTTGAAGCTCCCCATGAACCCGGGGGACCCTCACCTCACCCTGAACCTCAGGGGAGAAGAAGGACGGGCGGATATAAATCTCACCCCTCATCCTCAATCCTTCTCCCCGTTGAGGGGAGAAGGAAGCAACCGGCGGACGTGTCGAGGAACATCGGGGGTTCAGGGGTCAAGGCGCGAATCATTCGGGGAATTCTCTCCCCGTTGAGGAGAGAGGGAGGTCGCGATTGGACGCGACAAGGAACTGTTGGGGTTCAGAGGTTCAATGCGCGAATCGGACTGCCCCGCCCGCATCGCGCGGTTGCTTCGGTTCATGGTCCAGCCACCGCCACCGGAATGATGGGGCGTATCTCATTGGCACTTTCGGATGCCAAAGCCGGTTGCAAACCGGCGCTCCTCCCTTGCGGGTGTGAAATATTCGG
This sequence comes from Limisphaerales bacterium, assembly GCA_052140285.1. Taxonomy (GTDB): domain Bacteria; phylum Verrucomicrobiota; class Verrucomicrobiia; order Limisphaerales; family UBA11358; genus UBA11358. Next base: position 4,342 of record JBKQUF010000018.1, on the reverse strand, counting down.
GCCACGCGATTGACGTTTATGTTGTCGTTTATGTTTGCCATTACCGGCTCCAAACATTAAACCATCACCATGTCGAAATCCAAGGTCTCTCAAAAGGTGATTGAAGAACTCAACCGTCAGTTCAATCAGGAACTTGCCGCCGCGCATTCATATCTCGCCTTGTCCGTGTGGTGCGATGTCCGAAACCTCAAGGGGTTCGGCAAATACTTTATCAAGCAGGCGGGCGAGGAGCGCGTGCATGCGGAGAAAATTCTCAAGCATCTCACCGACCGCGGGGTGACGGCGGAAGTGACAGCGCTGCCCGCGCCGAAACAGGATTTCAAGACGCTGCTGGAAGCCGCCCTGCAAGCGCAGGCGCAGGAACACGGCAACACGCTCGGCATCAATGCCGTCTATGAGGCGGCGTTGGCGGCCAAGGATTATCCCGCGCAAGTGCTCCTGCACTGGTTCATCAATGAGCAGGTGGAAGAAGAGGATTGGTCCGCGGAAATGGTGGAGCGCGTTCAGGCGGCGACCTGCGCCGGCAGCCTCTCCGATCTGGACCGCCACATCGAGCGCAACCTCGAGGACGAAGTCAGGGAAGTGCCGGCGGCCAAATAGCCGGATTCCCGGGTGCCCTCTTCACAGTGCAACTTCGGCCGCGTTCGGCGAAGATTTTTCATCGTCGTTCTGGTGCGCATACTTGATTTTTGAGTTTCCACTTGGCTCCTGAACCCGAGCCGGAACGATGCCGTTGAAAAATGGCCTCACGCAAAGGCCACAAAGTTCGCAAAGGAATTTTCAAAAAAGGAGTTTCAAAAAAACCCCGCCAAAAGGTTCAAGCTGTTTACTTGAAAAAACAAACTGCGCCGGGATCGTGGCGGCGGACATCCTGTCTGCCGTAGGGGGCGGCATCTGGCCGCCCGGACCCACGCTTGATTTTCCACGGTTTTCCAATTTCGGCGCCGGGTCCGCCGGGCTGGAAGCGCCGGCTCTATTGCAAACTGGGAAGCCTCCCGCTACATTTTTCAGACACGCTCTGACGCATTCCGCCGGGTTGGGCGCATCTCGTTTTTTTGCAAGCTGATGAGCGATGGGGGACTGTCTTTCCATGAGTTTTGGCGTAATGACTAATGCCTAAGCCGGAACGATGCGGTTGAATTGGGTGGCATGGCCAACTTGGCCGTGCGCGGCGGCAACTTGCCGCCGCATTGGGACGGCGGAAATTCGTCACCGTTTGGGGTCTGCCGTCGGCTGCGGGTTGGCGGGCTGGCAGCCCGCCAAAACGGGCAAGTTGCCCGTTCCACCCATTTTTTAACTGCATCGTTACGGCTAAGTATTGGATCGTATCGCCTTTTGAACATTTTTAAAGGGCGCGGGTCTAATTCGCAACAAGGTTGAAATTTATGAAAAAATCCATCGCGATATTAGCCGTTTCTCTGATCGCCGCCGCGTCCGTCCTTGCCGTGGAAGTGGGCAAGCCCGCGCCGGATTTCACCGCCACCGACATCAGTGGCAAGACTGTTCATTTAGGTGATTACAAAGGCAAGATCGTCATTTTGGAATCCTATAATTCCGATTGCCCCTACTGCCACCATCAATATGCGACCGGCGCCATGCAGGATTTACAAAAGGAATTGGCGGCCAAAGGCGCAGTCTGGCTGCTGGTGAACTCGGTCAATCCCGCCAACCCCAGCCATCGCACCCACCCCCAGGCCCAAAAAGAGATGGCTGCTGAAAACATGCACGTGGACGCCTGGATTGATGACAGTTCCGGCGCCCTCGGCCACCTCTATGGCATGGAAACCACCCCCCACATGTTTGTGGTCAACAAGGACGGCACGTTGGTCTATGACGGCGCCATTGATAATGTCCCCGACCCGACCCACGATACCAAAACCGCGCGCAATTACGTCCGCGAGGCAGTGGATGACCTGGTTGCTGGCAAACCCATAGAAGTTTCGCAGACCAAACCTTACGGCTGTAGCGTCAAGTACGCGGATTAGCCCGGATATTTCACACCGCAAAGCCGGAGCGCCGGTTTGCAACCGGCTTCGGCAATCCAAAAGTGCCAGGCCGACAACCTGTCGGCGCTCCGGTCTGTCGTCGTTTCATGCGCAATATGAAATATCCGGGCCTGTTCATAAATCCCCGCAGCCACTTGATCGCCAAAAAGAACGCCAAAAGCTTTTTACCGCTGGAAAAACTTTCGCACTACCTCGGCGGGCGTTGCGATGACTGGCGCGGTCAAATCGAAATTCTGCAACTCAATCGTCAGGCGGGCGAAATCAATCCCCCGCAAATGCTGGTCGCTCGACAGGAGCAGCCGCGCCCCAAGCAATGCGGATTCCGCCACCAACTGCGAATCGTTTACTTCGGAAACCGGAAGCAAATCTGCGGAACGAAGCCGCTCCGCGACGCGCTCCACGATCCCGTGCCCCACTGGCATGAGATTGACAGGAATAATGCGCGACCGGCGGGCGGCGGCAATCGCGTTCAAAGCAAGATGACGTTCTTCCGCAATATCACCCTCTTGGGCAATGTGAATGAGTTCCTGCTTTGCAGTCGGCGGCAAAATGATTTGAGAAGATCGAAGTCGCTGGCGAATCGTCGCCAGTGCGTCCAAAACGGCTTCGGATGCCGCACCCAAATCCATGACGACATTGGCGTCAACGGCGACGAGCGGGCTGGCGGGGGCCGGCGCCATAGTAGAGTTTCATAAATTCGTCGTTGAGCTTTTCGCGCTCGCCATCCGTCAAATGATTGCAACGCGCGCGATACTTCGCGCCGACGATGGTGCCGACGGACTCTTTTTCGACCTGCGCTTTCTTTCGCTTCATGCCGTTACTTTAGCAGCCCGCGGGGGAAATTTCAAAGCTGGAAAAGTTCCCGGATTCAACCGCAAAAAACGCGAAGATTCCAAAACTCTCAATGCCCTTCTGTAATCTTTGTGTTCTCGACCCGCCGCGATTTTATTTAAATTTTCTAAAATCCGTACTCTTTCAAAAACCGTTCGACCGGCGCGTGGATTTCCACGCGCCTTTTGGTGTAGGGGTCCGTGTACACCAGCCGCACCGCGCGCAAGCCCATCGGCAAATCCTCTTCCAGCCGTCCGTACATCTCGTCGCTGACGACCGGCAGGCCCGCTTCCGCCAAATGAACGCGGATTTGGTGCGTGCGTCCGGTGACCGGCCTGGCCTCAATCAGGGTAAATTTTCCGCGCCGTTCCAAAACCTTGAAATGCGTGCAGGCATCCTTGCCGTGGCGCGCATCCACCTTCATTTTTCTGAACCGCTGCTTGTCCGGCGCCAGTTTCAGCTCGCAGACCCATTCGTTTTGTTTCGGGTCGCCGGTGACAATCGCCAGGTAGGTCTTCTCCATTTTCCGGGTCTCGAATAATTCCGAAAAGGTTTCAATCGCGCCCTGGCTTTTGGCGAAGAGCAAAATGCCGGTCGTGTCCGCGTCGAGACGGTGGATATAGCGGAGATATTTCAACCCCCGCGAACTGGCCCAGAAATCGCGTCCGGCGATGGATGAACTGATGGCCGCCTGCAAATTGCGCGAGGTTTCCTGCCACGAATCCGGCGCCAACATCCAGCCATGCGGCTTGTCAATGGCGATCACCGAGCGGTCTTCGTACAAAATCGGAATGGGCCGGCAATCCGGCAGTTCGATGGAATTTGGTTTGGCCATGCGCGCGATCAGTTTAGCGGCCAATCTTCCCAAGGGGAAGTGTATCCGGCGCGGCAGGGCAGCGCTTTTGATTGGGTGATGAGGGAATCCTTGCGGCGGCGGCGGAATTTGCCAACATGAGCCGCAAAATGAAACTGCCCAATGTTGAGCGCGCCGTCGTGCCGGGCAGGAAAATCACGCACTACCTGCTTTCAACCACCCACCGCGACGGCCAGCACAAGGCGGAATTGTTTCGCAGTTTCGGATTCCAACTTGAAACATGGGAAGAATTGGCCACGGCCTTGTTGGAGCACGCGCGCGAATTTGAAGTTGTCGAAATTGTCCCCACACCATTTGGGCGGAACTTTGTCGTTGAAGGCGCGTTGCCCGCGCCGGATGGCCGCACGCCACGCCAAAAGTCCGCGCCGTTTGGTTTATTGCAAAAAATGAGGAAACGGCTACATTGGCCACGGCCTATCCATTGGATGCCTGAGAACGTGTCTGAAAAATCAAACTGCGCCGGGATCGTAGCGGCGGACATCCTGTCTGCCGGAGAGGGCGGCATCTTGCCGTCCGGACCAACGCTTGATTTTCCACGGTTTTCCAATTTGAGCGCCGGGTCCGCCGGGCTGGAAGCGCCGGCTCTACGTCAGGCTGGGAAGCCTGCCGCTACATTTTTCAGACACGCTCT
>JBKQUF010000017.1:0-19626 GCA_052140285.1 Limisphaerales bacterium | reverse complement strand
AACCGTGGCGGTCAATTGGCCTTCCAAATTCCGCGCCAGGTCCTCCAACTCGGCAATCGTCTGGGCGGAAATCAAAACCGAGAACGGCCCGAAAATTTCCTCCGCCAGTTCCGGATTATTTCGGAACGTCGCCGCGTCCGTGGCCACCACCACCGCCTCCGCCTGTGTTTTCATCGCATCCGGTTTTTCCCCCGAACGCCCGACCAGGCCAACGCCGCCGGTTTTTGAAACGCGCGCCAGCCCTTTGTGGTACGATTCAAAAATTCCGCCGTGCAGCATGGTTGTCGGCGCGACGTTTTCGAGGAGTTGCGCCAGGTTTTTTTGAAATTGCTCGAACGCCTCATCCTTGAATCCAAAAACCAGCCCCGGCTTGGTGCAGAATTGTCCGGCGCCGACCGTCACTGAATTTTTCAGGCCCTCGGCGATTTGATTTCCGCGTTCGCGCAATGCTTCCGGCAGGATAAAGACCGGATTCAAGCTGCTCATTTCCGCAAAAACCGGAATCGGTTCCGGTCGCGCCGCCGCCACATCGAATAACGCGCGCCCGGCAAGGCGCGAGCCGGTAAAGCCGACGGCTTTCGCCACGGGATGTTTTACCAGCGCCACACCAACTGTTTTTCCCAGGCCATGCAACATGGAAAACGTTCCCGCCGGCAAATGACATGCCACCACCGCCCGCCGAATCGCCTCCGCAACCAGTTCCGAGGTCCCCGGATGCCGCTCGTGCGCCTTCACGATGACCGGGTTTCCCACGGCGAGCGCCGACGCCGTGTCGCCGCCGGCCACCGAATACGCAAAGGGGAAATTGCTCGACCCAAAAACCACGACCGGGCCGAGGGGAATCAGCATCCAGCGCAAATCCGCTTTGGGCAGCGGTTGCCGGTTTGGGATCGCCGTGTCAATCCGCGCATCCACCCAAGAGCCTTCGCGCACGACCTGGGCGAACATTTTGAGCTGGTTCACCGTGCGCGCCCGCTCGCCCGTCAGCCGCGCGTCCGGCAGACCGGTTTCGCTCTTCGCGCGCAAAATCAGCTCATCGCCGAGCGCCATGATTTCATCGGCAATGCGTTCCAGAAAAGCCGCGCGCTGGTCGCCGGTGGTTTCGCGATAAATCCCAAAAGCAGCCTCGGCCAGTTCCATGGCGGCGTTGACGTCGCTTTCGCCCGCCGGGTGGAATTCACCCGGCAATCGCGAACTGTCGGAGGGGTTCATGGCGTGAAAGGTTTCTTCCGCGCCGGAACTCAACCGGTCGCCAATGAAATTTTTTCCGTGCAGATTCATTGGCTTAGACTACTACCACGGAATTTTTGAGCAAACCGATTCCGCCAATTTCAATTTCCACCGAATCGTTCTCGCGCAGAGTGAACGTGTCCGGCGGCACCACTCCCGTCCCGGTCAGCAAAATCGCGCCATGCGGAAATGCCTGGCTTCGGAAAAGATATTCGGACAGGTGCTCAAAGCCGCGTTTGATTTGGTCCACCGATGTCTCCCCGTTGAAAACGATTTTTCCACCGCGTTTGATTTCAATTTTGATATTCCATTGGCGCGCTTCGGTTTCACTGGCGCCCAGATGAATCCACGGCCCCAGCGCGCAGGAATGGGTGTAGATTTTTGCCTGCGGCAGGTACAAAAGATTTTCGCCCTCGATGTCGCGCGAGCTCATGTCGTTGCCAATCGTGTGCCCCACGATTTTACCGCGCGAATTCATCACCAACGCCAGTTCCGGTTCCGGGACATTCCATTTGGCGTCGCGCCGGATGCCCACCGGATCGCCGCTGCCCACCACTTTTTCCGGCAATGATTTGAAGAAAATTTCCGGTCGCTCCGCCGCGTACACTTTATCGTAGGCATTGGCGCTGAAATCCGATTCCTCCATCCGCGCGGTCTTGCTGCGCAGATACGTCACGCCCGCGGCCCAAACCTCCTGCCCTTCCACCGGGGCGAGCAATTGAATCTCCGATGCCGCGATGCGGGGAAGTTTTTGTTTTGCCATCTGGCGCAGTTCCGCGACCGCGTTTTCATTTTCCAGTAGCGGAAACATTTTCGTGATCCCCGCCGGCGTCAAGTCGAGCACCATGGAGTTTTCCTCCACCAACCCGATGTGAACCGCCTCGGTATTATTTTTAAATCGGCATAGTTTCATATTTGAGAAAAACTGTTTTTCAACACAGACAAGCCCGGCGCGACGGCGATGAAAGGAGTTGAGAGGGATATAAGCCGAGGATGGTGACAAATGCTGAAATACGGGCTGCGGCCCGCGGGGACAGGTTGCCGGAAAACCGCGCTCCGCCGGTGAGGTTAATTCGCGTTAATTCACGTGAAAACGCGTTAACCCGCGTCGGGCCCATTCGCGTCCATTCGCGCACACCGCTTAAAAACGCCTTAAAACACTTAAAAACGCCTAAGAGAAAGTCGCGACCAGGCGCGCAAAATCGCGCAAAATCGGGCAAAATCGCGCAATAAGGAACCGAAAAACAGAAAGCGGGAAGGAAAAGCAGAAATTGGAAAGCAGAAAGCAGAAACGTCGCTTTTGGCCCGGTCTCCAGTTTTGTTGCGCTGGCTTTCATTGGTGCGATTTAAGCACAAAACGGAGAAAGCGTAAAGTTATGCAGAAACAGAAAATAACAGTCTTGAATGACTAATTCCCAAACTGTTGCGGTTCAGACGGAATGACATTTTTGGGGAGTTGAATTAAGCTACTTATCCACCTACAGGAAAAGAGCATGAACAACGAAAATACGAACAATCGCCGGCACTATGCGCCGGAGGAAAAAGTCAAAATTCTGCGGCAGCATTTGCTGGAGGGCCAGCCCATCTCGGAAGTCAACGTAGCCGGCACGTTCTACTAACCACTAACCCAAAAGTGACAGTCACGCTGAACCATTACAAAACCATCAAGACTAAAGAATTGGGAATGACGATTGCGTAAAAATTCTCGGTGAATTGGTTAAATCATTCCGCATCAACAGGATCATCCGTTTCTTCATCTTCCTCAATTTCCGCTTCGGCTTCCTCAGCGTAATTAAATTCAACTTTGCTCTGTTTCACGATTTCATCGAGAATCTGCGGCAAATAACCCTGGCCTTCCGCCTCCCGGAATCGCTCCCGCAGAACGGGGATGTTGATGATCTCCTCAATACAGGCCATGTAGCTATCCACCACACGCTGAACGCCAAATTGTTTCTGCGCTCCGTCTTTCAGCTTTTGGTTCAAGGTCCCGACGGGTTCATCGGATTTGATGACGAACGAAATCGGGAAACGCTCAATCTTGTCAATGTCCAGAAAGTATTTCTTCACGTCCAGGGTTTCGGTCACTTGAAAGAACCGGCCCAGCGGTTTCATGACAAAATCAATGCCGCCATCATTTGCGTTCGTTCTGCCCGTCTTGAAAAGCTTCAATTGCTCTTTCGTCAGCTTGTTCAGGTCATAGCCAAAATAAACGGTTTGGTCGTGGTAAAAGAACTTCAGAATGGCAAAGCTGACAATTTCAAACAGCCGGGCATCCCGATTCGGCGCGAGCAAATCCAAAATAAAGGCTTCAGCTTGCCGCTCAACGTGGTCACTTTTCCAGCCACCCGCTGGTCGGCGAAAGTGAGAACGACCGTTGACAGGTCAAGTTGTTTGGTGTTTGTGTCGGCGGCAGGCACCCGGATGTCTCTGGCGCCGTAACCGTCGGCGGACACGCGCACCCCATAAGGCGTTCCTTGCGGGAGCGCACTGAAGGTGAACGAGCCGGACACAGTGACGTTAGTTGGCGGCTGGCGGTTCCAATTGGATATCGGGTTGTCGGGAGGAAAAGGAGCAAGCTCGACGATGGCGTTGGTCAAGGGCCTGCCGTTTGAATCCTGAACCGCACCCGACAAGGTGAGGCCCGGCAGCAGGTGAATATTCAGATTCGCGGCATTGGTATCCATTTCCGCGGCGGCGGCCCAATTGTGTTCCTGGTCGCGCGCGAGCAGCACGGCCTTGTTCCGCATGGAATTCATGTTCTGCCATTGCATGGTATATTTTCCATCGGCATCACTCCGAACGGTTTTGTTAAACCCGACTGCTGAAAGCACTGACAGGAGAACTCCCGACGCCGGCGCGCCGGAAGGATCAAACACCGTGCCGGAAGTTGTGGCGTTCACCAGAGACGGGAATAGGTTGCGGTCGGTTCCCAACCGGATCACAACATTTGTATCACCGCTGTGGCCCCCGGCCCTGCCGGAATTGCTTAAGGCGCTGCTGTTCGCCATCGGCAGTCCGGCCATAAAACTGAGTGCGCCGCGACGGACTCCGTTAAACTCAAAGCGCCCGTTGGAATCGGTGGTCGTACTTGGGGTGGGCATTCCGACGGAGAACATTTGCACCTCGATTCCGGCGGCCGGCTTGCCTTGAGCATCGAGCACCTGGCCGGACACTTCGCCATCCGTGGGCGTGAGGACGACGGGCGGCAGTTCCAGCAATTTAGTTCTGGTGTCATCGGCCTCGACGCGCCGCGTGTCGGAAGAGTGGCCGGGCGCCGCGATATTCACCCAATACCTTTCTCCTTGTGGCAAAGCCGCGATGCGAAGAATGCCATGCTCATCCGCCGTGACGGGCTGCGAATCCACCCCGGTGCCCCTGTTCTCATGCCAGAACGTGACCGTTGCGGTGGCATTGGTCAACGGCTGGCCATCGGTGTCGGTAACCCGCGCGGTAAGCGTGATTCCATCCTGCAAAGTCAGGTCGAGATTCGTCGTTGTTTCATCCATTGGATGAAAGGCCGCCGAGCCGGCGCTCAGATCACGCGCCAACAGCCATTCGGATTCCTCGCCGTTCAACCGCTTCTGCCAGGTGAATTCGTATCGCCCGCGGGAATCGGTTTGCGAAGCGATCGTACCAGTTTGATAGGAAAACATGGACATTTTCACTCCCGCCGCCGGTCGGCCGCGGGAATCGTACACGGTTCCGGTGACGGTGATCGGCGGAGTCAAAAATGGCCGGTTTTGAACCAGAGTGATGCCGAGCCGAAAGACCACGTTCGTGTCACCGCCGTGGGCCGGAGCATTCGCAGAGGTGTGTTCGGAATCGGCGGAAACGGTGACAGGGCCCTCGCAGACATTGTTGAAAAGAAAACGCCCGTTGCTGTCCGTTTTAATAGGTTCGCCGAAATTCTGTCGCTGCCCTTGACCATAGAACCTTACGGGGATTTGGGCTGCGGGCTTGCCGTCCACGCCCAACACTTGGCCCGCTAAAATCAGGCTGGCCTTTTTGAGAACGAAAGGTGGAAATTCATAATGATTGGTTTTTGCATCTTCGGCTTTCAGGGACGCGCCCGCCGAACCGTAGCCTTTGGCAGTGAGGTTAAAAATGTCGTATTCCCGCCCTTGCGGCAAGGCCGGAAATGAAAACGAACCTTGTCCATCCACTTTGAGGGGTTTGTTTTCAACATTAGCAAATGAATGGCCAGATAAAACAGTCAGGTTTACCCCGACATTAGTGATGGGCGCACCGTCGGTGTCCTTCACGGAACCGGAGATTGTGATTCCCGGTTGGAGCGTCAAATCGAGATTTGAGGGAACCATTCCCAACTCGTCAAAATTTGTCCATGTTGTCGGACCGAATTCCTGAATGGCGGCAAGGTTCCGTCCAAAGTCCCGGGCCATAACAAAATTCGTTGGGTTGATTATGCCATCCCAAGCGAAATTTCTATTTGAATTCTGCCGGATTATCATTTCATATCGCCCGTTTTGGTCCGTGTTGGTCTCTTCGTAAAATGGCGCCATGGGATATTGACCCGGATGAAATGACACGCGGACACCGGACGCCGGCACGCCCATGGGATCGTACACAATGCCGGAAATGTGCGGCGGCGGGATCATCTGGATTAAAACGCTATTGGTTTGACCAAGCTCGATGTTGTCCATGGTTACCGGCGACCAATCCGGTTTTGAAACGGAGAACCATGTTTTGCCGGGTATTGTGCGGAAAATGGCTTTTCCGTTAGCGTCCGTATGAGCCGTCAATCGCTCGCAGGAAACTGCCACGTTTGCCAGCGGTTTCAGGTCGTTCGTCGAAACCACGGTGACTTCCACCAGAATGCCGGTCGTCGTGCGGATGAGCACGTCGCGGTTGGTTTGTCCGGCGGTGACCGTTGCCAGGTCGTAATCCGGCACGATTGCCAGGTCCGGCGGCTGGCCGGGAATAACGGCCCAGACATTATATTTATCGGGTTGAAGATCGGGAAATCGAAACGACCCGTCAGCGCCGCTCCAAACCGGGCCGTGCGATTTGGCTTGTCCATCGTATGGCAGGAGCGAGACTTCCACGTTTGCGACCGGCTGGCCGGTTTCCTGGACAACAACCTTTCCTTCAATGACTCCCGCCGGACCGAGCAGGAGTTGGATGTCCTGCTGGCCGGACTGATATTCCTGCGATCCGAGATAATGTCCGGCAGCGGCGCGCTGGGCCAAGCCGGGACTGGCAACGGCCAGGTCGGCGTGGGCTTCGGCGGGAAAATTTTCAATTTTGAAATGGCCATCCCTCGTCGTGCGGGCGGAAAAACATTGCTGCGCCAGCGAGCCGAGAATTTGATTCTGTTGCGATGACCAGTTGACCTCAACCCCGACGGTGGCTTCCGAAACCCATACGTCCGCATCCCCCACCGGCTGATTGTTCCCGTCCAAAACCACGCCGGACAACGTTGTGGGCGCCGTGAGAACCAGTGGATCCGACGAATCGTCGCCGCCGGAAGTCCAGGTTTTCCAGGCGGGAGCCAGGCCAGCCTTCCTCACCAGCACGAAAGTTGTATCCGGTGAAGCAGCAACCGCGAAGGCGCCTTTGGCATCGGTGACGGTGTGCTGTTTGAGTTCCGGGTCCCGAATCATGTTGCCCATCATCACCGGGGAAGTTTGATAGTAATAGCAGTCAACCGCCGCGCCTGGAACCGGCCGGCCCTGGTCGTCCACCACGATGCCGGTGTATTGGGCGGGCACCCCGGCGTCCGCCTGCGCTTTCAGGCTGAAGGCGGCGGAAAGCAAAAGCGCGATGATGAAAAATTGGCTCATGGTTTTGCCATTGAAAATCAGTTTTCTCATAAACAGTCCATGGTTGAATCAGAATCATCGGCCACTTTCAGTCAGACGGGAAAGCGCGGGAAATACTCCCAAGGAAATTTTGTTCGCGCGGGGGCAATGAACAGGTCGTTTGCCATTGAAGATTCATTTTTCACCCTGGACTTCTTAAACAGGTTTGCAAGTCTTTTTTCCAGCTTAGCCAACGATGCGATTGAAGAGGAATTCAACCGCGGAACACACAAAATAAAACGAACTAAAAAAACTGGCTCACGCAAAGGCCGCAATGAACGCGAAGGGATTTGTGACAAATGCTAAAAAGCTGAAATATGCGCTGCGGCCCGCTATTCCCATGAACCATCCGAACTGCCGCGAGGTTTTGCAGTATAGCGGCAAGCGAGGCGCGACGTCGCTTTTGCCCTGACGCGGAGAGGGGCATGACGTTAGACCATTTAAACTCACCCTCAATTTGAAAGCGGTGTCACGGCCACCGCGCTCCACGACGCTCTCGCACCGGCGCGAAGCATCTTTCGATTCATGGTCCCAATGCATTCGAAAATCGAAAGGAGGCTCTCCATGAACGCGGGGTCCCTTCACCTTTCCATGAACCTCAAGGGACAAGAAAGTAGGGCGGATATAATTCACACCCCTCATCCTCAATCCTTCTCCCCGTTGAGGGGAGAAGGAAGAAACCGGCCTCACCTCAAGGGACAAGAAAGTAGGGCGTCGATCATTCTCACCCCTCATCCTCCATCCTTCTCCCCGTTAAGGGGAGAAGGAAGAAACCGGCGGACGTGTCGAGGAACATCGGGGGTTCAGGGGGTCAAGGCGCGAATCGTTCGGGGGAATCTCTTCCCGTTGAGGGGAGAGGGAAGACGTCGTTATGGCCCGATTCCAACTTTTCCCGCGAGGCGTTTGTCTCCGCGGTGGCGGCGGCGCAAAAATACATCCGGGCCGGCGATATTTATCAGGTCAATTTGTCGCAGCGGCTGACGGTGGCCGCGAAAATGTCCGGCTGGAATTTTTTCCAGAATCTTGGCGCGGTCTCGCCCGCGCCGTATTCGGCCTTTCTGGATTGCCATGGTTTCCAAATCGTCTCCTCCTCGCCGGAGCAGTTCCTGCGGATGAGCGGCTCGCACATCGTCACCCGACCCATCAAAGGGACCCGTCCGCGCGACGCTGACGCCATGCGCGACGCCCAACTCGCCTACGAACTGCAAACCAGTCCCAAGGAACTCGCGGAACTGGTGATGATCACCGATCTGTTGCGGAATGATCTGGGCAAGGTCTGCGAATTTGGCTCGGTGCGGGTCCCCGAATTGGCCAAGTTGGAAAGGTTCGCGCAGGTGCAGCATCTGGTTTCGACGGTCGAAGGGCGCTTGCGAAAGGGCATGACCCATTTTGGCGCGTTTGCCTCCTGTTTCCCCGGCGGCAGCATCACGGGCGCGCCCAAATTCAGGGCCATGGAGATTATCGACGAATTGGAGCCGGTTTCCCGCGGGCCGTATTGCGGATGCCACGGCTATCTCGGTTTCAACCGCGAAAGCCAGTTGAGCATCACCATCCGCACCGCCATCTGCGCCGATGGCCGCCTCCATTTTAACGTCGGGGCCGGCATCGTGGCCGACTCCGATCCCCAGGCCGAATACGACGAGACCATTGCCAAGGCGCGCGGGTTTCTGGCCGCTTTGGAGTTTCAACGGCAAACCGCGCGCCAAGAGAATCCCCAGGATGATCACTTTTCTAAACGGTAAATTTGTCCCGGAAGAACTGGCGGTCGTCCCGGTCTTGGACCGCGGGTTTCTTTATGGCGACGGTTTGTTCGAAACCATCCGCATCCATAACGGCCAACCGTTCTGCTGGCGGGAGCACCGCCAACGGCTTGAACAAGGCGCGAAGTTTCTGAAGATCAAATTGCCGTATTCACAGCCGAAAATGCTGGCCTTGGCGATGGAACTCATTGCAAAAAATAAAATGCCGGACGCCATTCTGCGCCTGGCGCTCTCGCGCGGCCCGGGGGCGCGCGGCTATTCTCCGAGGGGCGCGACGCACCCAACGTTCGCCATGACATTGCATCGAGCGCCGAAATCCACCGCGACGTCCGGATGGAAATTGATCACGTCGTCCTTTCGCCTCCCGGCCAGTGATCCGCTTGCGCGATTCAAAACCGCCAACAAGCTGACGCAAATTCTGGCGCGCGCCGAAGCGGACGCCGCCGGCGCCGACGAAGCGCTGTTGCTCAATTCGGATGGGTTCGTGGCGGAAGGCACGAGCGGCAATCTGTTTTGGATCCGAAACGAAATCGTTTTTACGCCGCCGATTGCCGCGGGAATTTTACCGGGCGTAACACGCGCCCTGGCGCGCCGGATTTGCCATCAATTGAAGGTCCCGATCGTCGAGAAAAACATTCATTTGAAAGATATAAAAAAGGCCGACGCCGTGTTCCTTTCGTTGACCTCGCTGGGAATCGTCGAAGCCAAATGGCTGGACGGCAAAAAGTTGAAGCGCTCGCCGTTGACAGGCCAAATCCGGGCGGCCTGTCTTCAAATGCTGGCTCGCGGATAATTGCCGCGAAATACTTGCTTTTTTGTCCCCCGGGGCGATATTGGCTCAACAGAAGATTATGAGCAGTGGGTTGGACAATTGTCTGGCATTTATTCAGAGTCAGGCGGCTTCGGAAGAGATCAATGGAAATGGCACGATGAGAAACGCCGCAAGGGCAGTCACCATATCCCGGCAGGCCGGCTGCGGCGCGCTGGTCGTGGCGGAAAAACTCGCCAACCTTCTCCAAAAAGCCGCGCCAAAAAATTCCATTCCCTGGACCGTTTTTGATCGCAACCTGATGGACAAAGTTTTGGAGGAACACGAATTGCCAAAGTATCTGAGCAAATTCATGCGCGAAGACCGGGTTTCCAAAACCGAAGATTTTATTACCGACCTTCTCGGTTCGCAACCGCCCCAGTGGAAAATGGTCCGGGAAACTTCCGAAACGATGCTTAAACTGGCCGACCTGGGAAATGTGATCCTCATCGGGCGCGGGGGAAACGTCATCACGTCCCCCCTGCCGGATGTTCTCCATGTCCGCCTGGTGTGCCCTTTGGAAAAGCGCATGGAACACGCCCATGAAGCCTACAACATGACCAAAACCGCCGCGCGCGCCTTTTGTTTGAAGGAAGACCGCGGCCGCGCGCGCTATTTGAAGAAGTATTTCCATGCGGACATCAATAATCCGACCGGCTATCATCTGGTCATCAACACCGGCATGGTGGGTTATGAGGAGGCGGCGCGGCTCATTGCCGAAGCCGCCACTCATTTGAAAGTGACCGCGCCCGGTTGAAAAACTTGAAACTTGGGGGCCGAATCTTGAAACTCGCTGCGTGCCTGGCCGTTCGAAGCCGAAATATCCAATGCCCCGCGCGCGGAAAAAACGCCGCGGCAAATTCCTCTGGCTGCTCCTCCTTGTGCTGATCGCGGGCGGAGTGTGTTTTCTTTGGCGGCATGAACCGGCGAAAAAAATCGTTCGCGCCGTCCCGGTCCCCGTCGTCAAACGTCCGCCTCCGCCATTGGCCGTCTGGCAGCAAACCCCCGCGGATTTTCCGCGCCCGGTCCACGACGTTTTGGAGGCCCAGGTGGCCCTGGCGCGCCGCGGGATTTCGCCGGGCGCAATCGACGCCGCCATTGGCTCGCAAACCCGCGAGGCCATTACCGTTTTCCAGCAAATCCAAAACCTGCCGTTGACCGGGAAGCTCGATGACGACACCCGGGGAAAACTGACCCTTAACGCGCCGTTGTTGACTGATTATTTGGTCACCACCAATGATTTGCAGAGTTTGCAACCGCTCGGAAAAACCTGGCTGGAAAAATCACAGCAGTCAGAACTGGCTTATGAAACCGAACTGGAATTGCTGGGAGAAAAATCGCATTCCCATCCACTGCTCATCCGGGAACTGAACCCCAAAATCAATTGGACCAATATGACTGCGGGAACGGCGCTGCAAATCCCGGACGTCAACTATCCCGACCCCGGCGGCCAGGCCGCCTTTATTGTTATTCATTTATCGGATAAATACCTGGAAGCGTTCGACGATCAGACCAATTTGCTGGTTCACTTCCCGTGCAGTATTGCCGCCAAGGTCGAAAAGAGGCCGGTCGGAGAACTGCACGTCATCGTCGTGGCCCCCAATCCGAATTACACCGTGGATCCCGATCTATTCCCGGAGTCGGCGGAACTGCAACAACTCGGCCACAAACTGGTCCTGCCGCCGGGACCAAACAATCCGGTCGGGGTCGCCTGGATTGGCCTGGATAAAACCGGTTACGGCATTCATGGCACGCCGAATCCCGAACAGGTCGGAAGGACCGAATCGCACGGTTGTTTTCGCCTGGCCAATTGGGATGCGGCTTACCTGCTCAAGCTGGTCTGGATTGGCATGCCAGTGATTGTCCAGGAGTGAGTCAAAACGCGTGGTGAAGGTGAAACCGGTGGGCGCGGGTGAAGATCGGCGCGCCACCAGCCGGAATGTTTGTTGACACGGCTCGGGGCAGCAATCACATTCGCAGCATGGAAACTCATGAGTTAGTCATCGAGATGAAGTTGTTGGAGCGCCGCATGACGTTGTTCGAGGAAAAATACGGCGTCTTGAGCGCCGACTTTCACGCGGCGTTCACGTCCGGCCAACTCGCGCGCTACGATGAGTTCGATGAAACGCGGACGGATTTCAGCCGATGGAAAGGTCTTTACGAAACATGGCTGCGCCGCCGGGAAGCTTATGAACGGCAACTGAAATCGCGAGGCTTGGCCGAATCATTGCGACTGCAACCGGCCTACTGAAATTGAAGCGTTATAAATTCGACAAGGAATTTATGAGTGAGTTTGTCTCCAACCAATAGAATTTTAATACCTCGGCACGTTCGAGTCAATTTCCTCCGACCACGCGGTGATGCCGCCTTTGACGTTCTTGAGGTATTTGAACCCTTGTCCGCGCAGGAAATGCAGCGCCTTCATCGAGCGCACGCCGCTCTTGCAATGGATGTAATACTGCGCGTTCGGGTCCAGTTCGGTGAAACGCTGTTCGATCTGGCTCAATGGCACCAGCGGCACGCCGGTAATGCGCGCAATCTCGTATTCGTCCGGCTCGCGGACATCGATCACCTTGATGCCCAGATTCGGATTCTCCAACGCCTTCTTCATCTCCTGCACCGTCACCTCGTCCGGATTCCCGTTTTGCTCCGGTTCCGGCTCGATGCCGCAGAACATTTCATAATCAATCAATTCCTTGATCGTCGGATGCTCCCCGCAAATGGGGCACTGTGGATCCCGGCGCAATTTCAATTCGCGAAACTTCATGTCCAGCGCGTTGAACAACACCAGTCGTCCCACCAGCGGATTTCCCTTGCCCAGCGCCAGCTTCAAAATTTCCGTCGCCTGGATGCACCCGATGATGCCCGGCAGCACTCCCAGCACCCCGCCCTCCGCGCAACTGGGGACCATCCCCGGCGGCGGCGGCTCCGGATACAAGCAGCGATAGCACGGCCCCCCCAGATGCGGCGCAAACACGCTCGCCTGGCCTTCAAATCGAAAAATCGAGCCATAGACGTTCGGCTTCTTCAGCAGCACGCAGGCGTCATTGGTGAGATACCGCGTCGGGAAATTATCCGTGCCGTCCACCACAATGTCGTACGGCCGGATCAGGTCCAGCGCATTCTCCGACGAGATGCGCGTGTTATGGATCACCACGTCGCAATTGGGATTGAGGCCATGAATGGTTTCCTTCGCCGACTGCGCCTTGGAGCGGCCCACGTCGGCGTCCGTGTGGAGGATCTGCCGTTGCAGGTTTGAATAATCCACCGTGTCGAAATCCACGATGCCGAGCCGGCCGATGCCCGCGGCGGCCAGGTACATGGCAATGGGCGAGCCAAGCCCGCCGGCGCCGATGCACAGCACGCTCGTGGCTTTGATCTTCTTTTGCCCGGCCAAACCGACTTCGGGCAGAATCAGGTGCCTCGAATAACGGCGGATTTCATTGTTGTTCAATTCCATAATTAAAGGGAAATTATACTAATCCAGCGGCGAAAGAATGCAAGTCGCCTTCCGCCTTTTGCGGCTCCGTTCACCATCTGATTTTCATTGACCATTCATAAAAGCATGGCATCGTGGCGCGCTACGATTGGCGCATGTCAAAGAAGAAATCCAATTTTCCCCCCCGCGACAAAAAGAAAAAGGGCGCTCCGGCGGCTCCCGCCGCGCGCGGGACTTTTTTCCGATCGTCCGGCGGCTTGCTTCTGCTTTGCGGCCTGTTGTCCGCCCTGGTAATCGGAACGTTCTGGCCGTCGGTGCATTGCCTGTTCCAATTTTACGATGAGAACGACTACCTGTTGTACAATGCCGGCGTGAACCACGGCTTCACCTGGAGCGGCATCTGTTGGTCCTTCACCGCCTTGTCGAAATCCAACTGGGTTCCCCTGACCTGGCTGACCCACATGATGGACTTTCAGTTTTACGGTCCCCATCCCTGGGGCCATCACCTGACCAATATCCTCTTCCATGCCGCCAATGTGTCGCTGCTCTTTCTCCTCTTGCAAAGGATGACCGGCGCAGTGTGGCCAAGCTTTATTCTCGTCGCCCTCTTCGCCGTTCACCCGTTGCGCGTCGAGTCCGTGACCTGGATTTCCGAACGCAAGGACGTGGTCAGCTTCTTTTTCGGGATGCTGGCGTTTATTGCCTACGTTCGTTATGCCGAAGAATCCAAAAAGACCGGCGGCCATCCGGAACGCTTTTACGTGCTCACGCTCCTGCTCTTCGTTTTAAGCCTGATGAGCAAGGCAACCCTGGTAACGTTTCCGTGCCTCTTGCTGTTGTTGGATTACTGGCCGCTTCGCCGGATTACAGATTTCAAACTGGACGGGGCCAAACTCTGGCTGCTCGCCGAAAAAATTCCGTTCCTCCTCCTCATCATCCCCGCCGCCCTCGTCGCCAAGCTTGCCGAACAAAACGGAAAGTCCGTCTTTCTCCATCCCGCGCTGACAATGCGTTTGCAAACCGCTTTGATTTCGTACGCGCATTATTTGGGATTTATCTTCTGCCCCCTGAATCTCTGCGCCGACTACTCATATCCACATTCCTGGCCGGCGGGTGAATTATGGTTGTCCGCCGTGGTTCTGCTGGGGCTTTCGGCGCTGGTGTTCACGCTGGGCGCGCGGCGGCCCTATCTCCTGGTCGGCTGGCTCTGGTATTTGGGGGCCCTCGTCCCGGTCAACGGCATACTCGAGCAGGTCGGCCCCCAGGCCATGGCGGATCGTTATACTTATATTCCTATGATTGGCATCTTGCTAATCGTCGTGTGGGGCATCAAAGACCTGGCGGAAGCCGTGCGCCTGCCGCTGCGGCCTTTGGGGGCGCTGGCCGCGATCCTTTCCATCTTTCTTATCGCCGTCACCCGGCACGATATTGCCTATTGGCAGGATAGCGACATTCTCTCGACCCATATGGCGGCCGTGACCACGAACAGTTGGACGGCCTATGCCAATCTTGGCCTCATTCTGGCTTCGACCGATCCGGACCGCGCTTTGGACAGTTTTCAAAAATCGGTGGATATTAATCCCGACTATTTTGAATCCCAGCGGGGCCTGGCCGACAGCCTCGCACACCACCAGCGTTTCGCCGAGGCGATCGGGCATTATCGACTGGCGTGGAACCTGGACACGGCTGATCCCCGCACCCAAGTAGGCTGGGCCGTGTCGTGTTATTATCAAGGACTCGTCAACGAAGCCATCGGTCATATCCAGGTGGCGCACGCCCTCGACCCCACCTCCGCGGATGACATGACCATGCTGTCTCAACTATTAATTGAAAAGCAACGCTATACCGACGCCATTCCGGTCTTGAAAAGTCTCTGCGCCATCGAGACCAACAATCCAGATAACTTCAATACGCTCGGCTATGTCCTCGGCAAAACCGGACAAGTGGATGACGCCATCACTGCCTTTCAAACCGGATTGAACATCGCGCCCACCAACTCTTCCTTGCTGGCAAATCTCGCCCTCGCCATCAAGGCAAAACAACAGGGAATCCGGCATTCCCCCACCAACGGCGCGGCAATGGCCCATCCGCCCGCGCGTTGAACCAAAAAACATCTCGGATCATTTTTCGTCGCGTCGCTTCCTCGCTGAAAACTCGGAGAAAGGCGGCCCCTTGGAGCCGTGAGAGCTTTACGGCGCGGAGAGCTTGGGGAGCAAATCCGGCGGGACGATGGCTTGAAAATGTTTCAGGTTCAGGGTGTAAATCGTGTCCGCGCCAGCTTTGGCCGCGGTTTTGAGCAGGAGGGCGTCGTAAACCGTTCCTCCTTGTATTCTGGTTCCGGCCGAATCACGAAGGAGTGCGGCATATTCGCTTCCGGCAGGCCATAGCAGGGGTCCCACTCTTGACAGGCGGCGGCGGGAGGATTAAACCGTGGCCATGCCCTGGCAGTTGCTCATCGAATATCCCGGCGCGATTTATCATCCGCCTTCGCCACGGCTACGGGATGGGTGTGATGAATCGAGGCGACCGGCGCTTCCAGCCCGGCGGACCCGGCGCTGAAATTGGAAAACGGCGGAAAATCAGGCGTGGGTCCGGGCGGCAAGATGCCGCCCTCTACGGCAGACAGGATGGCCGCCGCTACGATCCAAAAATTGGGACCGCTGCTGGTGTGGCGGATTTTCCATTACCTGACGACCCCATGTTAACTTTAGGACCAGGAACTGCCGATTCCCGCGGACAGTTGGCGCGCCCGTCTCTGGAGGTAGGAGCCAACGTAAGGAGGCTCAAACTGAAAGCGTCGTCGCGCTCCGCTTGTCGCAGCCATCCAAAACCTTCCGGCAGCCCGGACGGTTCAGGGGCAGGGGTGAGAATGATCGCCGCCCACCCATGTTGCCGCTTGCGGTTCAGGGATGCGCCGACAGTTCCTGCCCCAAACTCACGGCCCTTGGAACGCGCGATAAAATCGCGCGGAATTGGTCGCCTGGAAATCCTTGATCAGATACGGACCGGTGGGGAGATTGCTGACAATCGTCACCGTGGACCAATTCGTCGCCGCCAGGTTGGTGCTGACCTGAACGGTGTAGTTGTAACCGCTCGCGCCATACAGGTTCAAACTAAACTGCGCCGGCGGAAATCTCAACGGCTGGCCGAGCATCGGCAGATTCGCCGGATACAGGACGAAGTTCACCACCGGATTGTTCGGAGGAATGTTGACGATATGAAATTGGGATGGATCGTAATAACCGAAATTATCCAGGCCATCGTTGCCGCAGCAATTGGCGTTCACATCCCATTGGCCGTCTGCCGCGCCAAATGAAAAATCTCCATTCGTATCCGTATCCACGTATTCCGTTGAAAACTGATACCCATTGGTGGAGGAGTTGGCGCCTATACCCAATCCCACCACGGGCCTGCCTTCATTGTTGACCACTCGCCCGGAAATCGTCGCCGTCACCGGCAAACCGATGAAGTTTTGCAATTCGGCCTCGTTGGTCGTGAAACCCACATTCCCCGATTGATCAAAAATGTAATTATTCAGGAAACTGTTGGCGGCGTTGCCGGGATTGGGCGCGCACGACCATGTGGCGTCGGGAGGCAGCACGTTCGTGTTCACCAGCACGGCCACCCCATAATTCCCATTCGCATCCGTATAGCCCTTGCTGTTGAAAAGTTGCCCGTTGTCGTTGCCATTCATCGGTACATTCGCCACCGGTATGCCGGAAATGGTCACCTGACCGTAAAAAAGAGCATTCCCCTTGTAGAATCCGATGTTCGCGTCGGCCACGCTTCCCGCGCCGGCCGCCGCCAGCAGCGTGGTGCCTTGCAACGCCAGGTAACCCCGCCGTCCCAGCCGTTCCGCAGTCGGTTTGATCTTCCAATTGTTCGAGGTCGCGCCAAAAGTGTAATTCCCGTTCGTGTCCGAAAACGCCACCGCGAACAAGCTGCCCGACTGCGCCTGCAAAAACACGCCGCCCAGCGCATTGCTGTTGCCCGCGTCAAACACCGTGCCGGAGATGGTCACCGCTCCGTTCGTCAACGTGAGATTATTGGTCCCCGACACCCCGTTGGTCAGCGTTACCACCGGCAGGAGGCTCTGGTCCGTGAAGAAACCCGGCAGCACCGGCAGCAAAATATACGTCCCGGGATTCAGCGCCAGGTTGTAATGGCCCGTGGCGTCGGCAACCACCCCGCTGACGTAATTTTGGTTCGTCAGCGTCAACGCCGCCACCATCGCGCCCGGCATCGGCGCCACCCCATTGCTATACACAAAGCCGCTCACCGTTTGCCCGGTCGCCGCGTTCGTAATGCTGAGGACCGCCGTCACCGGCGTGAACGCGCCCGCCGGATCGCTGATTACCCGGAAGATTTTCTGCCCCACGATGCTCTCCAGCGGCAGCGCAAAACTCAAAGTCGCCGTGATCGCGCCCGTCGCGGAATTGCTGTCATACGGCACGCTCACGTTCGTGATGCCGCCAATGATTTCCGCGCCACCGTCCGTGATGTCGAACGCATCGATCAGCGGATCATTGGTTTCCAGCACGCTGGTGCCGTTCAGGTCCAGGTACGTTTGCACCTTCACCGGCTGGCCGTTGGTCAGGCCGCCAACGTTTAGCGTAATGAATCCGTTGTACGTGTTGCTGATGACGGAGGGGGACACCGCCAAGGTCGCTGTTTCGGCATAAGCCCTTTCTCCTAATAGCAAAACCGCCGCCGTGATGAATCTCAAGAGTCCCGTTGCGCTGAATTTTACAAATTTCATAAGAGTGTCCTTCGGAAACTGTGCCCCCCTTATACCACGGAATGTTTCTGAATGCAACCGGCCCTGATTTTTGTAGTGGCACGTTTTGAAATCAGTTTGGCTCCAGCGCGGTGCTAGGCCGACTTCACGATGGAGTAACATAAACTGTCCCGTGGAACTTCGCTTATATTCGGGTGAACCATCCATCGTCGAAGCACTCCCTCGCGCTCCATGCCAACCCGCTCAAGAACGCGCGCAGAGGCCAAATTCTCTACATCGCATGTCGCCCATATCCGATGAATCTGAGGCTGGGCTAGCGCCCACTGAACCACTGGTCTCAATGCCTCGGTCATTAAACCCTGCCCCCAGCAGCGGCGCACCAGCGCATATCCCAAGTCAACGGAGCTTCCGCACACCCGAATTTCGAGCAATCCTGCGAGGTCGCCGCTGGCTTTTAGCCGCAGACACCACGGAAACGCCTCCCCGTCGCTCCAAACTCGCTCGCAGCGACTCAAAAATTCGAGCGTTTCCTCGGTGCTACGATGCGGTTTCCACGTCATAAACTTCGCTATCACCGCGTCACTTGCATACTGCTCAAAGATAACCTTCGCGTCCGCGCTCGATGCCGGTCGGGCAAGAAGCCTTTCCGTCTCCCATGTTTGTTGAGGTCGCAACATCACTCGCATCGGGTCGGCCTGACGACCAAAAGCTGAGGCATAATCACCATAAAATCAAGGCAACAATCCGACGATTTCCTCCAAACCCCAAACATGATCGGCAATACCCGATTCCATCGCTGGCGTCACGCGCAACGTCTGGTGAATCCGGGCGAAATTGGCTCAATCCCAACGGGATTGCATCACTCAGCCCAGGGTTGGCCGCGCCAGCGGACTACCCTGGGAAATCGGCCCCAAATAGGTTTCAACCCCACCGGGGTTGCATCATTCGCCCGCCACGCAGCGATGCAACCCTCTTCAGGGTTGTGAACATTGTTGCGGCCACCCAGACATCTGAGTTGGTCCGTCAAGCGGATTTTGATTTTTTAGTCACCGTCAGTATTGGCTGAGGCAGTTGTTAAGTTAGCCAAAGGTAACTGTTACCCGAGCGGGGGCATCCGGAAAATAGGAAATTCCTTTTGGCCGCCCCCGCCCTCGTTTAAATTGAGGCATGGCTCTGGAAAATCACAAAAACGGACAGGTCGCGCCGCGCATTTTGATCGTCGATGACGATCCCGGCCAGCGGAGCCTCCTCAATTCCTTTCTGCGCAGCCAGCGCTTCGACACCGTCACCGCCGATTCCGGCGAGCGCGCCCTGGAATTATTGCGCGGCGGCGATTTTGGCTTGATGATTTCCGATGTCCGGATGCCCGGCCTGACCGGCTTGGAAACCCTTCGCCTGGCCCGCAAGGAGCATCCCACGCTTCCCGTGCTGTTGGTCACCGCCTATACCGATATCCGCGATGCCGTGGCCGCCATGCGCGACGGCGCGGTCAATTATCTCGCCAAGCCCATCGACCTCGATGAATTGCTCGCCATCGTGCGCCAGTCGGTCGGCGTCGCGGAAACCAAACCGCCGCAGGGGCCGGACGAATTGAAGCTGCCGGATTTTGTGGTTGCGCGCAGTCCCGTCATGCGGGCCGTCCTGCGCGATGCCTCGCTCATCGCCCCTTCCGAAACGCGCGTCCTCATCACCGGCGAGAGCGGCGTGGGCAAGGAGGCGGTCGCCGACGTCATCCACGCCTGGAGCCCCCGCGCGGCGGGCGCCCTCGTCAAACTCAACTGCGCCGCCATTCCCGAAAACCTGCTGGAAAGCGAACTCTTCGGACACGAAAA
>JBKQUF010000016.1:0-19173 GCA_052140285.1 Limisphaerales bacterium | reverse complement strand
ATCCATTGGTGCGCGGCACGGCCATCGCGCTACGCGCCTGGGTGCCGCGGCCGCTTTTTTTAATGGTCCAACGGGCGGGGTTGCGCCTGAATGAATTGAATTTCATCAAAAATCCGCCCAAACGGTTGCCGCTGTCATCCGAACTGCAGGATTCTCTTCGTCGTGAATTCGCGCCGGAGGTTGAGGAGCTAAGTGTTTTATTGGGACGGGATTTGAGCCATTGGTCTGAAACGCCCGTGGAATCTTCACGTTGGTGGACGCCGGATAAAAAAGGGGAAGCCAGCCGCGTTGGTCATGCGGTTTGAACGATATGAAATGGTCGTCCGCAATCGCCAGGGCATTGACGGGGAGTTGGAGTGTGACCCTCGGCTTGTTTCTAATCATCCTCTCCGTGTTTTTTTGCCGCGTTTTTTTACCCGGACACATCCTTTTCTCGAATGACGGTCCGTTGAGCGAATTGGTCACTCGAAGCCATCATTTGCCGGAAAGGTTCTTTGGTTGCTGGCAGGATTTGGGCCTCATGGGATTCAACGGGGGGATGGCGGCGCCCGACATCAGTTTCGGTTTGCAATGGTTGCTCGGCCCGGTCTTTTTCTCAAAATTTTATGCCATTCTCACCCTCTTGATTCTGGCAATGGCGGCCTGGCTCTTCTTCCGTCAGGCCGGTTTGGTCCCCTTGGCCTGTTCCTTGGGTGCCATGGCGGCAATCTTTAATTCCACAATCTTTTCCGTGGCTTGTTGGGGCATCGGCGCCCACGTGCTGACCATCGCAATGTTTTTTCTCGCCATGGCCGCCTTGCTGGATACCACCTCAAAATTACGCTGGTTGCGCCTCGTCCTGGCCGGATTGGCCGTGGGCATGGGCGTTACGGAGGGCGCGGACGTCGGCGCCATCTTCAGCCTCTATATTGGCGCGTTCATTCTTTATCAGGCATGGACGGCGGAAGGTTCGATGCTCATCAATCTCGCGAAGGGTTTGGGGCGCCTCATCATCGTGGCCGGGTGCGCACTCACTCTGTCCGCTCAAACTGTTTATTCCCTGATCAACACCGAGGAAGGAGTGGCGGTGAGTACTCAGCATCTGGTGCAGTCCGACGCCACCCGATGGCAATGGGCCACGCAATGGAGCCTCCCAAAAACGGAAGCGTTGGCCTTGGTCGTTCCAGGCCTTTTCGGCTACCGGATGGATCAGACCAATGGTTCAAGTTATTGGGGGACAATGGGCCGAAGCCCGAACTGGGAACAATACCTGGCTGGGGGCCAGGCTGGCCCGCGTCCCCGCAACGGATTTCTTCGGTACACGGGTGGGGGAAATTATGTGGGGGTATTGGTGTCCCTGATCGCGTTCTGGGCGGCGGCGCAAGGTTTTGTGCGCAAAACGCCGGCATTTGACCTCAAGCAACGGCGCTGGCTGTGCTTCTGGTCCCTCATCGCCGGAGCCTCTTTATTGTTGGCCCTGGGCCGCTTCGCTCCTTTTTATCACCTCGTTTATTCATTGCCTTATTTTTCCACCATTCGAAATCCGACCAAATTTCTTTACCCGTTCGACGTGGCCATGGTCGTCCTCTTTGCCTTCGGAATTGACGGCTTGAACCGCCGATACATGGACCAACTCCGGAACGCTCCATTCAGGCGATGGCCCGGCTTCGGAAGTTGGTGGAAGCGCGCGAATAAATTTGAAAAATACTGGGTCTATGCCAGCGGGTTCCTCCTCCTGGCCAGTCTGGCGGGGTGGTACTTCTACGCTCAACAACATGACGCGTTGGTGCAGTACTTGCAGTCCAATCAACTGTCCGGGGATTTGGGCGCCATCGCTGATTTCAGCATCCAACATGTTGGATGGTTTGTCCTCCTCTTTTTCCTGGCGAGCCTGGTGATGACGCTGATTTTCAGCGGGGCGTTTTATGGGAGACAGGCGGGCGGCATTTTATTGGCGGTATTTTTACTCGCCGACCTCGGCCTCGCCAATCAACGATGGATCAAGTACTGGAACTATCAGGAAAAATATGCGAGCAACCCCGTGATTGACCTGTTGAAGGAGAAACCGTACGAACATCGCGTGGCCATCGCCCCCGTCGCCATGCCCGCGCAAGACCAGTTGCTTCCAAAAATGTATCGCGTTCAATGGCTGCAGCAGCTTTTTCCCTACTATAATGTTCAATCGTTCGACGTGGCGGATATGCCCCGGGTTCCCGAGGACATTTTGGCTTACAAACAGGCGTTTAACGACACCACCAACGGGCAAAGCTCATTCAAAGCAACCGCCCGCCTCTTCGCGCTCAACAACAACCCCTATGTGCTGGCGCCTGCGGATTTTAGCGCCTTCTGGAACGCCCGGCCGGAATTAGCCGGCAATCTGATCCATGCCGTCATGCGTTTCAACATGCTTGCCCAGCCCGGCGTCACTTTTGTGAACGACCCTAGCCAGATAACGACGGTTGTTTCGGATGACGGAAAATTTGCGCTATTCAAAATGGACGGAATATTGCCGCGCGCCAAACTCTATTCGCATTGGGAAATCGACACCAATGACGCCGAGGTCTTAAAAGAACTGCCCGGCGACAGTTTCGATCCGCAATCAACGGTCATTGTCGATGCCGGTCCGGTTCCAGCTTCCACTGCCAAAAGAAGCAAGGCCGCCAACTTGGACGCCGGCACGGTCGAATTCACCCACTACGCCCCCAAGGATGTTTCCTTCGATGCCAACGCCATCGCGCCGTCGGTTTTGCTATTGAATGACCATTTCGACCCGAGCTGGAAAGTTTTCGTGGATGGACGGCGGGAGCAGTTGTTGCGTTGCAACTATATTATGCGCGGAGTTTATCTCACGCCCGGAACTCATCAGGTTGAATTCAAGTTTCAACCGCCGGTGGGTTTATTGTATGTCAGCCTTTCGGCAGTCGCGGCAGGATTGGTGATGCTTGGCGGCCTCACCGTTGGGGTTGTAAAGAACCGGGTGCCTGTCCCGACGCCGACGCCGGTGGAAATAGTGGGAATGCCACCGGCGAAAATTGAATCCAAAATAGAATCCAAACGCCGGACGGCTCCGCGCCCAAAGGCGACCGCCGGCAAGGGCGGAAAGAGATAAAACTAAACCACCAACCGGAGCATGAAAAAAATTTTGCTGGCAGACGATGACGCGAGTGTGAGCCAGATGCTCGGCTCCGTGTTGGAAATGGAGCACTACCAGGTGTTCCGCACCCGGACCGGACGGGAAACAGCGGCCGCCTTTATTGCCGAATTGCCGGAACTGGTTTTACTCGACTTGAACCTGCCCGACCGGAACGGGTGGGACGTTTTTGAATTGATTCGGAGCACGCACCCATCGGTGCCGGTCATTATCATCACCGCCTTATCGCAGCAACAAGAGCGGGCGAAAGGCCGGGGGATTACCCTGTTGGAAAAACCCCTGGATATTCCGGAGTTGCTGGAAACAATCCGTAACTGCCTCAACCGTGCCGAGTCGGAACAGGAAAAACAGTTGTTTTGGCCCAACGCCGCAGCCCCCACTGTGGTGCCGGCGGAGTCGCGCAACATCTGATGAAATCTTCCCGATCCTCATTTACCGTCCCTCTCCGCGAAGACCGCCCCGTTACTTTCGTCGTCCCCATCCGGTATTTGCCGGCCAGAAAAATGAAGGCTGGCGAGGTCAGAATCTTCCTGACCATCCTTCAAGTTGAACGCCGTCCCGCTCGACTTTTCCGGCTCTGCCAATAAACTTTCCAGCGCCCGTTAATCCAAAAAGGGCGACTGCATGGACAAACCGCATCATCCGCCTGAAAGTTTGACGTGTCAGCCGTTGAAGCGCGGCCTTGGGTAACGGCCGCCATCCTTCTCGTCCTGGCGTTCATCGCCTTCTGGACCCACAGGCAGGCGCGGGCGCAAATGGGTGGCGGCAGACATGGCGGCGCCAACGGGCCGGCCATGATAAGCACCGTCATGGCGCAAAATGGCAACATGAACGTTTATGTGGAAGCGCTCGGCACTGTCACGCCGGTCTATACGGTCTCCGTGGAAGCGCTCGTGGCCGGGCAAATCACCAACCTGAGCTACCGGGAAGGACAGCATGTTCACACGGGAGACCCTTTGGTGCACATTGACCCCCGCCCCTACCAGGCAGCCGCCACCGAAGCCCAGGACACGAATCTCCGCATCCTTCGCGCCCAACTGGAGCACGCCATCGCCGTGCTCCTGGGCAAACCGCCCGCCTCGTTTTCCATTCCACGGTCGCCGCTCATGGCCACGCCTCCGGCAATTCCTGTCGACGTCCCCTCGCAATTGCTACAGCGCCGTCCCGACATCGCCGCCGCCGAACGCGCTGTTTATGCCGCCAACGTTGAAATTGGCGTTGCTCGATCCGCCTTTTTTCCCGCTGTTACGCTAAGCGCCGCCGGCGGATTTGAAGGCTCGACGATGGCCAGACTCCCTAATTGGTCCAGCCGCGTCTGGTCCCTGGGGGCGTCCGCCGGCCAGACTGTCTTCAATGCCGGCCTTCTCCCTGCCGTGGCTAAATATCGAGCCGCCTACGAAAGCTCCGTTGCCCAATATCGCCAGACCGTTTTATCTGCCTTTCAAAGTGTGGAAGATAATCTCGTCGAGCTGTGCGTCCTTAAAACGGAAATCCAACAGCAGCAGGTCGCCGTCAATTATTCTCAAAAGTCTCTCGACCTCGCCCTCTACCAGTACAAACTCGGCATTAACAGCTACCTTGAAGTCATCACCGCCCAAACCACCTTGCTCACTAATCGCCAGACCCTCGTGACCCTTTACACCCAGCAAATGATGGATGCCGTCCAACTGGTCGAAGACTTGGGCGGCGGCTGGGATGCATCGCAACTGCCGAAGGCTTGATTTGCCAATGTGCTTGCGATTGACCTGTTTTGACTCGCCTCCCGCAAATGACCGCCGCGGTACCACGGGCATTTCCGGCTGCCGAGGAGGGCTGGGTCAGAGGCCGCGGACACCCACCATGCGCTGCGTTTCCACACACCAAACCTTCAGCCGCAGGCAGCGTAAAATCTCCAACGGATGCAGCGACGTGGTTTTGGCGAGGCGCAGTTCGGGTATATCGCGGTAGAGTTCGGGCAGGCGGTAGAACGGGACGCGATGGTTGAGATGATGGATGTGGTGGTAGCCGATGTTGCCGCTGAACCAGGCCATGATGGGTCCGGTCTTGAGATAACTGGAGGATTCCAGGGCGGCCTTCTCAAAGGTCCAGCCGGATTTGTCGTTGAAAACCACGCCGGGAAAATTGTGTTGGGCGTAAAAAAAATAGCTGCCCATGGCGCACGCGAACACGCGCGGTAGAATCAAAGCCAACACCATCGTCAGCCAGCCGAAGAAATACACCAATCCCGCCGCCAGCACGAGGTGCAGCAAAAAAGCCAGCAGGCAGTCGTAATGTTTGCGCGGGGAGGTGACGAATGGATTGATCACCATGCCAAAAAGAAAAATAAAAACATACCCGAACAGGATGATCAGCGGATGGCGCATGAACAGGTAAGTGAAGCGGTCGCCGGCGGAGGAATTTCGGAACTGTTCCTTGGTCATGATGGGGAAGGAGCCGATGTGGGAACCGCGCAGTTTGGAATTGTGGGCGTGGTGATGGTCGTGCGAACTGCGCCAGATGCTGCTGGGAGTCAACGCCCAGATGCCGTAGAGCCGCATGAACACCTCCGCGAGACGCGATTTGGGCAGGATGGCGCGGTGCTGCTGATCATGGTAAATCACAAAGAGTCGGACCATCAACAACCCGGTCAATCCGCTGGAAAGAATCCGCAACGGAAGGGGTAAAAAGGGAAAAGTTCCCGCGAGCGCGGCCAACAGAAAAAACGTCGTGGAAAGAATGCACCACCAGCTTCTCCAGGGATGATCCTGGGCATACGCTTTGGTTTGCGCATGAAGGGTGTCAGGAGAGGTCATGGGTTTGCCTTGGGCGGATATTCGTTAATCGGGTGGAGAAGGTCAACGAAGTTTGCCATTTATTTTTAAGCAAACACGCTGAAGCGGGGACACCTAAAGTGGACATGAAACAAAAACGCACCAGATTACTTGCGCGGAGGGGCGCTCCAATTATCGGCTTGCTTTAGAATGGCCAACGGCGTTTGCGTTCTCCGGACTTTTTTGGCCAGAGGGCGGATGGCGGCCACGATTTCGGGCAATTCCCAACCCATCTTGTCCTCGATGATTTCGCGCAGGGCGATATCCGCGGCCCCGAGATTTTCGGCGCCGACCAACAAAGAGCGGCTGGTCTCTCCTCCACGGGAGGTAAGCTGCCGGACCCGGCGGGAAACCAGGTTGATGAGGGTGTTGGGGTCGCCAACTTTTGCCAGGGCTTGCTTTAAAAATTCAGGGTTCATTATGGTTTGATCGCGAACAAGGGATGGATTTTCTACGAGGAACGGTATTAACGGAGCCGCCAGGTGATGCGGGCCTTGTCCACGTCGTACGGGGACATTTCCATTTTGACCCGGTCGCCGGCGGTGAGGCGGACGAAGCGCTTGCGCATCTTGCCTGAAATGGTGGCGAGCACCAGATGCTTGTTGTCCAGCTCAACACGAAACATCGTGCAGGGCAGGACAACCTTGACGGTGCCTTCCAATTCAATGGGCTGTTCTTTCAATTATAAAAAGCGCAGTCCGGGGTTGTCCGGACCGCGCCAGTGAAAATCCGAGTTGTCTGATTAATAGCGATTGCGGCCACCGCTGCGATAGCCACCGCCGCCGCCACCACCGCTATTGCCGTATTCACGGCGACCGCCGGCCGGGCGTTCCTCGCGCGGTTTGGCGACATTCACGGTGAGGGCCCGACCGCCCATGTCTTTGCCGTTCAGGCCTTCGATGGCTTTCTGGGCCTCTTCAGGTGTGGTCATGGTAACAAAGGCAAAACCGCGTGAACGGTTCGTGGTGCGGTCCATCATCAAATTGGCTTCAGTGACAGTGCCGAAGGCGGCGAAGGTATCCTGCAGGTCATTTTCAGTGGTTTCGAAGGAAAGATTCCCAACGAAAAGTTTGTTGTTCATATAATATATAATTGTCCTGGATTGAACTTTGCTTTTATCAGACTGTTTCCGTTAATCGGATTTCAAATCACCACTGAACCTTGTTCATTTGAGATTTACCATGCCTTGAAAGAGACAAGTGATCTATAAGACAACTCAACAGTGACAGGTTTGGGCGGGATAGCAACAAGAATGTGCGAAAAACGGAGTAGGGGGGCATAAAAGGGTAAATAATGGCCGCTTTTGATGGTTTTTCGTCAAATATTCATTTATCCCCTGTCTCGGACAAGCGGTGGCTGAGATAGGGAAGTAATTGTTTTTTGCGCGAAACCACGCCGTGAAGCTGATAAATGCCCGCTTCCAAACAGGGATAGTCGATGCGTTTGATGAATTTTTCGTCGCCGACGAGGAGCAGCAATGAATCCTGGGTGGTGACGTTGGTTACGAGCAACGCGGAGAATTTATACCGTTGTTGATCGCAATAAGCGTGCAGTGCGGCGAGCAGTTCGTCTTTACGTTTCCAGAACTGCTCGAAGCCAATCTCCTCGATTTGGGCGATGCTGAATTTGCAGCCGCGCTCGGCGTATTCCTTGCAGTCGGTGGTGACGGCCTGCGGCGCGGGTTTAAGATTCAAGAGCGAACCGGAGGCGAAGAGTTTCTCCGTAAACCGGCGCGAGTTGACGCGGACGAGTTTTTCCAGCTTCTTCAAAATTTCGGCGTCACGCGCGGTGGCGGTGGGAGAATTGAGATTCAGCGTATCGGAAACGACGCCGGCGAGAAGCAAACCGGCGATGGGACGGGGCAGTTCGACGCCGTGCTGAAAGAAACAGCCGGCGACAATGGTGCTGGTGGAACCGACGGGTTCGTTGCGGAACAAAATGGGATGGGGGGTGGCGAACGAGCCGATGCGGTGGTGGTCGATGATTTCGATGATCTCCACTTCTTCGGCTCCCTGCACCGCCTGGGAGAGTTCATTGTGATCGACCAGAATGAGTTTGCGCGAGACGGATTTGAGGAAATTTGTCTTGGACAAAATTCCCACGGTCCGGCCTTCGGCATCCAGGACGGGAAAGACGGAATGGCCGGAAGCCGTGGCCTGCCGGATGACGGCGGCGAGCGGTTCGCCTTCACGGAAGGACAGAAACTCTTCGTTCAAGACATGGCGGACGCCGACGGCGGCGCGACAGAAGGAGGCGGTGGTGGCCGTGTCGTGCGGGGAAGTGATGACGCTGACATGGTTTTTGCGCGCGGCCTGCAGGGTTTCCGGCTCCAACGCCAGGCCGCCTGTGACAATCAACACGCGGACTCCCTTGCGAATGACCGCATCCTGAATGTCCCGGCGATCCCCGACGACCACGCAGGATTTTTCCCGCGGAAATTTTTCCAGGCGGGTGACAAACGTTTCCACCGCCATCGCGGCGATGATCAGGAGCAATTCCTCCTCCCGCTCCGGATCAAAGCCCAGGACGAGTTTGCCGCCAAGCGTTCGCGCCAGGTTGTCGAGCGAGGACAAGATCTTCCGCGAATTGAACTCACGATCGGCGGCGGGAAAGAGGAACTTGCTCAATTTGAAGAGCGAGAGCAGGCCGCGGCATTGTTCCTGGTCGTCGATTACCGGCAGAATGCGGAGATTTTTTTGGTCCATCAGCCGCAGTGCGTCCGCAGCGGTGGCATCCGGCCGCACGCTCAGGATTTTCCGTTCCATGACATCGGCGACTTTCGGGGAAACATCGGTGACGAATTTTGGCGCGGGCACGCCGAAAGCTTGGAGGACGAATTCGATGCGGTCATTGGTGTCGCCACAGCGCGCGGCGACCGCCTCGGCCAGGCCGGTGCGGCGTTTGAATTCCGCGTAACCGATGGCCGAACAGATGGCGTCGGTGTCTGGGTTGCGATGGCCGATGACAAGAACTTCGCTCATGCAAGCCGGGCGCGTGGCCGGTGGATAAACGGGAGTGGTTCGCCGAAGGGGGCCGATTTTCCCAAGGGCCTGATGCCGGAAAACGAGCGTCCCCTCCAACGCAGCAATGAATCGTCTGTTTTATCTCCTCGCAAACGCAGGGAGGATAAGCAGAAACGCGCGAATGTCCATCCTATTGGTCGTGTCCGAATTTCAAATCACGAATCACCCTTTCGGGTAACAGTTACTTTTGGCGCACGGCGATAACTGCACCCGGGACGGGCGCGCTCCCGAAGAAAAGCCATGGCCTCCGATTCACCGCCGTTTTGAAATTCAGAGCAACAAAATTCATCGCCGTTGGCGCGCTTGAAAAAAATTGGTTTCCGGCAAAATGTCGCCAGAATGATCGCTTATTCAATTTGCACCATGAAACTTGGACTTGGACTTTATCGGCATCAGCTTGACCGTGAGCATTATCAATTTGCCAAACAATGCGGTTGCACGCATCTGATTATCCATCTGGTGGATTATTTCAGGTCGTCCCGCGGCAACCGTCCCGGCGACCAGCCCGTGGGCGATGATTCGGGCTGGGGGCTAGCCGGCGATCCGGACAAGCTCTGGAGTTATGAGGAACTCGCCGCGATCAAACGGGGAATCAATGAAGCCGGGTTGGAACTGGAAGCCATCGAGAATTTCGACCCGGCGCACTGGCACGATGTGTTGCTGGACGGGCCGAAAAAGCGGCGGCAGATTGAAAACTTAAAAACCATCATCCGCAATGTGGGGCGTGCCGGCATTCCCATTTTCGGCTACAATTTTTCAATCGCGGGCGTGGCGGGACGGGTCAAGGGGAAATTCGCCCGCGGCGATGCCGAAGCGGTGGGCATGGACGGTCCGCTGGACAAACCAATGCCCAATGGGATGGTCTGGAACATGGTTTATGATAAAAATGCCGCCCCCGGCGAGGTCCCGAGCGCAACGCCGGAACAATTATGGTCGCGTTTGCAATTCTTTCTGGATGAACTGGTGCCTGTGGCGGAGGAAGCCGGGGTGACGCTGGCCGCGCATCCGGACGACCCGCCCCTGCCAACGATCCGTGCGCAACCACGTCTCGTGTGGCAGCCCCAACTTTTTCAAAAGCTGCTGAACCTGAAACCCAGCCCGCGGAACGCGCTGGAATTTTGCGTGGGCACGATTGCCGAAATGGCCGGCGGAAACGTTTGCGAAACCGTGGAGACATACAGCCGCCAAAAAAAACTGGCCTATGTCCATTTGCGGAATGTGCGCGACAAAGTGCCCTGCTATAAAGAGACATTCATCGACGATGGAGAAGTGGACGTGCTGCGGGTGCTGCGGATTTTGAAAAAAAATGGATACAAAGGCGTAATCATTCCCGATCATGCGCCGCAGATGAGTTGCGCCGCGCCGTGGCATGCCGGAATGGCGTATGCGTTAGGTTTTTTGCAGGCGGGGTTGAAGATCGTGGGCGACGAACCTGGTTGATGCCAAACCTCCTCCCGTTCACCACGGCTTTGCGTTCAGGGTGCTGAGCGGCCAATCATCGGTGCGGAAAGGCGATGCCGGCAAGCCCGCGCCGTTATACAGCGTCGCTTCCGGATTGGCTTGCCACGCATACCGAACCGCCACCGGATCGGGAACATCGGGAGAGGAAACGATGATGGAATCGCCGTCAATTTTTGCCGTCGCCCAGTGCCACTGCCGGTCTTTTCCGGCAATCGAAAATTCTTCGAGCCGGTCACCGTGCATTGCCAGGCCGTCGGCATGGCTGAAACGGATTTTAATCGTCCGGCCTGCCCGCGTCGCGGATTTGTAAGTGGGGCCGGCGAAGAGGATTTTCAGGCCGTATTCGTTGGCCAGCGCAATGGATGCCAGCCGATCCCCAACAATTTCCTTGTCCTTGGGATGGATGTTATCGGCATCGCCGGTGTCAATGGTCACGGCGAGGCCGGAATTTTTCACTGTGGCCGCGGCATGGGCTTGGGCCTCGCGCAATTCTGCCCAGGCATCATCGCCGGGCTGCTCGCGATGCGCCATGAACCTGGGCAGGCTCACGATGTAAAACGGAAAATCGCCCTGGCCGAAAACCCGGCACCAGTCGCCAATCATGTCCGGAAGCAAGGTGCGATATTGCCAGGCCCGCTGGAAGTTCGCCTCGCCCTGATACCAGATGGCTCCGCGGATGGCCAGCGGCGCGACCGGGTCAATCATTCCAAAATACAAAACGGATGGCATGGTTGGGTAGTTTTCCATGGTCAATGGCATCGGATGCGGCGGGCGCGCATCCACACTCAAGGCCCCTTTCCATGCGCCGGAAAGTGGAATTTCAGATTTGTCGCCAAGGACGATTTTCAGTTCTTCCGGCTTTCCCAGGAACCCGCCGTCGGGCTTTGATTTGAAGACGCGAAGGGCAACGACATTTTTCCCCGGATGCAAGACCCCGGCCGGGATGTCATAGACGCGCGGATTTTCCACCCAGGAACTCGCGCCAACCCATTGGCCATTGATATATGTGGTGTCCATCTTCTCAACGGAGCCGAGGTGGATGCTCGCCTTGCCGGCGGGCAACGGGTTGGGCAGGGTAATTTCCCGGCGGAACCAGCAGATGGCGGGATCGCCGCCCGCTCCTAATTCCGCGAAACCACCGGGAATCTGGACCGTTTTCCAACTGGCATCGTCAAAATCCTTTGCGGACCATAGGTTGTTGCCGATGTCATATTGGTCGAGCCAGTGCATGAGGAAGCTGCCGTATTCCGGCGCGCCTTGGGCATGCAATCGCACGATCTCCGCGAGCGGCGCGTCAAAATCCTTCAACGCATGGAGCGTGGTGGGGGCCATCCAGCTCTCCGCCGGGGTGCCGCCCCAAACATCCTCCACCAACCCGATGGGCACATGAAGCTCACTCTGCAATTTTTTTCCAAAAAAATAACCGACCGCGGAAAAGCCACCCCAGCCGCCCGTCGCCACGGTGTCCGGCGAACAAATCCGCCAGGCGCCTTGCAATAGATTGGTCGGCGCGTAGGATACCTGGTGCGCGACGATGAACAACCGGATTTCCGGATGGTTCGCGGATTTGGCCTCGTCCACTCCATTGCTCGCCACCGTCAAGCCCAATTCCATGTTCGATTGCCCGCCGCATAGCCAAACATCGCCCACCAGAACTTCATGAAACTCCACACTTTGGTCCTGGTCCGAAATCTTCATGCTATAAGGACCACCGGTCGGCGGAGGCTGAATTTCCGCCTGCCAGCGGCCGTCGGCGTCCGCGGTGGCCGCAGCCGATTTAGCGGCGATTTCAACGGTGACTTTATCGCCCGGCTTCGCCCATCCCCAGATGGCGTTCGGCCTGCCGCGTTGCAGCACCATGTTGTCGCCAAACATCGGGCTGACCAAGGGCATCGTGGATGCGGACGCGGTGATGGCGGCCAACCCGGTGAGAAAAACCAGGAAAATAGACAGAAAAAAGATTTTCATCGGTGCGACGAAGATAACCGAATCACCTTAAATGTGAAAGGGATTCGGCATAGGTGATGTTCTAATAAATTAGAGACTCGTGCCCTCTGTAAACATCCGTGGCAACGGCTCCCGGGGGCGGGGAGTATTCTATTTTAAATTATAAAAAAAAGGTTGCATTCCGGGGCTTGATACCCCTAACTATCACTACCTTATGAGTTCATTATCAAACTTATCTGCAAAACAACTAAGACAAGCCGCCGAGCTTAAAGACCAAATCGTTTCACTCCAGAGCGAGTTGAACCGCATCCTGGGTGGTTCATCCGCGATGCCGGTCGAGGCTGCTGAAGTGGCTGAAGCGGCCCCTCGCCGCCGCAAACGCAAGCCGATGTCCGCCGCCGCGAAGGCCAAGATTGCCGCCGCCGCGCGCCTCCGCTGGAAGAAAGCCAAAGCGGCCGGCAAAAACCGGTTGTAGTCCGTTGGTGCCGGCGCCGGCCTTCCGGCGCCCTCCCGTTCCATCGCCATTATTTTTCGTTGCGTTCTTGAATTTGTTTCAAGGGCGTCCGAGAATTTCCGTGATGCGACTTTGTTTCCGATGGATCGGTTGGTTGTTCCTGGGGATGGTTACTCTGCGCGCCCAGCCGGGCGCCGCGCCAATTACGCAACGCGCCTGGTATCAGGCCGCCACCGCCCATTTCGAGGTGTATAGCTGCGGCACGCCGCCGGAAATTAATAAGCTGGCGGCGCAATTGGAGCAATTCTGCAAGGCCTATTCCATGCTGGCCGGCGTGCAGGCGGTCCACTCGCCGCCGACGGTGGTGATGGCCTTTCCCGACCATGAATCGATGGCTCCATTTCTGCCGGTCTATGACGGCAAGCCGGCCAATCTCTCGGGCTTTTTCAAGCGGGGCAGCGACGAGAACTTAATCGTTCTATCGATGTCGGATGCTTCCGGCATGGATGTCATTTTCCATGAGTACACGCATCTATTACTACGTCATAATGACCTGATCTGGCCGTTGTGGTTGAAGGAAGGGATGGCGGAAATCTATTCCACGTTTCAAACCGGCGATTACCAGGTCCAGATCGCCCGCCCCATTGACCATCATCTGGCCCTGCTGGAGCATGAGCCGTTGATGCCCTTGGCGGAATTGTTTGCCGTCACGCCGGCCTCGCCGCAATATAATGAAAGCACCCGCCAGGGAATCTTCTATGCGGAGTCCTGGCTCCTGACCCACTACCTCATGGTGGGGGCCGACCCCAATATCCGGGCGCGCTTTGCCCGATACAACTATTATCTGAACGCGGGAGAACTGCCCGAACAGGCGTTCACCAATGTCTTGGGCATGTCATTGCCGGAAGTCGAATTGCAATTGCGCGATTACCTGGCGGCGGGGCAGTTCAACCCCATCTCGTTGCCGTTATCGTACGACCTCTCGGCGCCAATCTACGTGTCCACACGGGTGATGGCCCCGGTGGAAGTGGATTTTCGACTGGGGGATGAACTGTTGCGCCTTCAACGGCCGGACGCGGCGGAATCCTATTTCATCGCGGGGCAAAAGCTGGCGCCGACGAGTCCTCTGCCCGAAGAAGGCCTGGGGCTGTTGGCGGCCCGGCGCGGGCAGCACGCGCAAGCCATTGACGACCTCCAAAAATCCTTGCAACTGGGTTCCACCGATTTCATCACCCATTTCACTTACGCGAAGGAAAAGTTGGATCTGACCGGAGACGGGCAGGGGCGTTATCACCGCTTGGACGAAAAGGACGGGGCGGCGGAAATCGGCGGCGAACTGGAGCAGGCGGTGACGTTGATGCCGTCGTTTGCCGACGGTCATGAGTTGCTGGGATTTTTTGAGATGCTTCAGGGCGACGAGGCGGCGACGGTCCAATTGCAGGCGGCCATCCAGTTGGAACCGGAAAACCCAGCGTATGTCTTTACGCTGGCCCAGGCCGAACTGGAACATCAAGACCTTGAAACGGCGCGCCAGACCCTCGCGCCATTGCTCCGGCCAAACACCGACTCTCAGATTCGCGAACAAGCCGAAGAACTCCTCAAGCAAATCAATAGCCATCATCCGTAGGGGTGTGTGAGACAAATTTCTTCTCCGCCCTGCAAGGGCGGACTAAAATCAACCCCGTCGCCAGCTCGTTGATTGTTTAATATCAAAGTGCCCTGTCTTTCGCGAGTATATGCACCTCATCGATACATAAATCCCGTTCTTATTGGCTTTTTTGGGGTGTTCAGGATTTTGTCTCACACCCTCCGTCGGGTGGTTTCCCCGGCCCAAAACGGTGTAAGTGACGAAGTCACAAAAAATCGCCGGCCATAAGGCCACGTTTTGGACACTGCGCCCAAAATTAAGACAGAAAAGCAAACAAAGGCATCAACCCGGTTATCGTCAAGGCACTTAACAATTGTCAACTTGGCATTACGTATGCTATTGTCCCTGCGGCATGGTCGCGACAGGCAATCAGTGAACGAAAGCCGCCATAATTATAACCCGCCTGTTGCATTCGTTCACACCAATGCTGGTATAAGGAAACAAAATGAAAACAGTCAAACGTAACCGCAAAGCGGGTTTTACGTTGGTGGAAATCATGATTGTCGTGGCCATCATCGGCCTCCTGGCAGCCATCGCGATCCCCAACTTCATCCGCGCCCGTTCCAAGTCGCAACAGAACGCTTGTATTAACAACCTCCGTCAAATCGACGCCGCCATCAATGAATGGGCGTTGGAAAACGGTCAGACCACCGGCGCCACCGTCGCCAGCGTGGCCACCGTTTCGGCTTACATCAAGCTGAACTCCAACAGCAGCGTTCCTTCCTGTCCGGCCGGCGGCACCTACTCCGTCAGCACTGTAGGCGCCAATCCGCAGGTTTCCTGCACGTTGTCCACTTTGACGGACACGCCGCACCTTCTGCCGTAATAGTCCAGTGGTTTGGGTTCCATGGAAAGGCCCGGGGCGTTTCGCTCCGAGTCTTTCTGTTTTCAATCAAAAACACGCCTTGACCACGCCGCCATCCACCCGCAACGCCGCGCCGTTCGTTCCCGAAGAGAGCGGGCTGGCAACATAGACCACCAGGTTGGCCACTTCCTCCGTCGTCGCAAACCGCTTGAGCAGGGAAGTGGGGCGCACACTGGCGAAAAATTCCCTTTCAAATTCGCCGAACGGCTTTCCCCCGCTTAATTGCTTCACGAATTCTTCCACGCCGTCGGACAGGGTCGGGCCGGGCAGGACGGCGTTGACGGTTACGCCGGTCCCGGCGCAGGTCTCGGCCATGCCGCGCGATACCGCCAACTGCGCGGTCTTGGTCATGCCGTAATGCACCATCTCGGCCGGAATCTGGATGCCGCTCTCGCTGCTGATAAAAATAATTCGCCCCCAATTTTTCTCTTTCATGCGCGGCAAATAGACGCGCCCCAACCGGACTCCGCTCAGGACATTTACTTCAAAAAACCGGCGCCAATCGTCATCGGGAATTTCCTCGAAGGGTTTCGGCTCAAAAATGCCAAGGTTGTTGATAAGGATTTCCACGTCGGGAAACTTGCGGGAGAGGTTCTCCACCGTCGTGGCATCGGTGAGATCGCCGGGAAAAGCCTCCAACGACGCCCGGGGAACTTGTTGGCGGATTTTGGCGACGGCGTCCGCCACGGATTTTTCCGAGCGGCCGTTGATGATAACCCGGGCGCCTTCGCGGGCCAAGCCGGTGGCGATGGCCAGGCCGATGCCCTTGCTGGAGCCTGAAACGAGAGCGAGTTTGGCCGTGAGTTGTAAATCCATGGCAACCAAATTCGCATTCCTTCAAGAGAAGTCAATTGTGGATGGCTTCGATCTCAAAAAATGCACTCGCATCGTGCCCATGAACGGATTTTCGTGAGTCGAACAATGGCGTCTTCTTTCTACCCCCAATCCCGAAAGTTTTCGGGGCGAACAGAGAGAGATTCGCGCCTTGAACCCCTGAACCTGCCGCATCCTGCCGGGCATTCGAGCGACAGCAGCCATTCGCTTGCTCTTCCCTCTCCGCTCCCATCGGATGGGAGGGGAGAGGGTCAGGGTGAGGTGAGGGTCCCCCGGGTTCATGGGGAGGGATTGAGGGTGAGGGGTGAGAACTGTATCCGCGCTTCCTTATCGTCTCAGGAGGTTCATGGAAAAATGCCCCTCGCCACCTTGCTCGATTTCCTTCCGCGCGAAACCATCCTCCTTTTATGCGAGCCGGAATCGCTCTCGCTTCGCGCCGAAGACTATGCGTCGCAAATTCCGGGAGACGATCCGTTCTTCATCTCCTGGGATGACGTTCTGGCAGATGCCTTCCGGCGCCACATCACTTCCGTTAGTATCACCGAAGGCGGTTCGGAAATCACCCCGCCGGACCCTTCCGATCTGCGCTTTTCCTCGCTCGAAGCATTCCGCCCTTTGGCCGAGCGCGCCCTCGACCCTCAAATCGCCGAGGCGCAACGGCGCGAATTTTTCGTTCAACTGCATCGCTGGCTGCGGCAGGGCCTCGCCCTCCACGTTTTCTGCAACAACGACGGCGAGCGCCAGCGCTTCGAGGAAATTTGGAAGGAAAACGGGTTCGCCCCGGAGGATGGCCTCGAAGTTCACCTCGGCACGTTGTCGCGCGGCTTCATCTGCGACGAATTGAAACTGGTCGTCGCGACCGACGCCGAGATTTTTGGCCGCTACAAGATTCAGCGCCCGCGCCGATTGAAATCTCCCCATGCGCTGGCCGCGCGCTCCGCCCTCGACATTGATTTTACGGATTTGGAGGAGGGCGACCTGGTCGTTCACTTGCAATACGGCATCGGAAAATTTCTCGGCCTCAAAAATCTCCCGGTCGCGTCCCGGGCCACTGCCCCCGGCGGCGGCGCTCCCGCGGAAACAGAATGCCTCGTCATCGAGTACGCGGCGGCCAATCCGGCCGATGAACCGCCGAAGCTTTACGTGCCGGTCAGCGAAGCGCATCTGGTGGGTAAATACGTGGGCGCGGGCAGGGCCTCTCCTCCCCTCAACACCCTCGGCGGCACGCGCTGGTTCAAGGCCAGGGAACAGGCCGAGCGCGCCGTGCGCGACGTGGCGGCGGAACTGCTTCGCATCCAGGCTGCCCGCGAAACCCAGTCCGGCCACGCCTTTAAGCTGGATACCGCCTGGCAACTCGAATTTGAAAGCGCCTTCATTTACGAAGAGACGCCCGACCAGCTCACCGCCATTTCCCAAACAAAAAGCGACATGGAAAAGCCCAAACCGATGGACCGCCTGATTTGCGGCGATGTCGGCTTTGGCAAAACCGAAGTCGCCATCCGCGCCGCGTTCAAAGCGGTGATGGATGGCAAACAAGTCGCCGTGCTCGTGCCCACGACCGTCCTCGCCCAGCAACATTTCAACAATTTCCGCGAGCGCATGGCCGATTATCCCGTCCGCCTCGAACTGCTCTCGCGGTTTCGCACCCGCCGCCAGCAGGCGCGCGTCGTCAAGGACCTCGCCGCCGGCGCGGTGGACATCGTCATCGGCACCCATCGCATCGTGCAGGACGACATCGCCTTCAAGGACTTGGGGTTGGTGGTCATCGACGAAGAGCAGCGCTTCGGCGTTTTGCACAAGGAAAAATTCAAACGCCTGCGCACCATCGTGGACGTCCTCACCCTCAGCGCCACGCCCATCCCGCGCACCCTTTACCTCGCCCTCACCGGCGCGCGCGATATGAGCACCATCCAGACCCCTCCGCACGACCGGTTGCCGGTGGAGACCATCGTCACCCAATACGACGAACGCACTATCCGCGACGCCATCCTTCGCGAGTTAAGCCGCGGCGGCCAGGTGTTCTTCCTGCACAACCGCGTCATGACCATCGAGGTCATGCGTTCCAAGTTGCAAACCCTCGTCCCCGGCGCGCGCATCGTCGTCGGCCACGGCCAGATGGATTCCGACACGCTGGAAGAAGTGATGGCGCAATTCGTGAACGGCGACGCGGACGTGCTGCTCTCGACCACCATCATCGAAAGCGGCCTCGATATTCCCAACGCCAATACCATCATCATCGACCGCGCCGACCGTTTCGGCCTGAGCGATCTCTATCAACTGCGCGGACGCGTTGGACGTTACAAGCACCAGGCCTACGCCTATCTGCTGTTGCCGCGCCACGCGCGCCTGCTCACCGACGTGCGCAAACGCATCAGCGCCATGAAACAATACGCCTCGCTCGGCAGCGGCTTCAAGATCGCCATGCGCGACCTCGAAATCCGCGGTGCCGGAAACCTCCTTGGTGCGGAACAAAGCGGCCATATCACCGCCGTCGGTTTTGAACTCTATTGCCAGTTGCTCAAGCAAAGCGTCGCCTCGTTAAAAGGCGAAAAAATCAAACCGCGCGTCGAAGTCAGTGTGAAATTGGATTTCTTGGAGATGAATGGGAACAGCCGGGGGGATGAAAATCCCTTGCCCGCGGGAGCGGGAGAGGGTGGTCCCGATTTATCGGGACCGGGTGAGGGTCGTGGGGGAAAACAAAATCTACGGGGCCACGGTGAGAATCCCCCTAAAGATTCGCGTCTTGCCCCCCCGAACCTGCCGCCTCCTGCCAGACTTTCGAGCGACAGCAGCCATTCGCCTGCTGCTTGTCGCGCCGAAGCGGAGCGAAGGCGGATTCCCTCTCCGCTCCCATCGGATGGGAGGGGAGAGGGCCAGGGTGAGGTGAGGGTCCCCCGGGTTCATGGGGAGCTTCAACCTCCAACAATGGACGCGCATCGGGGCCGTGAACCCCAAATTTTCCCAAGTCCGCCGATGGTGACTTCCCTCTCCCCTCAACGGG
>JBKQUF010000015.1:0-12645 GCA_052140285.1 Limisphaerales bacterium | reverse complement strand
GCACCCAGGTTTCCAACTGGCTTCGATCAGCCTCGGATAGGACCACCGCGCTGGCAACTTTTGGCATCGGGAACCATTTTATATGAAAAACCCAATATGTCTAGCTATTTGTGATACACTACACTAGAACGCGTTCAAAATTTGATGGACCAGGAAGGAATTTAACGATGCGCGCCTTGCTGGATGTGAACGTCATCATTGCGCTGTTCGATCCCGACCACGCCCTGCATGAACGCGCCCATGAGTGGTGGGCGGCCAATGTGAAACGGGGTTGGGCGAGTTGCCCGCTTACGGAGAATGGCGTGGTACGCGCGATGTCCAACCCGAATTACAGCGAGAAAATGCAATTTCCGCCGGCTGATTTGATCAACCAGCTCCAAAAATTTGCCGGACAAAGCGATCATGCTTTCTGGCCGGATAAAATTTCCCTGGGCGACGAAAGAATTTTCGCTGCAGAACGGATCCACAGTTCGCGTCAAATCACCGATATATACTTGCTGGCCCTGGCGGTTGAAAACCAAGGCCGGTTGGTGACATTTGATCGCGGAATTTCTCTCTCCAGCGTGCGCAACGCCAAAGCGGCGAATTTGTGCGCCATTTAAGAACCTTGCCGCTTTCCACCGGGTCTTTACGATTCATTTGTGGCACACTCGGCGGTAGAGCGCTTCGTAGCGGGGCACGATGATTTCCGCGGAAAACCGTTCCCGCGCCCGGCGTTGCGCCGCCTGCCCCATGGCCAGCCGGCGCTCCGGCTGGCGGATCAATTCCTCCACCGCCGCCGCGAGTTCCAGCGGGTTGTCGGACGGGACGAGGATTCCCGCCACGTTATGGGCGATGACTTCCGGAATTCCGCCAACCTGGCGGGCAACACTGGGAAAACCAAAGAACATCCCTTCCAGAATGCTGAGGCAAAAACTTTCGCTGTCCGAAGTGAACAAGCCAAGGTCAGCGATCTGAAGATAGTCCTCAATCTCGTTAACGGTTTCGCGCACGATGACCCGATCTTCAATGCCCAGTCGGCGGATTTCGTCACGGAACGGATCAAAACTGGCACCGGCAAGAATGAGAAGTTTGAAGGCGTCGCGCGGCTGGATCCGGGCCGCGGTCGCAAGCAACAGGTCAATTCGTTTTCCCGGCCGCAGATTTGAAGAATGGAGGACCACCACTTCATCCTGTAACCCAAGTTCGCGCCGGACTTCCGCACGGGAACGCCGCGGCTGACGCGGCAGGAAGAAATTATATATGGTTTCGATCGGCCCATCGAAGCCCAGAACCCGCTTGGTCTCGGTTTTCAAGAAATCGGAAACCGTCGTGACCGCGTCGGAACAGGCCAGCGCATGGCGGATGGCCGGCCCATAACCGGCGTCATATCCCAGCAAGGTCGTATCCGTGCCATGCAAGGTGGTAACGATGCGCGGTTGGAATTCGGGCGGCAACATGGATTTGGCGAGGACCGCCGCCGTGGCGTGCGGGACGGCGTAATGTACATGGAGAACGTCCAGGCGGCATTCCCGGCTGATCTCCGCCATGCGAACCGAGAGCGGCAGCGTGTAGTCGGGATACTTGAACAGTTGATATTCATTGATGGTCACCGGGTGAAAATGAAGCCCGGGAATATTATCCGGCAACCGGAAGGGACGCTCGTAACTGAAGAAATGGACTTCATTCCCCCGCCGAACCAGTTCCTCGCCCAAAGCCGTGGCCAGG
Source organism: Limisphaerales bacterium (assembly GCA_052140285.1). Classification (GTDB taxonomy): domain Bacteria; phylum Verrucomicrobiota; class Verrucomicrobiia; order Limisphaerales; family UBA11358; genus UBA11358. The sequence continues at coordinate 10,938 of JBKQUF010000015.1, read as the reverse complement.
ATGCCGCTGCCGCCGACTGAAGGGTAGCACGCGATGCCGATTTTCATATCCGATTGGGCTTAAAATTGCCGCGCGCCGCGGCCAGTGGAGGCGAGCGAAGGGAACAGCAACGGGTCGTTGGGAAACAAGGCGATGGCATGGCCGACGCCAGCCCGCAATCCGCGAAGGCGGGCGCGGGTTAGTTGCAATTCGACGTAATTGCGGGCGGAAGTTTGGGTGGCATGGGCATCCATCGCGGCGATCCAGGTTTTGAGGATTGCGGGCGTGGAAACATCAATCAGCACTGGCGTGATGTCCGCCGGTTCGGCTTCAGGCGTGACCGCGTAATAAAACAATTGCGCGATGGCATGAGGGGGCAGACGACGAAGCTCCTGGATGCCGCCGTAACGCGCCAACCGGCAGGCGTCCCGCACCAATCGCCCCAGCTGTGAATGATCGGGGTGCTGGTTTTCCTCCAGGCTCGGCGCGAGCACGATACCGGGCTTCTTCCGCCGGATGATTTTCGCCAGCTTGATGGCAAGGGCCGCACGCACCTCGAAATGAGCGTCGCCGCCAAGTTCGATAAATTCAAGGGCCGCTCCAAGGATGGCCGCCGATTTTTTTGCCTCGGTGGTGCGCTGTCCCGGCGTCCCATGGGTGGCGGATTCTCCGTGCGAACACACCACAAAGTAAATCTTACGGCCAGTGCGGGCTTCGATCGCGATAATACCCCCGCACCCGAATTCGATGTCATCGGGATGCGCGCCAAATGCGAGCAACGGCTGGCGTTCAGGAAGCGAGTTCGATATAGGCCTCATCATGGCGGTCGATAACATCGCGATCGATAAAAGTGATTTCCGGTGTGTCTTCCCGGCGAAGATAAGCCTTTTCACCGGCTCCGGCAATGTAATGCGTGCAATGCACCACCGATTGCATCCACGGCAAACGGGTGTCGCGCGCCGGACTGATTTGTTCCCGGGTAAACGTGGTGGATGGCAGCGTGACAAACGCTTGTCCGCCTTCATGCAGGATCAGGACCCCATGGGCATGACGGGCGCGAACAATTTCGCCCTCAAAGGGGACGTCCACAAAAAATTCCGGCACTTCACACGCGGCGCGGCGGACTGCCGGGTCACTCGAACGCACCACCCGGACACCGTCGAGGAGGTTCATCTCACGATACATGGCCAGGCAGAAATCGGCCACGTTTGTGGCGGGGACGTTTTGGAAAATTTCGATCAGGCGGCGATCAACGTAGTTGGGCAACTGAAGCAGGGTTTTCTCCCGCCAGTCCTTGAGGACGCGTTTGAGATATTGCGGCGAAAATTTCCGTTGCAGCCGGTTGGCAAAAGAGAAGTTGAGATGGGCCGGTTCGTTGGTTTTGCGATGGCGCACCACCATGCGGGTTTCCCGCGGGTCATGGTCGCTGTCGTGGCAAAAGAAAACAATCTCACCGCCGATCTCCTTTTGCAAACGGCGGGCAGTGCGGATTTTGGCGAGCAGGTATCGTTTCGGGAAAATCCCGCACGGTTGCTGGCCCAGGCAAATGACAGGCTGGGAACTCATGAAACGGGTGATGCGCCGGGTGTTCTGCCGGACGGACCGAGCGCGGCCTGGATGAGCAGGCTCAACAGCAAACAGGCGGCGCAGCCGATCAAGTTATACCACAGGTAACTGATGTGGAGTGAAAAATAGAGGACAAAGACCAGTGTTTGCGCCGCCAACGCCGCCCAGAAGATCGCCGTGCCACCGACCTTTTTCAGGAAGAACGCCGCCAAAAACAGCGCCAGCATCACGCCGTAAAACACCGAACCGATGATATTCACGGCCTGAATCAAATTCTCCACCAGGTTCGCATACAACGCGAAGGCAAGGGCGATGAGTCCCCAGAACAAGGTAAACCACTTGGAAGCGGCCACGTAGTGCGCATCGGGGGCTTCACGTCTCACGAGATGACGATAAATATCCACCGTGGTGGTGGAACCCAGCGCGTTTAACTCGGCGGCTTTGGATTGGAGGGCGGCGGCAAAAAACGCCGCGATCAACAACCCAATCAAGCCATGCGGCAGGTGGCCGAGAATGAAAGTGACAAAGACATAATCGGAGTCGCTGCTTTTCACGCCCGGATCTTCCGATAGCATGACGGTTTTAGCCTCCGCGCGAATGGCATTGATGTGGTCCAGCGATGCCAGGGCTTGCGCACGCGCTGCCGCGGCCGCAGTTTTATTGCCGTCATGCCGGGCATCGAGCCAGTGGTGAATGTCCTGTTCCTTTTGCGCATACGCAACGGCAAATTCTTGTTGAATGACCTGAAGTTTCCCAGCCGGGTCGTGCCGCGCCGCCTCCTGCCAGGCGGCGTGATTGAAAAAGACCGGAGGTTGCTCAAATTGGTAGAACACAAACAACATAACGCCCAACATGAGGATGAAAAACTGCATGGGGATCTTCAGCACGGCGTTGAACATCAGTCCCAAACGGCTTTCGCGCACCGATGAACCAGTCAGATAACGCTGCACCACCGACTGGTCACAGCCAAAATAGGATAAGGACAGAAAGAATCCGCCCAGAATCCCGGTCCAGAATGTATAGCGGCGATCGGGATCCAACGAAAAACTGACCGCGTTAAATTTTTTGAAGCCGCCCGCCACCGCAAAGGCATCGTTGAGATTGACCGGCATTTTTGCCATCAGGATGACAAATGCCGCGATCATGCCGGCAAAGATAATGGTCATCTGGTATTTCTGGGTAAGGGTTACCGCCCGGCTTCCGCCACTGACTGTGTATATGATCACCAGCACACCGCTAAAGATGATGGTGAGGTCCAGCCGCCATCCGAAGACGGTGGAAAGAATAATAGCCGGAGCATAAATGGTGATACCCGCCGCCAAACCGCGTTGGATGAGGAACAGCGCGGCGCCAAGCAGCCGGGTTTTGACGTCAAATCGCCGGCCCAAATATTCATAGGCGGTATAGACCTTCAACCGCTGAAAAATTGGGATGAAAACGGCGGCGATCAGGATCAACGCCAGCGGCATCCCGAAATAGTTCTGCACAAAATCCAGCCCGCTCTCATATCCCTGTCCCGGAGTGGAGATGAACGTGATGGCGCTGGCCTGGGTCGCCGCCACGGAAATGCCGATGGCCAGCCACCCGGTGGTTTGGTCGCCCCGGAGATAGTGGTTCAGGTCCCGGTGATGGCGCGAATGCCACATGCCGTAGGCCGCGATGGCCAGCAGGCTGCCGATGAGGACGACGAAATCCAGGAGATTCATGAATAGCTTGCCGTCAGCGCCAATAACAGCAGCACCCACAAGATGAAACAGCCCAAAACGAAAAGATACACCCCCCGCCAGGTTTTCAAGCAGGGCAAACCCGTTGGTTCCTCCCGGCCACCGGGGGGCATTTCCGCAGGCGGGATGTCAGCCTTGGGACCTTTCATTTTCCGAGGGACACCAAATTGGCAAATAACCGGTAGGCGCCAGGAACGCCGGCGGGCAATTGCCGGAAAAAATCCAGCCCGGTATAGACGAAGTAACCTTTGCCGTATTGGGCGACCAGCAGACCGCCCTTGAGCGGAGCTTCACCGGCATCGCTGCATGCAAGAATCGGGGTGAAATGATCGTCCCACTGATCCGGATAGTAGATGCCCCTCTCCTGAACCCACCCGTCAAAATCCGCGCTGGTGATCTTGTTTGGCACATTGAGCGCCGGGTGATCAGGCGCCAGGAACGTCATCAGCGCGGCCGGATCCGTGACGCGGTCACTGGAGAGATGCAGGCTGTATGGCGTCAATTGGCCGGTCTTCAAGTCACCTCCGGGCCGGTTGTATTGCTCAATGACGTTGCCGCCATCCTGCACAAACGCGAAGAGCGCCGGCAAATGCGACACCAGGTCCGTGCGAACGTTGAACGCGCGAACGCCGATGACCACCGCGTCAAACTTCTTCAATTCATCCGGCGTAAGGTCGTCGCCGCTCAGCGTGGTGACCTGGCAGCCCATGTCTTGCAGGCATTGCGCCACGCTGTCGCCAGCCCCGGGAAGATAGCCGATATTATGGCCGCGGATGTCCAGATTCAGGCAAACCGCCTTGAGCCGTGCCGGCGGCTGTAACAACAGCAGTGGAATATGCGGGTAATTGATCACCACGCGCTCGTTATCGTAGGTTTTGCCGCCAATCCGAACTTCCGCGGTAATATTCGTGGCGACCGGTTCCGCCGGAGCAGTGACGCTGAACGTAAACGTCTCTTTGTCCCCAATGGCTCTTAGTTGGAATAATCGCACCGCAGGCGAGACCGTCCAACCCGCCGGAGCATCAAGCCGCAACGCACCCGCCGCATAAGGGCGGGCGGATGTTACCGTCACCATTACCGCATGCCTGCTGCCCGGCGCGAACAACGCGACATCGGAGGCCAGCTTGAGCGATACCGGCGAGATGACATCCAGGCGGCGCGTTTCACCGGCCGTTCGTGTGGCGGTGGTTTGCAAGGGTTGTTCTGGAACGACCAGCGTCTGTCCGCCCACTTCAAAAACCTGTTCAACCGGAAAAACCGGAGGATCTTCCGGACGGCCAATCAATGTCGAATCATCCACCATGAACATGCCGCGGGTATGATCCTTGCGGAGCCAATACGGCTGGCTCAGCAGCGTATCAGTGGGAAGTGTTTCGGTGGAATCACGGCTGACAGTCTGGTTTGTTGAAAGATCCGCGCCAATGGCGAACTCAGACTTGATGGCCGGATAGCGCGCAGCTACCCATCGCACGGAGACAATGTCTGTACTCACGCTCGCGCTCATGCGCATCTTGAGCGGCTCGCCGGGCACGACTTCCGCACGCGGAACCGTCGTTTCCACAGTCAGTCCAAGACCTTTCTGGATGATATGGTCCAACAACGCGCGCTTTTCGTTCACCACCGGATCATCCAGGGCCAACGGCGACAGAAGTTTTTTGATAACGAGCAAGGCAGGCACACTGGCGGCGGGGTTTTGCGGGTTGAATTGCTTGATGACCTCTGCGATCTGCTGATCGATGTCCGCGCCACCAGGCACACGAGCCCAGGTCGTATCGACTCCATCCATTACATCATTGGTGGCCGGGTCACCGGCTAGAAGTACGAATGATTCATATTGCGGGCCGCTGCCGCCGCGATAACCGGTAAAATTGCCCAGACCCTGGGTTTTGTGCATTGAACGGCTAAGCGCGGCAATTTCCCCAAAAGGTTCACCCGATAGCGGATCGACGCCGCCAATATTCATCCGGATCAGCTTGCTCCCGGCGGCCTCGTTCGCCTGGAATCCGCCCACGTTCCAGAAAATGCGTTTGGGCTGCCACGGCGACAATCCTTCGCGCAATTGTTCGGGAAAAGCCTTTGGATCCCCGGCGATCTTGAATGCGTCCAGCGCCAACATCGCCGAGGCGGTATGATGCCCATGTGTGCCGCCGGGAATCAGCGAAAAACGTGTCATCACCACGTCGGGCCGGAATTCGCGAATGATCCGCACCGTATCGGCCAATACCTCCTGCTGGTCCCAGATCCTCAAGGTTTCGCGGTAATCCTTGGAAAAACCAAAATCAACGGCGCGGGTAAAAAATTGCCGGCCCCCATCCACGTGCCGGGCGGCCAGCAATTCCTCCGTGCGAATGACGCCCAAAACGTCACCGAATTGGGGTCCCAGCACATTTTGACCGCCGTCACCGCGATTGAGCGATAGATAGGCGGTGCGATAGCGACGGCCTTGCGCCAGATAAGCAATGAGTTCGTTATTCTCATCGTCGGGATGTGCCGCCACGTATAGGACACTGCCCATGTTCTGAAAGTCGTACAGGTCCCTCATCATGGTTGTAGCCGGCGCTAATGGCGGTTCGGCAACCTGGGCGCTGCCCGGCAAAGCGGCCAGCACGCACACGGTCGCCGCCAGAAAACAGGCCCGCCACTTCGTGTGATGTCCCGTCTTTGCAAACGAGAATTGTTCTTTCATTGACCCCCTTGCATTCAGTTAAACAATCGGTCAGGCGACCAGCCGAACCACGGCCTGGAAACGGCCTCCTGCTTTATTTCTGGACGGTGAACGGCACGGAAAATTGGGTGTTTTCCCACATGAATTTCAGCACCCCGCCACCCGACGGATTCGGCCCAACGGTCAGGGTAAACTGGTCCACGGTTTTGTCCAAAGCGGCCTTGGTTAAATCCACTCGCGTCAAGTCGCGGGCCGTATCCACCGGAATTCCCCAGCCACCCAAGCGGGTGCTAAAAACCAATTGGGAGGTCCCGTTTTCCACCGGCATCATATAAAGCGTGTAAGCGCCGGCAGGAATGGCTTTGTCGGCGATTTGAATTGGTTGTTGGGTGATCAGCAAGGTGGCTTCGTCCGCGCCCAGGCGCCAGGGTTGGCCGTAGGGGACCAAGCCACCCCAAATTTTGCGGACCTCGGTGGTGCCGGGCTTGGTGGTGTAAGGCCGGCCATAGGTGACGGTAACGCGATCGCCGTCGATGATGGCGCTGATCGTTTCATGCGGGCTGAGGCGCTGGCGTTGCGCGTGGGCTGGCAAGGCGGCGGCCAAAGCGATGGCGGTCATTATCAGAATTGACATGAATTTTTTCATAAGACTCCTTTGTTCGTGTTAGTTTCCAAGTGCTCAAGCAAGTTTGATAGGAGGCAAAATGAATGAAAAGGAAAAAACGGCAAATTAATTTTCCTTCATCTTGCGGGGGCATAACTGGCCGGATATTCTAACATCGAATGAGTTCCCCATTACATCTAAGCGCCGAGGCCAAAGCATCGCTGCCGCAACACGTTGCCGTCATCATGGACGGCAACGGTCGCTGGGCCAAGCAACGCGGTTTGCCGCGCGTCGAAGGCCATCGGCAGGGAGCGGAGTCGGCGCGGGCCGTCATTCGCATGGCGGGCGAATTGGGCATCAAATATCTCACGCTCTATGCTTTTTCCGCCGAGAATTGGAACCGTCCGAAGGACGAAGTGGATGCGCTGATGAAATATCTGATCCACTATCTCAAGACGGAGACGCCGGAATTGAACAAAAACAATGTGCGGCTCGAAGTCATCGGCCAGATTTGGCGGCTGCCGGACAACGTGCAGGAGCATCTGAAAAAATCCATCGCAGTCCTTTCCAAAAACAACGGCCTCACTCTCGTCATGGCGTTGAGCTATGGCAGCCGCATCGAGATCGTGGACGCGGTGCGATCCATCGCCGAAAAAGTGCGGCGCGGCGAATTGGAGACGGCGAACATCACCGAACAGGTCATTTCGCAGCATCTCTGGACGCGCGGGATTCCCGATCCCGATTTGTTGATTCGCACGAGCGGCGAAATGCGGGTGAGCAATTTCCTGCTTTGGCAGATTTCGTACGCGGAACTGGTCATCACCCCGACCTTCTGGCCGGATTTCCGAAAACCGCAATTTTTCGCCGCGTTGGAGGAATATGCGCGCCGCAACCGGCGCTTTGGCGGAGTGTGATTGGCGGAAGGATTGCCGTTGACTCTGAAAATCCACGATTACAAAATCAGCCTGTGAAGTTTCCACCCATTCCCGCGGAGGCCCGGCGATTCAGAATGGCGCTCGTGCCGTTGACAATTTTCATTTTTTTATCCGGCCTTATTCTTGGCCATGCCCTGGGGATTGTCCTCGTGTTGACCAAATATAAGGGACAAATAAACTGGGCGCATTTTTTTCAGATCACTCCATTTATTATTCCGCTGCTTTTGATTTATGCCCTGGCCTTCGCCTTTGCCATCAGTTTTTTCTACCCAGCGTGCATCACGGCCGATGGCATTTATGGATACTCCTTTTGGGGCTTGCGGGGTTACCTTGGCTGGGCGGAGATAGCCCAGGTTAAAAAGGCGCGGCTGGGAAACCTGGTCTTTTTGCGGTTGTGCAACAATGCGGGACGGACGGTCATCTGGCTTCCGTTGTTTCAATCAAGCCGCGCGCAGTTTCGCGAGGACATCCGGAAATCTGCGCCGCCGGACCATCCTATATTAGAAAGTTTTTAGAATAATGATTCCAGAAAAACCATTCAGAATCGGCGTCCTTGGTTCCGGCAAAGGCTCGAACTTCGCCGCCATTGCCGAGGCCGTGGCCGCCGGGAAAATCCCGGCGCAAATCGCCCTGGTGTTGAGCGATGTCGAAAGCTCGGGAATTTTGGCGCACGCAAGGGAGCGGAACATTCCGGCACAATTCATCCCTCCAGGACCCTTTCGCACCAAACTGGGCGAAGAAGCGGAACTCCAATTTGTGGACGCCCTCCGCGCGGCGAAGGTGGATTTGATCGTGCTGGCCGGGTTCATGCGCGTGCTGAAAGGCGATTTTCTCCGCGCCTTTGAAAACCGCATCGTCAACATCCATCCGTCGCTGCTGCCGTCGTTTCCCGGCCTGGAATCGTGGAAACAGGCGCTGGCGCATGGTGTAAAAGTGACCGGATGCACCGTTCATTTTGTGGATGCAGGCGTTGATGCGGGGCCAATCATCGGCCAGCAAACCGTGCCGGTGCTGGACAATGACACGACGGAAAGCCTGCACCAGCGCATCCACGCGGCGGAACATGAGTTGTATCCCAAATGCGTGGCAACCATTGCGCGCGGGGAGATTTCCGTGGCGGGGCGGCGGGTGATGTGGAAAACCAGTTAATCGCGGATGGGTTATTTTCTCCAAGCACTAATCGGAAAGGCGGACACACTCGGCAAACACACGTCTGAGTTTCGGCACGTGCATCTTATATTGCTGCCTCAGGGCATGGCGATGATTCCGCTTACGGATGATTTGCACGATGAGATTGACGGAGACAACCTTGGCTTCGTGAAATTGACATCTACTGTTGAGCAGTGGGCGCAGCGGATTTCGTCTCTCGCACCAGTAGCTTATGTTGAGGCTGAGTTTTTCGGCGGTGCTGGCGGACAGAACGCAGTTGTATGGTCTAACGCATCACGAGTTCTTGGACCGATTGATTCAAAGCACGCCATCAATGAGGCATTACGATTTCTTGGTGTTCAGATTGGCCGCGCGCACGATGAGTTCGATGCTGTCGGTCTTGGTAAGCACCGCAATACGAATGATTGGATTTTATGATAACCGGACTAAAAAGCGCGTCTTCGTGCGGTGGCGGCGCAAGCCGCAATAGGTTCATCCACATCCACCCGTAATAGCAGTAATGAAAACGAAGAAAACAATCGCATTTAGGCAACGAACTTGGCAAATTAACCAAAACGCGCCCGATTGGAAAATCGGCAAGAACCATCCCCGACCGCGCGCCGGACGCATTTGACACAGATGAGCAAGAAATTAAAATTTGGCCTGCCCAAGGGCAGTTTGCAGGACGCCACCATCGAAAAAATGGCCAAGGCGGGCTACAACATTTCCGTGGGCAGCCGCTCCTACATTCCGACGGTGGACGACGACGAAATGGAAATCCGTCTCATCCGCGCGCAGGAAATCAGCCGGTACGTGGAGCATGGCTACCTCGATTGTGGCATCACCGGTTATGATTGGATCATCGAAAACGGATCGAACGTGCAAGAAGTGGGCGAATTTCTGTTCAGCAAGGCGACGCGGCGGCCGGCGCGCTGGGTGTTGTGCGTGCCCGAAGATTCCCCGGTGAAAACAGTGAAAGATTTGCAGGGCAAACGGATCGCCACCGAGGTGGTGAATCTCACCAAAAAGTACCTGAAGAAAAATGGCGTGAAAGCCGAGGTGGAATTTTCCTGGGGCGCCACCGAGGTGAAAGCCCACGAGTTGGTGGATGCCATCGTGGAAGTGACCGAGACCGGTTCATCGTTGCGCGCGAACAAATTGCGGATTGTGGATGAACTGCTGGTGTCCACGCCGCGGCTGATTGCCAATCACGCCTCGTGGAAGGATTCGTGGAAGCGGAAAAAAATCGAAACGCTGGCAATGCTGCTCAAAGGGGCGCTGGAAGCCGAGGCGAAGGTGGGATTGAAAATGAACATCGCCGAAAAGAACCTGGAGAGGCTGCTCAAAGAATTGCCGGCGTTGCGCAATCCGACAATTTCCGGTTTGAGCCAAAAAGGCTGGGTGGCGGTGGAAACGATCATTGACGAACACGTCGTGCGCGAATTGATTCCGCAACTCAAAGCCGCCGGGGCCGAAGGCATTATCGAGTATCCGCTGAACAAAGTGGTCTATTGACAATTAGCTTTTCCAGTTGAATCATCCATTGACTTGTCGTAATAAGTGTATTTATGGATGAGACTGAATCAAATCTGAGGCGCGAGATTCGGGACCTACGAGCCGAAGTAAGATATTTGAGAAATCAGGTGCGGACAGGATTTACCGTGGTTCTCATCGGTGTTGCCTTCGTATTTCCTGAGTTGGCAGGACTCGTTGTCGTGATCGGAGTATTGATCTTCTTCGCGTTTATGGTCTCTCCCGTGCGTAATTTGATTTTCAAGTCTTTGCTTCACAGGCCAGATTCCGGAAAACACAACGGTTAGTTTGTGCAATCAAATCAAACTGCATAGCGCAATCAACGCCCAACAAGCGCAAGCCAGGCCATTTATTTCGCGAGCAACCGGGCCTTTTCCTGCTGATATTCCGCATCCGTAATGGCGCCGTCCGCCTTGGCTTTTTGGAGATCAATCAACTGTTGCCCGATGGTTGGTTCCACCCGTTGCCCACCCCCGACTTGCCAGGCACAGCCGGTATCCAGGAAAACGAGCGAGGCCAGCAACAACGAGGAGATAATCAGTTTTTTCATAATTACTTGGGTTGGCAAGGGAATCATCGACTGCTCTCCAAGTTTGTCCAGTTTAAAAGATGATCGTGAAAGTGCAGCCAGGCGGAGTCAGCCGCCAATTCACGCCGATCCAAAAATCATCGCGAGGTCATGGCACTTCCAGCCGATAGAATTGCCGCGGGGTGGAACTCCAGTTGGTGAAGGCAAAATTGGTGACGGCGCAGGTAATCCTTCCGAAGGCGGTCAAATTGTCC
>JBKQUF010000014.1:0-14855 GCA_052140285.1 Limisphaerales bacterium | reverse complement strand
GTACTGGGTAGGTAATTGTATTCGAAACCAATAGTGCCGGATCGTATGTCGGCCAAGGGGTTTCGCTCACCAGCGTTTCGTGGCCCAAAGCTTGCCAGCAGGCTTCCGCAAGATGCGGCATCATCGGGGCACAGAGCATCCAAAAAAATCCGCGCCACCGGGTGGAAAACCACGTTGACCATTGAACAAGGCATCCTCCGCACCCTCCAATGGCTGCAACAAAATCAATGGGTGCTCCAACACCGATGAAAATCGTCCTGACAGGCGCCAGTTCCGGCATCGGCAAATTTTTGGCCGATTCCCTCGCCGCCGACGGCCACGAAGTCTGCCGCCTCGCCCGCTCGCCGCAAAGCGGCTTTAGCTTCCAATGCGATGTTTCCGACTGGCCCGCGCTGCAAATTTGCGCGCAAAAAATCTCCGAAATATGGGCCTCTGCCGACGCCTTGGTCTGCTGTGCCGGCATCCAGGAGCCAATCGGTCCGGCCATGGAGATTGATCCCGCGGCCTGGCAAAAGAACCTCGCCGTCAATCTCCACGGCACGTTTTTCTCCATCCGCGCCTTTTATCCGCTCCTGAAAAAATCCGCCGTGCGCGCCAAAGTCCTTTGCTTCTCCGGCGGCGGTTCGACCAGTCCGCGCCCGAACTTCGCGGCCTATGGCGTCGCCAAGACCGGTGTCGTCCGTCTCGTGGAAACGCTCGCCGCCGAATGGGAAAACCAAACGCTGGACATCAATGCCATCGCTCCCGGCGCCATCTTTACCAAAATGACCGAGCAAGTGCTGGCCAGCGGAGAAAAACTTGCCGGCCAGAATGAATTCGCCGGCGCTTCCAAGCTATCGCGCGACAATTCCGAAAAACTCCGGAAAGTTCTCGGCCTCGTCGAATTTTTGCTCTTTGAAAAAAGCAACGGCATTTCCGGCAAGCTCATCAGCGCGCCCTGGGATCCGTGGGAAAAGTTCGAGTCGCTCAAGAGCGAACTGCGCGGCGACCTCTACACCTTGCGCCGCATCACGCCCCGGGATCGCGGCAAAAATTGGGGGGACGAATGAACTACGCTATTATCGGTTGCGGATTGATTGGAAAAAAACGCCTCAACGGCCTGCCGCCCGGCTCCAAATTGGCCGTGGCCTGCGATACCAATCTCTCGCGCGCCGAGGAACTTGTCAAACTCGCCGGGACCGGCCGCGCCGTCGCCGATTTCAAGGAAGCCGTCATGGACCCCGGCGTCGAAGTCGCGGTTGTTGCCACCATCAACTCCACGCTCGCGGAAATTTCCGCCGCCGCCATTCGCGCCGGCAAACACGTGATCGTCGAAAAACCGGCCGGTATTTCCGTCAGGCAAATTAATCAATTAATCGCGCTTGAGAAAAGACATGGCGTCCGCGTTCGCGTCGGCTTCAACCACCGATTTCATCCCTCATTCATCAAGGCCCGGGAAATTTTCGAGTCCGGCGTCATGGGCGACCTCATGTTCATCCGCGCGCGCTACGGCCATGGTGGCCGCGTCGGTTACGACCAGGAATGGCGCGCCAACCCGGAGCTTTCCGGCGGCGGCGAACTGATTGACCAGGGAATTCATCTCATTGACCTGGCCGGCTGGTTCCTCGGCGACTTCAAAAAAATCGCCGGCCATGCCGCAACCTATTTTTGGAAAATGCCCGTGGACGACAATGCTTTCCTTGATTTACAAACCGCCGCCGGCCAGACCGCCTGGCTCCACGTCAGTTGCACCGAATGGAAAAATCTTTTCTCGTTTGAAATTTATGGCCGCGTCACCAAGCTGCATATCGAGGGCCTGGGCGGCAGTTACGGTGTCGAGAAACTTTTTCATTACCAGATGAAGCCGGAAATGGGCATCCCCGACACCAAGGTCTATGAATTTCCCGGCCCGGATGAATCGTGGCGGAGGGAAATGGTGGAATTTGAGGAACAAATTCAAAAAGCGGAAAGCGGAAAGCAGAAAGCGGAAACCAACACCATTGGCGGCGGCCTGGCAGAAGCCCTGAAAGCGCTGAAAGTGGTTGAAGCAATTTACAAAGGCGGAAAGCGGGAAAAAGGATAACAAGCATTAGCCGGGACACATTATGAAAACAGAATTGGAAGGTAGAACTAAAAATTTCAGCGTTGATGTTATAAAGTCGATCCGAATGTTTCCTAAAACCGTGGATGGGATTGAAGTTGGACGACAATTGTTGAAGTCAGCCACGTCCATCGGCGCAAATTACCGGGAAGCCAACCGCGCTGAATCGAAGAACGATTTCATCCACAAAGTCGGCGTTGCGGAAAAGGAAGCTTCGGAAGCAGCTTATTGGTTGGAAATTTGCGACGCAGCCCACTTGGGCAAAACCGAAGAAATACAGACGCTCCTTAAAGAAGCGAACGAACTTCTTGCCATTATCACAACCATTGGCCGTAAAGCTAAAGCCAGATCGCGTTGGGTTGGCGCCATTACCATTTTTATCGCCGCATTGGCGCTCTCCCTGTTTTTCGCTTTCCGCTTTCCCGCTTTCCGCTTTTTTTAAGTTATGACTGTGTTTTCGCTTTCCCGCCTTCCGCTTTTCGCTTTTCATTGAACCATGATTATCGCCCGCTCTCCCTTGCGCATCTCCCTCGGCGGCGGCGGCACTGATTTGCCGTCGTATTACGAAAAATTTGGCGGCTTCCTGATTGCCGCCGCCATTGATAAATACGTTTATATCACCGTCCACGAAAATTTTACGCCGGACCTCATCGTCAAATATTCGCGACTCGAACGCGTTCCCGACGCCACCAAGGTCGAGCATCCGATCATCCGCGAAGCCTTCGCCATGTTGGGCACTGACGGTCGCGGCCTCGAAGTTGCCTCCATGGCCGACATTCCCGCGGGCACCGGCCTGGGCTCCTCCGGCAGTTTCACCACCGCCCTGCTCAAGGCCCTGCACGCGCACAAGAAGAACCTCGTTCATCCCGCCGAACTCGCCGCCCAGGCCTGCGAAGTCGAACTCGGACGCCTCAAGGAACCCATCGGCAAGCAGGACCAATACATTGCCGCTTATGGCGGCGTCACCTGCTTCCAATTCCTCGAAGACGGGCGCGTCGAGGCCTGGCCGCTCAAGCTCTCCGATGAAGCCCGCGATAATCTCGAGGACAATCTCCTCTTGTTCTTCACCGGCTACGCCCGCAGCGCCTCGGCCATCCTCAAGGAACAGGACCAGAAATCCAAAGCCGACGACCAGGCAATGATCGAAAATTTGCACTTCGTCAAGGACCTCGGCCGGCAAAGCCAGGTCGCGCTCGAAAATGGCAAGCTCGCTGAATTCGCCCGGCTCATGGACGTCCATTGGCAGCGCAAAAAACTGCGCAGCAGCGGCATGAGCAATCCAAAAATCAATGAATGGTATGATTTGGCGATGGCCAACGGCGCCCTGGGCGGAAAACTGATTGGCGCCGGCGGCGGCGGGTTCCTGATGTTTTACGCCGAGGACAAGGCCCGGCTGCGCCACGCCATGCGTTCGGTCAACTTGAAGGAAGTCCGATTCCGGTTCGATTTCGAGGGGACAAAACTCGTCAACTCGTGAAATATGTTTTTGACCGGCTGCGACCGCGGTTACATTGAACAATGGACACAAGAATTGGGAGTCGCTAATTTATGGAAAGAAATTGAAAAATGAACGACACATCCCCTGAAATTGCCGAACTTGTCCGGCAAAAGCTCATGGCCAAGTCCGGGGCCGAACGATTTGTGATGGGCGCGCAGATGTTTGACGCGGCCAGGACCATGGCGCTGGCTTCGCTCCCGCCCAACCTTTCTGCATCCGAACTAAAGCGACGACTTTTTGAGCGGATTTACGGCCAGCCCGCGCCATTCTGAAATGGATATCTCACAAATCCCCGTCGCCATCCTCGCCGGCGGATTGGCCACGCGTCTCCGGCCCATCACCGAAAAAATCCCCAAATCCCTCGTGCCCGTCGCCGGCAAACCGTTCCTGGCACATCAACTCGAACTGCTCCATTCACGCGGTATTCGCCATGCCGTCCTCTGCGTCGGCCATCTCGGTGAAATGATCCGGCGCGACTTCGGCAATGGCGCCGCCTACGGTATGGAACTGAAATATTCTTATGATTCACCGCGCCACAGCGAAGCGACGGCGGGCGCCCTAAAACTCCTCGGCACCGGCGGCGCCATCAGACAGGCGTTGCCCTTGCTCGGCCCGGAATTTTTTGTCCTCTACGGTGATTCCTATCTCCCTGTCGATTATGCCCCCGTCGCCGATTTCTTCCATCGCAGCGGCAAACCCGCCTTGATGACGGTGTATCGCAACGAGGGAAAGTTCGACACCAGCAATGTTGTTTTTGCCGACGGCGAGATCAAGCTCTACAATAAAAAACTGAAATTGTCCGAGATGCAATTTATCGACTACGGCCTGAGCCTCTTTCAATCCTCCGTTTTCGATTCCTACCCTCCCAATTACGCCTTCGACCTGGCCGAAATCCTGGGCAAACTGGCTCGCGAAAAACAGCTTGCGGGATACGAAGTGAATGAGCGTTTCTATGAAATTGGTTCACCCACTGGTTTGACCGAACTGGAAGACATCTTGAAACGGTAGAAATTGTTGCACTATTGTTTTTAGTACTGACATGAAAACCCTCCCCCTTGCAGCAGCTTACGTCGGTATTCTGTTGCTCCTTTGCCGCCTCGCCTCCGGGCAACCTACAGTGACGCCCTCCGATGCCGACATCGCCTGGAAACAATTGCAGCAGGCCGCTATTTTACCCGGACAGCAACAGACCGATGGACAATCGGCCGCCGCGGCCTTTGCCACTTCAGAGAAAGCCAGTGCCTTTTACACTGAATTTCCCGACAGTTCCAATGCGCTGGCAGCAAGGATAATGGAATGCAATATGTTGCAAACGGCCTATAACCATGGAGACCGGCAGGTATTTGCCAAATGGGACAGTGCGGAAGCTACTCTGGCCCCCCAATTGTCTGCCGATGAACTCTATAGCATACGCCTGCCGGTTCTGCGGGAATTAATTAAACGTCATCCGGAGAGAGAAAAGCCCTACGAGCTGTTGCTTTCTTTGGCAACGATGCTTCCTGATGATAAAGCGCGGCCCATTGCCAATGAAATTCTCACAGACCCGGTTCCCGATTCCTTGAAAGACAAGGCAAAAGCGTTGCTTCGCCGTTTTGACAACGTGGGAAAACCGCTCGACATGAAGTTTACGGCAATAGACGGGCGGGAAGTGGACCTGAGCCAGATGAAAGGCAAGGTGGTGCTCATTGATTTTTGGGCGACATGGTGTGTGCCTTGCGTTGAAAAAATCCCCCTGTTAAAAGGCACCTACGAAAAATTTCACTCCCGGGGATTTGACGTTGTCGGCGTCAGTGCTGACACGGATGAGAAAGCACTCAAAAAATTTGTTCAACAACACGAGTTGCTCTGGCCCGAATATTTTGAACGCCAAGGCCCGCAAAATAAATTTGAGGCTGAATTTGTCATCGATGCCATCCCCACGCTTTGGCTTGTGGACAAACAAGGTAATCTGCGCGAAATAGACGCCTCCAAAGACCTTCAAGGCAAGGTTGAAAAACTCCTGGCTGAGTGATTTAAGATTCCCCATCCGTGTTTACACTTTGAAAACGGTCTCAAAGCCTGTAACCTGACATCCTCATGAGCTTTGCCAAAGAATTCCTCGCCGAGGTGCAACAAGTCACCGCCCAATTGAATGCCGACGCCATTGAAAAATGCGCCGATGAACTCGCGAAGGTCCGCGAACACGGCGGACGGCTCTTTATTCTGGGCGTGGGCGGCAGCGCCGGGAATGCCAGCCACGCCGTCAATGATTTCCGCAAAATTTGCGGTTTTGAAGCCTATGCGCCCACAGACAACGTCTCCGAATTGACCGCCCGCACCAATGACGACGGCTGGGCCAGCATCTTTTCCGAATGGCTTAAAGGCTCACGTCTCAATTCCAAAGATGGCCTCCTGATCTTTTCCGTCGGCGGCGGCAACCTTGAGAAAAACGTCAGCCCGAACCTCGTCAGCGCCATCCAACTCGCCAAACAAACCGGCGCTTCCATAATCGGCATCGTCGGGCGCGACGGCGGCTTCACCGCCAAAGAGGCCACCGCGCATGTCATTGTGCCCACGGTAAATCCGGTCCATATAACGCCGCACAGCGAAGCCTTCCAGGCCATCATCTGGCATCTGCTCGTGTCTCATCCAAAATTGAAAGTGGCGCAGACGAAATGGGAATCGGTAAAATGACCCTGTGGAATGACTAATTTCTAAACCATAATGACGAAAGAATCACCAAATCCAAATAACCAAATCCAAAAGCCAGCGACACTTGTATTTGTCATTCGGGCTTCGCGTCATTATTTAGTCATTAGGATTTAGTCATTAGTCATTTGCCAACATCATTTCTCCATGCCCATTCCAAACATACTGCAAGCGCCTGCTGCCCGACGAGCGGTATTCTTAGACCGCGACGGCGTCATCAACCGCGCGCTAGCGCGAAACGAGAAACCTTATCCGCCTCGAAATCTGGCGGAGTTCGAAATCCTTCCCGAAGTGCCCGGCGCCTGCGCCAAACTCAAGGCCGCCGGCTTCCTGCTCATCGTCGCCACCAACCAGCCGGACGTGGGCCGCGGCACGTTGGACCAATCCGTCGTCGAACAAATCCACGCCCATCTGGTCGCGCAGTTGCCGATTGATCGCGTTGAAGTTTGCTATCATCCCGGCAAGGGCGCATCCGAATGCGACTGCCGCAAACCCAGGCCGGGCATGTTGCTGCGCGCCGCGCGCGAACTGAACATCGACCTTTCCCAAAGCTGGATGGTCGGCGACCGCTGGCGCGACGTGGATTGCGGTTATGCGGCCGGCTGCAAAACGATTTTTATTAACCGCGGTTACGCCGAGGAATTGAGGCATCCGCCCGATTTCCGCGCCAAAGACCTTGCCGAAGCCGGGGAAATTATCCTGTCCAAGACAAAATAAGTTGAACATTCGCCTTTTTGAATTAGTCTAAACTCCCTCAATGAGAACCCTGAAAGACCTGACGATCAAGATTTTCGCCGACGGCGCCGATAAAAAGAGCATGTTGGAGCTTTACGCCAATCCGCTCATCAAAGGCATGACCACCAATCCCACCTTGATGCGGAAAGCCGGCCTTTCAGATTTCGAGGCGTTTGCCCGCGATATTTTGCAGAGCGTCACCGGGAAACCACTTTCACTGGAAGTGTTCTCCGACGAATTCCCGGAAATGAAACGCCAGGCGCTCAAAATCAATGGCTGGGGGAAAAATGTATTTGTCAAAATTCCCGTCACCAATACGCGCCGGGAATCGTCCCTGCCCCTGATCAAGGAGCTCGCCGCCGATGGCGTGAAACTCAACATCACCGCCATCCTGACCCTGGAACAGGTCCGCGGTGTGGTGCAATCGTTGAATCCACAAGTGCCCTCCGTGGTCTCGGTTTTCGCCGGGCGCATTGCCGATACCGGCGTGGACCCAGTCCCGCACATGGCCGAATGCAAAAAAATCGTCCAAACCCTGCCGCACTCCGAATTGCTTTGGGCCAGCGTCCGCGAAGTGCTCAATGTTTTCCAGGCAAATGATTGCGGGTGCGATATCGTCACCGTGCCGCATGACATCCTCAATAAAGCGCTGAAGTCCGCAGGAATGAGCCTCGGCGACATGTCGTTGGACACTGTGAAAATGTTTGCGAACGACGCGAAGGGGGCGGGGTTTACACTTTGAGGGAGAGGGCGGGCATCTTGCTGCCCGGATGAATGTTTGATTTTCCACGGCTTTCCAGTTTCAGCGCCGGGTCCGCCGGGCTGGAAGCGCCGGCTTTACGGCAGGCTGGGAAGCCTGCTGCTACATGACGATTTCCCCGCCGCAAGCGATTCCAACCAATCACAGGCCGGCGGCAGGACCTTCTCCCATTGCAGCGTCTTCGCCCGTTCCCAGGCGTTGACACGGAGCCGGGCGTACCCCTCCGGCGATTTCATGATTTTCAAGAGCGCTTCCGCCACGGATTCCGGCGATTCCTCCGGGGTCACCAAGCCAGTCTCGCCGTTCAACGTTGAGTCCACCAACCCGCCGACCGGATAAACGACTGCCGGGGTGCCCATCGCGTTGGCTTCAATCACGTTCAATCCCCAGCCTTCGCGCACGGAGGTATGAACCAAAAAATGAGCGCGTGCCAGGCGCTCGTTCTTGTCCTGTTCGCTCAACAGGCCGGTGAATTCAATCCGGTCCGTCAGGCCGAACTCAAGTGCCGACTGTTTGAGCGCGCTCTCCATTTCACCCCAGCCGACAATGGTCAATCGCGCATCGGTCCCCTGCTCTTTCAGAATTTTCACCACACGCACCACATGATCCACGCGCTTGTTTGGCGCGAGCCGCGAAACTGCGATGAGTCGCAACGGCGTTTGCAGCGGCTTTGGTCCCAGCGCCGCCAGCGGCGCCGTATCGGTGCCATTATGGAAGACGTGGACGCTCTTGACGCCGTGTTCATGCAAAGTTTTTTCGGTGGAAGAAGAGGGCGTCCAAAACGGAACATTGCGGTAAAGGGAGTGGGTCCAGCGTTCCTGAAACTGGCCAATCGCGCTGATCGGCCAGGAATAAAACGATTTCCAGATCGGCCCAAGCACTTCGTGGATGTAGGCCACGCAATTTGTGCCGCACCACCACGGCGCATACCACGGAATGCCATGATGCTGGTCAATCACCAGATCGAATTTCATCTGGACGTGGTACCACTGTCTGGCTTTGAGAATCGAAGCGCCTTTGCCGCCGCCGCGGATGATTTTTATGCCGGAGACTTCGCTCTGCCGGGGAGCGTCGGGAAAATCGTTCGCAAACCAGCACACCTCATGCCCGCGCCGCGCCAGTTCGGCCAGATAAACCAGGGAGACGCGCTCCGCGCCGCCGGAAATGGGATTCTCTGGGTCGCGCCAGTTCAGCATCAAAAATCGCATGGCTGCCCGGTTACAATTTTGAAATCTTTTCCAATAACGCCGTGGTGGATTTGCCAGGCACAAACGGGATGATCTCAATCCTTCCGCCGGAGCCTTCGACCGCGCGACGCTCGTCCTGATTCAGGCTGTCCAAAGCGTAATCGCCGCCTTTCACGTAGATGTCCGGTTGCGCCTTCGCCAGAAATCCCGTCGCGGTTTTTCCCGGGAAAATACAGACCGCGGAAACGCACTCCAGCGCCGCCAGTATCGCGGCCCGGTCGTCCTCGGAATTCACCGGACGTCCCCTGCCCTTCAATTCCCGTACCGCTTCATCGCCGTTGACGCCTACCAACAACGCGTCGCCAAAACCCCGCGCCTTTTCGAGATACGTGATGTGGCCCACGTGTAAAATGTCAAAGCAGCCGTTGGTCACGACGAGTTTTTTGCCGCTGGCGCGAAAGGGTTGGCGCCAGGCGGACAATTTTTCGAGAGAGATGATTTTATCGCGGAAATGCACGCGGTCATTCTGCCGTCATGCCGCCCCTTCGCCAATCTGAAAAACGTAGTGGCAGGCATCTTGCCTGCCGTAGAACCGGGCTTCCAGCCCGGTGGACCCGGCACTGAAATTGGAAAACCGTGGAGAATCCAGCGTTGTTCCGGGCGGCTAGATGCCTGCCGCTACAAGTGCGCAAAAATAGAATGTCCGGTTTTGCTTTCGGCGCCCATTAATAGATGATTCTTGTGATGCCCGAAATCGAACTGCTGCGTGAATACGCTGCCAACGGCTCTGAAACAGCATTTGCCGCCCTCGTGGAACGGCACGCCGGCTTGGTGTATTCCGCGTCGTTGCGCCAAACCGGCGACCCGTTCCTGGCCGAGGATGTCACCCAGGCTGTTTTCATCCTGCTGGCGCGCAAGGCCAGCGCCATCCGGCGCGGCACCATTTTGACCGGCTGGCTTTATCGCGCCACCCGGTTTATCGCCGCGGACGCGCTACGGACGAAAAACCGCAGGCAAATGCGTGAACAACAAGCTGTGCAAATGCAAACCATCGAAGACGAGTCTCAGTGGGAGCAAATCGCGCCGCATTTGGACGAAGCCGTCGCTGACCTGGGCGAGCGCGACCGCAATGCGGTGCTGCTGCGATATTTCGAGAACAAATCCCTGGCGCAAGTCGGTGTGGCAATGGGCACGAATGAGGAGGCGGCACGAAAACGCATCTCGCGAGCGGTCGAGAAACTGCGGAACTTTTTCTCGAAGCACGGCGTCATGTTGTCCGTGGATGCCATTACCGGAGTCGTGGCAGCGAAAGCCGTGCAGGCCGCGCCGGCGGCGGTGATCAAATCGGCCACGGCGCTGGCATTGGCCAAGGGCGCCACGGCTTCAACCTCAACCCTAACCCTGATTAAAGGAGCATTGAAACTTATGACTTGGATCAAAGCAAAAACAGCAATCGTCGCAGGCGCAATCGTATTATTAATGGCCGGAACAGTCACTGTTACTTTTAACCAAATCGCGCAGCACAAGAATGCCGCGCAGTTGCAAGTTCTGGAAATCATCCGCACAAATAATTGGAATTATCTCGGCGACGATGCCGAACTCGACCAACTCATCGCCATTGGCCCCAAGGCGATCCCTGTTCTTTCCAATCTGATTGTGTGGCGCGAATCCGCGACTCTCGAAGATAAATTCTTTACTGATCTGCCTGGCGCGGATCGGCGGCGTTTGCAGGACGCGCGTGTGCGGCGTCAAATGCGCCAAAATGCCGTGCAAATTGCTTATGAACTGGGACCCGCCGTCAGCCGTCCGTTAAACAGCTCCTTATGCCGATTCCTTGACAATCCCGATTCGTTCAGCGCCGTTTATGCGCTACGATCCCTCTATTGGACGGTCCCCGAGTCGCCTCTGGCTGTCGCTGCGGCGACCAACTCGCTGGCTGACCCTACGCGCCGCGACTTATTCGGCGACACGGATTGTTGGAATCTCTACCCGTTGCTGCCAGGTATCACACCGTCTTTGACCAAATGTTTGAGAAACCCGTATCTCGCACGAGAGGCAGCGATCGGCCTGGGCATGATTGGAACCAGTGCCGATTCCGCAATACCGGCGCTAATCGAAGTGTGCGAAAACGGCGTGGCTGAACCGCTGCTCAAGCCGGGCTATAAAATCTTATTCGGATCGAATGACGAGCCTTTCCTCATGAACCGGCAAGCCGCTCTGGAGGCGCTGGGAAAGATTGGCGACGCTTCGCCGGCGGTTTTGGCAGCCATTGAAAGAGGGCTTGCGGATACGAATGAATCCATCCGGTTCGCCGCCTTGGGTTCGCTGGCGACATTGCATCAACCACTCGCGGGAAGGCTTTCCGAAGAGTTGAACACCTTCACCCCGCGGCGCAGTTTCAACTTTCAGAAAATCATTGAATGGACCGGCACACTGGGCGCGGATGGCCGCGAAGCCCTGCCGTGGCTCCGGCAATTTGACACGTTGGACAAAATTCAAAAATTGCCCGAAGGCATCCATGAAAACACGGGTGATTTTGTCATAGATCCCGATTATTTCCGGCTCTCGGTCATCATCGCCATCTGCCAGATAGAACCCGACGCAACGCGCCAGTATCTGCCGGATTTGATCGCGCAAATTGGCAAAAGATGGGAGCCGGTGGAGTTTCTGACGGATTCAAATGCGTCAAAAGCATTCGCGCCTGACATTGTTGCCAGTCTGGAGCCAGTGTTGGACGAAACCAATGTCTTGCGTTCGGCAATCGCCGCCTACATGATTCTTGGGCTTGAACCGGGACACAAACGCGCGCTCACCACGTTGCGAAATGCAACCGACTCCGGCGAACTGGCGCTGCGCATCTCCGCTTCGGGATGGTTATGGAAACGGACCGGCGAGACCAACGCCGTCCTGACATTGTGCGAAGAAGGATTGGCTTCTTCCGAAAACTATTTAGGAGAGGACGCCGCCGATGTGCTTGAGGAGATGGGGGCGGCGGCCCGACCCGCGGTTCCGGCGCTCCAGGCAGCGCTGTGGCACAAGGACCGATTCGTGCGTGAATATGCCGGCAAAGCATTGCGGAAAATCGCTCCGGACGAAATGCCGCCAATTCTTTGAACGCAAGGGGATTGATGTGAGTAACATATAGTTGCTGCGGGATTATACCCGGCAAAACCCGGAATTCGGCCTCGAACTCGTTCCCACCAACCTGCCCGTCGAAATGCTCGTGGTCGAAAAGGTGAAATAATCCGTGGCAGCCGACGTAAGGAGGCTCAAACTCCGAAAGGAAAATCAGAAATTAGTCAGAGCCTCCTGACGTCGGCTCCTACAAAATTTTGAAGCAGCCTTAATCCGGGAATTTCATTTGCGAGGGACGCCGACAGGTTTTCGGTTTGGGGGAGTTTCGGATGGTGAAGCCGGTTGCAAACCGGCGCTCCATCTACGCCTTCGTTGCCTTGATTTGCTTCTGTTTAATTTTACGCCAAGAAAACAAAGAGAACGAAGAAAATCGTCCCCTTTTTCCCTTCGGTGTGCATGAATAAGGTGGATGACAACCGATGATATGCGGTTGGTGCGGGAATACGCCGCGCGCCAATCCGAGAGTGCCTTTGCCACCCTCGTTTCGCGCCACGCCAATCTGGTTTACTCGGCGGCGTTGCGCCAGGCGCGCGATCCGCAACTGGCGGAGGAGGTCACCCAGGCCGTCTTCATTCTGCTGGCGCGCAAAGCGGCCTCGCTCGGGGCGCGGACCATTCTCACCGGCTGGCTGTATCGCACGGCCTGCTACGTTTCCGGCAGCGCGCTCAAACGGGAACGCCGCCGTCAACGCCGCGAACAGGAGGCTTATATGAAATCCGAACTTGACGCCCAGCCCGGGACAACCTGGAGCCAATTATCGCCGCTGCTGGACGAGGCCATGTTGCGCCTGAGCCAGACCGACCGCGACGCGCTGGTGCTGCGTTTCTTTGAAGGCCGCAGTTTGCAGGAAGTCGGCTCGGCCCTCGGCGCCAGCGAAGATGCCGCCAAAAAACGCGTAGGCCGCGCCCTGGAAAAGTTGCGGATATTTTTTAGCAAGCGCGGCGTGCATTCCACCGCCGAAACCATTGCCGACGCCATCTCCGCCAATTCCATTCAACCCGCGCCGGCGCTGCTGGCCAAAACCGCAACCACCCTGGCGTTGGCCAAGGGCGCAACCGCTTCAACCTCAACCCTCACCCTGATCAAAGGAGCATTGAAAATTATGGCATGGACAAAAATAAAAAGTGCAATCGTCGCAAGCGTAGTTGTGTTGCTCGCGGCAGGAACAACAACTGTTTCCATTAAAGAATATCAGGAGCACAGGACCTATTCGTGGCAGATCCCTAATTGGAATCCAAAAACCGATAATTCGTCCGTCCGTGGGATCATCGTCCTTGAACAAACAACACCTCAAGTTCGGATAGTGCGGACGATACATCCACGAGGCGTCAACGGTTTTCCCATTACCGAAGGAGATTCCTCGGAATGGAATAATGGACAATTGATTGTTCACACCAACCAGACAAGAACCCTTGGGCTTGGCGCGACAGCCAGTCAGATTGTGCAGGGCGCGTATGACGCAGACGATCTGCACACGATTTTTGACACCCAACTGCCGGGCGGACGATACGATTTTATCGCGAATCTTCCGCACGACGCCCCGAATGTGTTGCAGGCCGAAATCAAAAAACATTTCGGCATCGTTGGAAAATGGGAGATGGTGGAGACTAATGTTCTACTGCTCAAACTCGCAAATCCAGACATTCCAACGTTTAAGCCGGCTGGCAGCTTGATGCGCAGCATGAATGTTACGAACCCGAATCCCGCCTTTGCTTCTTTTTGTGGCGGCGCTGACGACGGCGATGCGCATTTTTATCAGACCATGACTCATTTCATAAAGTGGCAGGGGCTGGAAGACACTTTTCAACTTCCGATCATTGACGACACCGGAATCACAAACGAGTTCGATTGCATTTACAAAGGCCCGCAATGGAATCGGAGTTGGAACAACAACCCCGACGCTTCGAGAAACGCAACAAAAAATGCTTTGGCCAAGCAATTGGGATTGGAACTTGTTCCGGCCATAAGACCGGTCAAAATGCTTGTGGTCGAGCGGGCGAAAAATTGATTCCAGAAAAAGCATGTCCGATTTCGCTTTGGGCGGTAATAAATAGGTAGATGCCCGATGCGAATGACATGGCCCTGTTGGGCGAATACGCCACCGGGAAGTCCGAACCGGCCTTTGAGACGCTGGTCCACCGGCACGCCAGCCTGGTTTATGCGGTCGCGCTCCGGCAGACCGGCAACGCGGCCCAAGCCGAAGAAATTACGCAAGCCGTCTTTCTCATCCTGGCCCGGAAAGCCGCCCGCCTGCGCCCGGACACGGTGCTGGCGCGCTGGCTCCACGAAACCGCGCGCTATGTCGCCGCCAGTTTTCTGCGCGGCGAAGCGCGCCGCATCCACCGCGAACAGGAGGCCTTCATGCAAACCGGTTTTCAAGAATCTTCCAACGCCGATTCCGTCTGGGACCATCTCGCGCCACTGCTGGACGAGGCGATTGGCCAACTGGGCAAGGCGGACCGCAGCGCCGTGGTGCTCCGGTTTTTCCAGAACAAAAGCGCGCGGGAAATTGCCGCCGTGTTGAACGTCCAGGAGTCCGCCGCGCAAAAGCGCGTGAACCGGGCGGTGGAGAAATTGCGCAACTGGTTTCTCAAGCGTGGCGTGGCGGTATCCGCCGACGCCTTGACCAGCGCACTCGCGGTCAATTCTGTTCCCGGCGCTCCGGCACACCTGGCGGCCTCCGTCATAGCGGCTTCGGCCAAAGGTGCCACCGTCGGCACTTCAACCCTAACCCTCATCAAAGGAACATTGAAAATTATGGCATGGACAAAA
>JBKQUF010000013.1:0-14478 GCA_052140285.1 Limisphaerales bacterium | reverse complement strand
ATTCTCACCCCTCACCCTCAATCCCTCCCCGTTGAGGGGAGAGAATTCCCCGAATGATTCGCGCCTTGAACCCCTGAACCTGCCGCATCCTGCCAGACTTTCGAGCGACCGCAGCCATTCGCCTGCTCTTCCCTCTCCGCTCCCATCGGATGGGAGGGGAGAGGGCCAGGGTGAGGTGAGGGTCCCCCGGGTTGATGGGGAGCTTCAACCTCCAAGAATGGACGCGCATCGGGGCCATGAACCCCGAATTTTCCCAAGTCCGACGATAGCATCTTCCCTCTCCCCTCAACGGGGAGAGGGATTGAGGGTGAGGGGTGAGAAGGATCTCCGCCCGCCCTTCTTGTCCCTTGAGGTTCATGGGGAGAATGATCTCCGCCCGATGATTTTGTCTCCGACGTCGTATCCGTCCTATTTGTCTTATTCGTCCCATTTGCCCCTTGCGGTTCATCGAAAGGGGGAACGGGCTTCCGCCCGCACCGGACTGCTCGCGGTCGTTTCCTTTTTATTGGGCGTGGCGGCCACGGCGGCTTGGTTTCATCAGGCCGCCAAACACGAAGCGTCCAATCCCACTCCGGAACCAATCGTGCAGCCGTCCCCTCCCCAATCCACCGAACCGCCCCCCGGTGCTAATCCCACCCCGGCGCCCTTGGTGGAACAGCCGGTCCCGGTCAGTGCCGATGCCGTGGAAGCCCTCAAGACCGCCCTCCCCAATTATGCCTCGCTGTCCCTCGATGACGGAACAGAATTGTTGCGGCAAGCGGCCCTGAAGGAGTTTACCGCCGCTGCCCATGAAATGCAGAGCCAGGTCGGAAAGGCCGAGGACGAATTAAGCGATGCCGAAAACAGCAAGTCGTCCGCCGACCAGCAGGCGGCCATGAAACAGTTGCAGCAGGTGCAATCGGACGAACAGGCCAAGCTCCAGCAAATCGCCGGAAAACTTCAAACCCAGATCGCCGCCTTGAAACAGTTGAAAAGCGCGCAACCCTAAAGCGCTGTTGGCATCGGGCGCATCGGAGCCATGAACCCGTAGCGGCAGGCATCTCTGCCTGCCGTAGAGCCGGCGCTTCCAGCCCGGCGGGAAAAACCCACGCCAATCAAAGCGTGTCGAAATTTTCCGAAGTCACTCCGTTGGCCCTTAATCTGCAAACTCCACCGCCTCCTGCTTGAAGGCTTTGTTAAACTTCTTCCGCGCCTTCTTGGCTTCGATCACAGGTTCATTCATACAGGTATTATCTTTCGTTGTCTTTCTTTACCTGTGTCCGCCAAATCGGCCCAGCCCCAGGAGTGGGGCTCCTCCAGGAGAGAATTCCCCGAAAGATTCGCCCATTGCTCCCCTGAACCTGCCGCATCCCGCCAGACTTTCGAGCGACCGCAGCCATTCGCCTGCTACCTGTCCGCCGTAGCCTTGGCGAAGGCGGATTCCCTCTCCGCTCCCAGCGGATGGGAGGGGAGAGGGCCAGGGTGAGGTGAGGGTCCCCGGGGTTCATGGGCAGGGGGAAACGTTTGGCGCGTTTTTTTTGAAAAGGAAGGGCGGAACTTTTAGACGAACCGCATCAGGCCTTGAATTGCCTTACCGCCTCCACGCACCGCCCGCAAATGGTCGGGTGTTCGGGGTTTGAACCAACGTCAGTTTCCCAATGCCAGCAACGCTCGCATTTTTGGCGCTCAGAATCCACCCGGCTAAAACCAAATTGAATTCCAGCTTTCCCTCGCTCTCCACCCGACAAAATAACAAAATCTGACACACCAAGTAATTCCTTGAAATCATTTCGCCATTTTACGATTGGCGCGAGTGAATCTTCATCACCCGTCGCGGTTACTTTTGCTTCGAGTGATTTGCCAATAAGTTTATTTTGACGAAGTCCTTCGAGACCGGGCAGCACAGTTGGGCGAATTTCGAAGAAGAATTTCCAGTCAGAGACTTCGTTTTTATCAATTTTGAATACGGTAGTATTCCAATTTGATTCGTGAACCGAATTGAGACTTTTTCCCGGCACAAATTCCCAGGCCTCATCCGCAGTAAAGGCCAAAATCGGCGAGAGCATCTGGCAAAGACCGGTCACGAGCCGGAGCAGCGCGGTCTGCGTCGAGCGGCGGCGCGGCGAGTTCGCGGCGTCGGTGTAAAGACGGTCCTTAATGACGTCGTGATAGATGGAGGACAACTCCACAGCGACGAACTGGCTCACTTTCTGGTAAACGACATGGAATTCGAATTTGTCGTACGCTTCGATGACTTCCTGCTCCAGTTTCGAGAATTCGGCGAGAATCCAGCGGTCGAGGCCGGTCAATTCGTCCTCGCGGACGGTATGGCTGGAGGGATCAAAATCGCAAAGGTTGGAGAGTTGGTAGCGGAGGGCATTGCGGATGGCGCGATAGGTCTCGCCGACCTTATTGACGCGTTCCTCGCTCACGACGATGTCGTTGCGGAAATCCTGGGAGGCGACCCAAAGCCGGACGACGTCCGCGCCCCATTTCTTGACGTACGCTTCGGCGGTCTGGGGTTTCTCGTAAGCGCCCTGTTTGCTCTTGGAAATTTTTTCGCGGTCGGCATCGACCATGAAACCGTGGGTCAAAACGGTTTTGAACGGCGCGGCGCCGTTGCCGGCCAGCGAGAGCAGCAGGGACGATTGGAACCAGCCGCGGTGCTGGTCGGAGCCTTCGAGATATATATCGGCCTGAAACGGCTTCTCCGCGCCGGCGATTTCCGGGCGGCGGGCAATGACGGCGCGCGAGGAACTGCCGGAATCAATCCAGACGTCCAGGGTATCGTTGGACTTGGCCACGGCCTCGGGTCCGTTCCACTGGGCGGGTTTGACCAGCGACCATAATTCCGCCGCGGATTTCTCAAACCAGATGTTGGAGCCGTGCTTTTCAATCAAATCGGCGGTATTGCGAACGATTTGGGCGTCCAGGATGGCGTTTCCTTTGGCGTCGTAAAACGCCGGAATCGGCACACCCCAGGCGCGCTGGCGGCTGATGCACCAGTCGGGGCGCGATTGCACCGCGCCTTTGATGCGGTTGACGCCCCAATCAGGGATCCAGTCCACGCGGTCAATCTCGGCCAGCGCCTTTCCGCGAAAGTTGTCGTGGTCGATCTCGATGAACCATTGGTCCATGGCGCGAAAGATGATCGGGGTTTTGCTGCGCCAGCAATGGGGGTAACTGTGATGATAATTTTCCTGGTGCAGCAACGCCTGGCGCGCTCGCAATTCGTGCAGGACGGCTTCATTGGCATCGCTTTTGCCATGCTTGGACAGCGTGGATTTGCCAATCATCTCCGCCGGCATCTGTTGTTCGACCGGCAGATCGTTCGTATAAGCGAGCGCGCCGTCGTCATTGACGGGCGAGTAAATCGGCAGGCCGGCTTTGAGGCCAAGGGTATAATCGTCCTGGCCGTGGCCGGGCGCGACATGCACGAAGCCGGTGCCGGTGTCGGCGGTGACAAAGTCTGCCGGATAAAGTTTGCCGGTGCGATTGCAGAACGGATGCCGGTACTCGATCGCGGCGAGTTCCGCGAGGGGGAGGGGACGCTCGGAGAATTCCTTCCAACCGCATTTTTCGGCGACGGCGGGGAGCAATCCGCGAAAAACGATGTGGTTTTCGCCGCCAACCGTGGCGATGACGTATTGAAAATCCTTGTGGTAAGCGATGGCCAGGTTGGCGGGCAAGGTCCACGGTGTGGTGGTCCAGATGATGATGAAAGTGTTCTCGCGACCGACGACGGGGAATTTCACATAAACGCTCTGGCTGACGTGGTCGTGGTATTCGACTTCGGCCTCGGCAAGGGCGGTGCGGCACGGGATGCTCCAATATACAGGCTTTTTGCCGCGATAAACAAAACCTTGCGCCACGATGTCCGCGAACAGGCGCAGTTCGTCGGCTTCGTATTCCTTGTTCAGGGTGAGATAGGGATTGTCCCAATCGCCCAGGATGCCGAGGCGTTTGAACTGGGCGCGCTGGATGTCGATGAATTTGCGGGCGTAGGCTTCACAGGCTCGGCGGATGGTGGCGGCGTCCGCCGAGGCATCGCCGGCCTTGCGCATTTCCTGGGAAACTTTGAATTCGATGGGCAGGCCATGGCAATCCCAGCCCGGAATGTAGGGGGCGTTGAAACCGCGGAGGGTTTTATACTTGATGATGATGTCCTTCAGAATCTTGTTCAGGGCGGTGCCGATATGGACGTCGCCATTGGCGAAGGGCGGACCATCGTGGAGGACAAATTTTGCGGACTGGGCGCGGGAGAGCCGGATTTTGGCGTAAAGGTCCGTGGATTGCCATTTTTGCAGGCGCTCCGGCTCGCGCGCCACGAGGTCGGCCTTCATCGGGAAGCCGGTACGCGGCAAATTGAGCGTGTTTTTGTAATCGGTCGCCATTTAAGGAACGGAAACGGTAACAATGAAGAAAAGAAGTGTCAATGAAGCCACGCCGCCTTTCGATTGTTGCCTTGATTTTCTGGTGGCCGTGATTCAACTTTTTTCATAAGGCGACTTCGCCTGCAAACCAACCATGGCCATCAAGCAACATAATCAAGAGGGTTTGACCATGATTTAGATAATGATTGTTATCGCTATCATCGGGATACTCGCAGCGCTTTTGTTGCCCGCGCTTTTTCAAGCGAAGAAAAGGGCGCAGCGAATTCAGTGCATTGGTAATTTGCGTCAACTGGGCATCGGTTTGCAGGTGATTCTTTCCAGCGACCATGGCTATCCTTTATTTATGGAAAATACCAATGGCTCTTGGATTAACCAAATGATGCATGAAGGATTGGGCGAAGCAGGTTCGATTACAAATTATATCCGAAATGGGGTGTGGCATTGTCCGTCACTCCAACAATTGAAAGCCGGCGACAATTATCTGCCCATATCCTATGGCTATAATTTTGGCGGAGTTGTTTCAGATGAGAATGCCGACGATAATTTTGGGCTTGGTGGCCGTCCCAGCACACACACCAGTGAAAGACTCCGAAGTGGTCAACCCTGCCGAAATGATGGCCATCGGTGAAGTGTTCCGCAGCAGAATCGGATTCACGCGCGATGCGGCTAATGGACTTACTTTGCTTGCCTACCAACGTCATCAGGGCAAAGCCAATGTGGTATTTTGCGACGGTCACGTTGAATCGCCGACGCTGCACTTTTTGTTCGCCGACACCAGTGACATCGCCATGGTTCGCTGGAACCGTGACCACCAACCACATCGGGAGTTGCTCCAACCATGAGCCAGTCGCCGCGCTTGCGTTAAAAAGAAAAAACCGGACCAGTCAGTCAGGAGATGACCGAAAGGTCCGGGGAATTTGAGAGTAACAACGTGGGAACACGGAGAACTCCAACTCGCATTTGTTACCCGAATGCGAATCGAAATTTAAAAATTCACAAAGATCAATTTGCAATCACCTCCAGCAACCTCCACTTCAGCGTTGCAACGCGTATAATAAATCATAATGCCTTATTGTTGTCAACACACTCGTGTAAAGTATAAGTGTAAATAATAAATCTTCCCGTTTCTGATAAGGCGCAAGTTCGGGAACGCCCCGCTCCGGGTCTCGGGAACGATGATGTTGGCATGTTCAAACTACTGGTAAAGAAGAGCTTGCGTTTTTGCCACCGGTGGCGGGCCATTTTTTTCTCGACTTTTTTCAAAGGAAATCCGAGTATTAACCATCCGATAAGTTTGGAATAATTATGGCCAGGCTTCTCATCAGAACACCCGGACTGGAAAACCGGACGTTGGAGCTACGGCTCGGGGTCAACCGTGTTGGCCGCGATCCGGAAAGCGATTTTCCCATCATTCATTCAACCATTTCCGCCGATCATTGTGAGATCGTGGTTACCGCCGACGGCATCCTGCTGCGGGATTGCGGCTCCACCAACGGCACCTTTGTCAATGGAGACCAAATCAAGGAAGCCTGGTTGATGCGGGGGCAGGAGGTGCGGTTGGGCGACGTGGAATTGTTCGTGGAATCCACCGAAATCAACGTGGTCATTCCGGAATTTGAACGGGAACGTCTCAAGCCGCCGACCTTGCTGGAGGGGGGGATGGTGGCGTGCAACCGCCATTCCCGGACCCCGGCGCTTTACAAGTGCAACCATTGCCACGATGTCATGTGCAATCAGTGCATCAAAATCATGCGCATCAAGGGGGGGCAGGCCTTGTTCCTTTGCCCCTCGTGCAGCCATAAATGCGAGATGATCCAGATTGCCGCTCCCGAAAAAAAGAAGCGCGGGTTCATCGCCTTTTTGCAGGACACCGTCAAACTCAAATTCGGGCACCACGCCACCCGCGAGAAATTGGACCAATAGGACTCCCCGTCACAGGAATTTCCGGATCATCGCTTCCAAGGCGTGGATCCACAGCGGGTGCTCGTTCAGGCAGGGAATCTGCTCAAATTCATTTCCGCCGGCGGATAAAAATGTCTCTTTGCCGCGGATGGAGATTTCCTCGAGGGTTTCGAGGCAATCGGAAACGAACGAAGGACAAATGACCAGGAGCTTTTTTACGCCGCGTTTTGGCAATTTCGCCAGTTCGAAATCCGTGTAGGGCTTCAACCACGGGTCTCTTCCCAGGCGCGATTGAAACGAAACGGAATACTTGCCGGCGGGAATCCCGGCTTCTTTCACGAAGGCCGCCACCGTTTTGAAACATTGCGCGCGATAACAAGTGGCCTGCGCGGGGCTTTCGGTTTGACAGCAATTCTCCGTCATCAGGCAGTGTTGATGCGTCGGGTCGGATTTGCGCAAATGGCGTTCCGGAATTCCGTGAAAACTGAACAGCAAATGATCATAGCCCGTTTCCAGATGGTTCCGGGCGCCGCCCACCAATGCGGAAATATAATCCGGCGCGTCAAAAAACGGCGGTTGCGTCTGGATTTTCATCTCCGGCGCCCGCCTTGCCGCCACCGCTTTCACCCGTTCCGCGGCCGATTCATGGCTGGACATCGCATAATGCGGAAACAACGGAATGGACAGCAATTCATTCACCCGCTGGTCGCGCAGGCTTTGGATGGCCTTTTCAATGGAGGGATTTTGATACCGCATGGCCAGCTCGATGGGGGCGTTGATCCGCTCCCGCAATTTCTCCCGCACCCGCATGTTGCTGACGATCAGCGGAGAACCCGCCGGCGTCCAAATGGATTGGTAGGCATGGGCGGATTCCCGGGGACGGCGGATCAGGATCATTCCCACAATCAGCCTCCGCAGCAGCCAGGGCGTGTCAATCACCCGGCCATCCATCAGAAACTCATTCAGATAACGCCGGACATCGCCGACCGCGGGCGAATCCGGCGATCCCAGGTTGACCAGTAAAATGCCTCTCATATCAAATGTTCCTTGCCGGATTCAGGTTAAGGTCGGAGGCCTCGCTCGTCAGTATTTTTTCGACGCGTTCCGCGATATTGACGGCCGAAACGATGGAATCCCCCAGCGAAACGCCGTCGCGATAATTGCCCGCAAAAAACAGTCCCGGAAACCGCGTCTCCAACCCGTCCAACGCCTCTTTAAATTTGCCGTAACCCACATTGTATTGCGGTATGGCTTTCGGATAAAAAGCGACATGTTGGAACACCGGTTCGCCGGTTGCCCCAAGCAACGCCCCTAAATCCGTTCGCGTCAACTGAACCAATTCCTCCGGAGATTTCAGCGCCAGTTCGGGGTCCCGGGCGCCGCCGATATAACTGGTGAGCGCCACGAAACCCGCCGGCGCGCGGTTTGGAAACAGGGAGGAGGAAAATATCGCGCCCAGAATTTTGAATTTCTCAATCCGGGGAATCAACATCCCGAATCCATCCAGCGGGTGCGCTACGTCCCGGCGGCGAAATCCCAGCACGACGCTGGCCAC
Source organism: Limisphaerales bacterium (assembly GCA_052140285.1). Taxonomy (GTDB): domain Bacteria; phylum Verrucomicrobiota; class Verrucomicrobiia; order Limisphaerales; family UBA11358; genus UBA11358. Next base: position 6,648 of record JBKQUF010000013.1, on the reverse strand, counting down.
CGGCGGATGAATGATTTCGGAAAAAAGTTTCAAATCCGCGTTGTCCAGGCGAAGTTCCGCCAGCTTGTGGGCGGGACCGCAATAAATCGCCGCGGTGAAATCCGACTCCCCCCCGGCTGAATAAACCCGCCAGCCGTTTTGGACGGGGCTTAACCGGTTGACGGCGGTCCTCAATTTAAGCGAATCGCCCAGCCGCGCCGCCAGCGCATCCGGAAGCACCTGAAGGCCTTCGTCAAAAGAAAACATCCTGGCCCGGCTGCGGGCCACTTCGCCGCGGCGTTTGCGGTCGCCCGCCCCAAAAATCTGGCCCCGGATGAGCGAACCATATCTTTGTTCCAGGTCATATAATCGCGGCAACGCGTGCCGCACCGAAAGTTTCTCCGGAACGCCCGCGTAAATGCCGGAAACCAGCGCATCCACCGCGCGCTCCAAAAATTCGCGGTTCAGGCGGCGTTCCACAAATTCAGCGACGCTTTCGTCCGCGTCATCGCGGCGCGGCGGCACGAATGGTTCGCGCAACACGGCCAGCTTGGCCCGCGCCGAAAAGAGCCGGGTCGTCAGAAATTGCAGGGGCGCCGAGGGCATCGCCACCGGTTTTTTATCGCGGACCAGATACCGGTTTTTAGCGTTTGGGCTGGTCTGGAGCCGGCGCGACTCCAAATTCAAGTCGGTGATCAATTGCGGGATTTTCGAGGAAGTTTCCAGGGTGGTATTGGGACCAAATTCCGCCAGGAACCCGTCCTTGCGGAGGGAGCGAATCACCCCCCCGGCGCGGTCCGTGGCTTCATAAACCGTCACCGGAATGTTCCGGCGCTTCAAATAAAACGCCGCGGTCAGTCCGGTGATGCCGGCGCCGATGATGGCCACAGATTTCACCGCGTTAAAATAGAGGAGCTTGCGCCGGCTGCAAGGATTGGATTTTGCAAGCAGCCTTGCAATTTGCGCGGTCAGGAATGGAAAGATCCGCTTCACGGAGGTCAGAAAAGTCAAATAGCGATGGCATGGTTTCGGCTAAGGTAAGCCGCACGTTAAAAATTTAAGGAGTTAAAGGAGCAAAAATGAAAACGATTCTTTGGACGTTATTGTTGGGGCTGTCGCTGTCCTCGATCAGGGTGCTGGCCGACGACGCGATGGCGCCGACCAATCAAATGACGGCGCCGATCACCAGCCAGGATTTTGTCACCCAGGCCGCCTGGGCGGGGGAAAAGGAAATTGCCTTGGGGCAAATCGCCCTTGAAAAGTCCCAGACCGCCGCGGTGACTAATTTTGCCGCGCGAATGATCCGCGACCATTCCCGCGCCAATCAAAGGCTTATCCGTATCGCCGACCGACAAGGCCTGAGCTACCCCGGCACCAACTCGTTTGCGCCCGAAAATTGGACCGGATTGAACATGGAGAATTTCAAGGGACTGCCGGCGGAAGCGTTGATGCAAAATAATTCCGGGACCAACGCCGATCTGGAAATGGCCAAATACCTCGACTCGCTTTCCGGCCCCGACTTCGACCGCGCCTATGCCGATGGCGCGGTGAAAGACCATGAACAAGCGGTGCAGTTGTTCAGCAACGCCTCGCAGACGCTTCAAGATGCGCAACTGAAACGTTTTGCTACCAGGACTTTGCCAACCTTGCAGGACCATTATCAAATGGCGGTGCAACTCCGGGATGAAGTCACCACGAACTCCAGTGCGATGAACGGAAACACCGATAGCATGGGTTCGGACACCAATGCGCCGCGCAAAAGCGGTTCCGGATTGTGAGACGATGTCCGGGGAGGGCGGGCCACCCTGTTGCGCGCCCGGCTTTAAACGTTTCTTGGCGCTTGGGCTGATGTGAAAAAGCCGATGGCAAATCGGCGCAGCCCCGCTCCACCCTCCGCAGGGTGACGTGTTAATTCGCGTTAAAACGCGTGAATTCGAGTCGCGTCCAATTGTGTCAAATCGCGCCAATTCACGTCCATCGCGCAAAATCGCGCAAAATTGCGCAAAATTGCGCAAAAGAGAACCGATTGGGAAGAAAAGCAGAAAACAGAAATGAGATGAATTGGGGAGCAGGCACGCCTCCCATATTGTTCGCGACAAGTCCGTAAGTGTTCGAGGCGAGGACGCCTCGAACAGCAGCCGGGGCGGCTGCGCTCCCCACACAATATGCGGAAGGGTTCGAGGCGAGGACGCCTCGAACAGCGACCGGGACGGTCGCGCTCCCCATCTGAAACTTCGGTTGCATCCAGGCGAGTTAAGCAGAAAACGGACAAAGTGTAATGTTGCTGGGAAACATAAAATGAAGGCGGAAAGTGGAAAGCCTTTCAAAGCGCTGTCGGCGCGACCTCTTTGTAGAAAACCACCCCACTGAAAATCTCAAGCCCCGTTGGGCATGTGCGTCAAGTTAAGCTCCAGCGGATCATACACCAGATTGGTGCAGGCGGTGATCATCAGCAGTCTGGCTTTGAGCAAAATGGCCATTTGCAGCATGGAGAGGCGGTGCAACAGCGGGAACTTCATGTGACTTTTCCACGCCTTGAAAATGATTTCGATGCGCCACCGCAAGCCGTAGATCGCCGATTTCCTTGAAACTGGCCGAAGCCGCAGGGATGGTGGTTATGAAAATGGTCCAGTCCATGAGTTCCAAAACCTCATGGGAGGGCTGGTGGCCGTGGGTTTCTATTTTTGCCTTCTGGCGTCTGCGGTTGGCGGTTTCAGCGTCCACCGGTGCCGTCACGAGCCGGACGCGGGTGCGCGATTTATTGTTGAGGAGCACGTCCATGTCGAGAGAACCCCGATGGTTGAGGAGGGCCGGCAAATCGATGGGTTGATTGGTTTGAGGATCGAGGTAAATCGTTCCGGTCTTATGCCGATAAATGCAGTCGGCCCCCGCCTCCCGGTGTCTTTGGATTTCATCCACCACCAGATAGCCGCGATCACGCAACACCAAGTCGTCGTTCTGGAGGGGTAATTCCGGGGCGGCGGCCTGGTCGTTTTTGCTGTAAGGATCGATGGAAAAGGCAATTAAGTGGTGGTCGAGCAAGTTGTAAGTGGCTTGGATTCTGGCATTGCAGACGGTGGAATGGGCGTTGGAAACGCCCGAAAAATCCTTAAAGAGATGGCGGGGAAGTTTGATGATCGTGCTGTCTTGGACCAGCACCCGGCGATAGTTGCGAAATAAGGGTGTCGTCTTGGGCTGGGTCAATCCGCCACCGGCGATCTTCTCGCTGAGAACCTTTTCCAAAAGCCGTTGCAGAATGTTTTCCCATGCCTGGTTGAGACGAAGACTGACCGCTTGCCGGGAAGGATCGGCGCCCGAAAGCGTTTGAATCCGAGAGGCCAAGTTGTTGCAACCGGGCGACCCTTGAAGAGCTTCCGCGCAGAGGGATGCGAGCAAACTGATGATGTCAATTTTTCGGGGGGCGCGGTTGGTGAATTTGAGGTCTTTGGCGAGTTGGATGAGGTCTGGTTCGGTGAAGAGGACGGTGCCGATGGCAAGCTGTTGGGGAGTGGATTGAAGCAATGCAGTTTTGACGTTTTTTTGACATTTCGCTTTATAATAGTATATATACTATTATGATGACAGAAAAAAAATAAAGCCATGGGACACAAAATTAAAATTCAGCGAGTGGAGCGAGGGACGACGAAATCCTATTATGTGAATTTCCCGGCGACCCTGGCCGAGGCGGCGCAAATCAAAAAGGGGGAGGAACTGGAGTGGCTGATGGAAGATGGAAATATCTTCATTCTGCGTCGCGTGACCCCGATAAAGTCGGCGCTTAAGCGGGTCAAGTCCTTAACTTGACGCACATGCCCGTTGGGGCTGGGAAACTTTCTGCGTTTCATGCTTAAATCGCACCGATGAGAGCCAGCGCAATAAAACTGGAGATCAGGCATGCCGCGCAGCCATCCCGGCTGCGAGGCCGCCTCTTGGTTGGATTCGCGGGGTGAGACGCCGCCGAACTCGCAGGCGAGGACGTCCGCGATACGTTTTTGCCGGGCACCGCTTTCTGCTTTTTCCCCTTCTTTTTCCCGTCCAAAATTTTGCTTTCCCGTAAATTTTTGATATGCTTACCGGTTGGTTGATTCCAATTATTCGCAGACATGAGCAAAGAATTTATCCGAATCGGCGGGGCGCGTGAGCACAATCTCAAAAACCTCACGCTGCAAATTCCGCGCGACAAACTGGTGGTGATCACCGGCTTGAGCGGCAGCGGCAAATCGTCCCTCGCCTTCGACACCATCTACGCCGAGGGGCAGCGCAAGTACGTCGAATCCCTGTCCGCGTACGCGCGCCAGTTCCTAGACCAGATGCAGAAGCCGGACGTGGATTTCATTGAGGGCCTTTCCCCGGCCATCGCCATCGAGCAGAGAAGTTCCGGCAGCAGTCCGCGCTCGATCATCGCCACCACGACGGAGATTTACGATTACCTGCGTTTGTTGTATGCGCACATCGGCCAGGCGCATTGTCCTGAAACCGGCGTGCCCATCGTGCCGCAAAGCACCAGCGACATCGTGGACAAAATCCTGGCCTTGCCGCCGAAAACGAAAGCGATGCTGCTGGCCCCGGTGGTGCGGCGGCAAAAAGGCGAGTTCCGCGACGTCTTTGAACGCCTCGCGCGCGAAGGTTTTGTTCGCGCGCGCGTCGATGGCGAGTTGGTGGAACTGGGCGACACCAACCGTCCGGTGAAGCTGGATAAAAAGAAATTCCACAACATTGAAGCGGTGGTGGACCGTCTGGTGATCGACGACAAAATCCGCGTTCGCCTGGGAGATTCCATTGAAACGGCCTTGCGCTGGGGCGAAGGCGTTTTGCTGGCGTTGCATCAATTTCCGGAGGGGTGGCGGCAGGCATCCGTGCCTGCCGTAGAGCCGGGCATCCTGCCCGGCGGAAAAAGTTCCGCCAGAAGCCCAGCCCCGGAAAATTCCACGCCGTCCGCCGGCGCGCCCGCCGCGAAACGCCCCTCCGACGGTTGGATTGAAACGTTGCACTCGAATAAAATGTGCTCCCCGGCCACGGGCAAGAGCTTCGACTTGCCGACCCCGAAACATTTTTCGTTCAACGCGCCCGCCGGGGCGTGTCCGGTTTGCCATGGTTTGGGGCAGAAGCTGGTTTTTGATGAGCACCTGGTCGTTCCGAACCCGGAACTTCCGTTGGAGAGCGCCATTCAGCCCTGGCGGCGCGCGGGCAAACGGATGAACATCTATTACAAGGCGATGCTGCGCTCCGTCGCGTCCCATTTCAACATCAGCCTGGAGACGCCGTACAAGGAATTGCCGGAAGATTTCACAAAAGTTCTCATGTGCGGTTCCGGGGAGGACGACGTGGATTTTTCCTTCTGGCGCGCCGGCAAAATCAGCAAAATCTCGCGTCCCTTCGAGGGCGTCCTGCCCAACCTGGAGCGTCACGCCACCGAAAGCGAAAGTGAATTCATTCGCAACCGGCTCAAGCAATACATGAGTCCGCAGTTTTGCGACGCCTGCAAGGGCCGCCGCCTCAAGCCGGAAATCCTGGCTGTGACCCTCGGTGAAAATTCAAATCGGAAATCGGAAATCGGAAATCGGAAATTGAAGATTCCCGGCCTGTCCATCATGGACGTGTGCAATCTCTCGGTGGAAAAGGCGGATGTGTTTTTTTCCACGCTCAGACTCTCGGAGTTCCAGTTGAAGATCGCCGGCGAGGTCATCAAGGAAATCCGCGCGCGCTTGGGATTTTTGAAGAACGTCGGCCTGGGCTATCTCACGCTTGACCGCGAGAGCGGCACCCTGAGCGGCGGCGAAGCGCAACGCATCCGCCTGGCCACCCAAATCGGCGCGGCCCTGGTCGGGGTCCTCTACGTGTTGGACGAACCGAGCATCGGGCTGCACCAGCGCGACAACGACCGTCTCCTGGCGACCCTCAAAGGCCTGCGCGATCTGGGGAATACCGTGCTGGTGGTGGAGCATGACGCCGACACCATCCGCCACGCGGATTACATTTTGGATTTGGGGCCGGGCGCGGGCGTTCACGGGGGTGAACTCGTGGCCGCCGGGGTGTTGTCGGAGATTTTAGCGAACAAAGATTCCCTGACCGGAAAATACCTCACCGGTGAATTGCAGATTCCCATTCCCAAAAAGCGAAATTCGCCCACGGAAGAAAAGGGCTGGCTGGAACTATTGGGCGCGCGCGAGAACAACCTGCAAAACATTGATGTCCGTATTCCGCTGGGGACTTTGACCTGCGTGACCGGGGTGAGCGGTTCGGGCAAAAGCACCCTCGTCAATGACATCCTGCAACGCGCCTTGTTCCGCAAGTTTTACGGCTCCAAGGAAATTCCCGGCGCCCACCGGGCATTGAAGGGATTCGAGAACCTGGACAAAGTCATCGTGATTGACCAGACGCCGATTGGCCGGACGCCCCGGAGCAATCCGGCCACCTACACCGGAATGTTCAACCACATCCGCGACCTCTTTGCGCGCCTGCCGGCCGCCAAGGTCCGCGGCTACGAGCCGGGACGGTTCAGTTTCAACGTCAAGGGCGGCCGCTGCGAAAAATGCGAGGGGGATGGCGTCCTGAAGATCGAGATGAATTTTCTGCCCGCCGTTTACGTCACCTGCGAGGCCTGCAACGGAAAACGTTACAACCGCGAAACCCTGGAAATCGCCTACAAAGGCAAAAACATCGCCGATG
>JBKQUF010000012.1:0-5523 GCA_052140285.1 Limisphaerales bacterium | reverse complement strand
AAAAGGTCGTCGGCGATTTCAATGGTCGTCTTCATAATATGGTTACCCATATTCGCACGGCTGGCCACCCATATCAAGCGGTATTTCTGAATAACGCGTCAATTTTCTTCCGCGTGGCTTCGTCCATTCTAATCAGCGGCGGCCAGCCACGCTTGTGGCCTTCGCCGGGCAGTTTCTTGGTCGCGTCGATGCCCAGTTTGCTGCCGATGGCCATCTCGCTCGTGGCATGGTCGAGCACGTCGGCGGGGCCCTTGGTGAAGATGCTGTCGCGCTGCGGGTCGGTGTTGGCGCAGAGACGGAACAGGACTTCGCGGGTGTTGTGAACGTCCACGTCGTCGTCCACCACCACAATGTATTTGGTGAACATCATCTGGCCCATGCCCCAGAGGCCATGCATGATTTTGTAGGCCTGCATTGGGTACGTCTTCCGGATGCTCACAAAAGCGAGGTTATGGAACACGCCTTCCGCCGGCAGCGCGAGGTCCACGATCTCTGGGAAGTTCATCTTGAACACCGGCAGGAACAGTTTCACGCTCGCGCCGCCGATGTAAAAATCCTCCATCGGCGGCATGCCGACAATCGTCGCCGGATACACCGCGTCTTTGCGATGCGTGATGGCGGTGATGTGAAACACCGGATACGGCTCGGGCAATGTGTAATAGCCCGTGTGATCGCCGAACGGCCCTTCGTCGCGCAACGGCTCGGTCGGGTCCACGTAGCCTTCGATCACAAAATCCGAATTCGCCGGAACTTCCAAATCATTCGTCTCACACTTCACCAGTTCGACGGATTTCTTGCGGAGATAACCGGCGAGGAGAAATTCATCCAAGCCATCCGGCAACGGCGCGGTCGCGGCGAAGGGAAACATCGGGTCGCCCCCGATGAAGATGCTCACCGGCATCCGCGCGCCCGTCTCGTAATAACGCCGTCCATGCCGCGCGCCGACCTTCTGCAACTGCCAGTGCATGCCGGTGGTTTTCCCGTCGTAAACCTGGATGCGATACATCCCCACGTTTCGCTCGCCGGTGTCCGGGTCTTTGGTCACCACACAGGGCAGCGTGATGAACCGCCCGCCATCGAGGGGCCAGCACCGCAGAATCGGCAGATTCAGTAAAGTTGCCGGTTGAAGGTTGAAAGTCGAAGGGTCGGAAACATTCGGCGCCTTGGGCCAGCTTTCAATCGTTGCCCCGGAATTCTCAACCCGGTGGATGACTTCCTTGCACGGGCCGGTTCTCACCATCTTCGGTTTGGCATGACGCAAATCGAGCGCCTGTCCGAGCAGCTTGATGGCCTCCTTGAAACTCGTCGGCGGTTTGGCTTTCATCAGCGAACCAAGTTTGCCGGCCACTTCCTCGACGGAATCCGCCCCCATGCTCAAGGCCATGCGCTTGTGCGATCCCATCGTGTTGATGGCCACTGGAAACGGTGAAACGATGCCGTTCACCGTGGGCTTCTCGAAGAGCAACGCCTTGCCGCCGTCCGGCGATTTCATCTCCCGGTCGGCGATCTCGGTGATTTCCAGTTCCGTGGCGACCGGCTGCGAAATGCGCTTCAATTCGCCCGCGCGGTCCAGCGCATTGACGAAATCGCGAAAGGAATCAAAAGCCATACTCCGGCGAAAACTGACAGAAAATCCCGCCGCTGGCAATGCGGAGAAAAGCGTTAAGGCAAATACCCGTGAAGCAACCCAGCCTGGCGTTCGGTGGCGGCTTCGTTGAAAAGAAAATCCAGCTTGCCCGCTTCGGCGTCACGTTCCATCTGCCGCTTCCAGAGCTCATGGCGGCGCGCACTGACCCATGCCGCCAACCGATCAAAGTCGGAGGGCGTGAGCCGCTCGACAGCGCGCTCAATTTCTTCCACCGTATTCATGGTTACAAGGTATTTGATACTGGCATTGATTCAAGCGTAGTTTGATTTATTTCGGCAGCAACTCCGCCACCATCGCCTGTTCTTCCTTCAATTCATTCTCCGTCGCGGCGACTCTCGCCCGGCTGAATTCATTCAGCGGCACGTTCGGCACGATTTCCCATTTCGAACCGTCGCTGCGAATTGGATAACTGAAGATCAATCCCTTCTGGATGCCGTAATCGCCCGGCGAACAGACCGCCACACTGAACCAATCGCCCGGCTTCGTCGGCGTCGTCAGATTGCGCACGGTGTCCACCACCGCGTTCGCCGCGCTGGCCGCGCTGCTCAAGCCGCGCGCCTTGATGATCGCCGCTCCGCGTTGCTGGATCGCCGCGATGAATTCGCCTTTCAGCCACGCCTCATCCGTGATTGTCTTCATGAGCGGCTGGCCGGAAATTTTGGCGTTGAAAAAGTCCGGGTACATCGTCGCGCTGTGATTTCCCCAAATCGCCAGGTTGCTCACCGCCGTGATGTCCATGCCCGCTTTTTTGGCGAGTTGGGTCCGGGAACGGTTTTCATCCAGCATGGTCATCGCAAAAAACCGGTCGGACGGCACGTCTTTGGCGTTGTTCATCGCGATGAGTGAATTCGTGTTGCACGGGTTGCCGACCACCAGCACCCGCGCGTCGCCGGCCGCATTTCTGGCGATGGCCTGTCCCTGGCCGGTAAAAATTTTCCCATTGATGCCGAGCAAATCCTTGCGCTCCATTCCCTGTTTGCGCGGCACCGCGCCGACGAGCAACGCCCAGTTCACACCGCGAAAACCCTCGTCCAGGCTCGAAGTTGGGACAATGCCCTTGAGCAGCGGAAAGGCGCAGTCATCCAATTCCATTACCACGCCGCCCAGCGCGGCCAGGGCCTTTTCGTCCGGAATTTCAATCACATGCAAAATTACCGGCTGTTCCGGCCCGAACATCGCGCCCGAGGCGATGCGAAAGAGGAGGGAGTATCCGATTTGGCCGGCCGCGCCGGTGATGGCCACGCGAATGGGTGCTTTGCTCATAAATAAGGGCAATGAGTATAATTAGCGGCGGCAATCCCATGCAAGCGCGGAACGCTTGAAAAATTTCGGGGATTTTTCTTTCCAATATTTTTATTCGGCGTAAAAAGGAACTGCTCTTTGAAAAACGGCGGGGCGGTCCCCGCCTCTAGCGATCAAATGTCAGGGAACTCCGTGAAAATCGGAGACGGTTGCGCCACTGTAACGGCTACAAATTCCAATGCCACCGGGAAACCGGGAAGGCGGAAGGCGGTCTGAAGCCGAAGTCAGGATACCGGTTTGATTGCGCTCGTCGCCTGCGGCCATGCCGCCGGCAACTTCTCCGCAAAGAGAAGGATGAGGCCAGCCAACCGGACTGTTTTCCGTTTGGATTCCCTGAATGCCTTCATTCTCCGTTTTGCGGGGCCTGAAGGTTTTTATTTTCGGCCCCGCTCTGGTCTCTCAACCAATAACCGCCGCGCAAGAAATTTTTTTTGCGCGGCCAAATGAAAGACCAGAATGAAAAAAATCCGTATCGCGCCCGTTATCGCCGGCCTGTTGGCCCTCCTCGCCATCCAGTGCCGCGCCTTTATCATCACCGAAAACTTCACCAACAACCCCGCCCTCGACGGCTGGCAGACCTTTGGTGATACGAACCTCTTCCAGTGGAATTCCACCAGCAACGACCTGGACGTCACCTGGGATTCCTCGCAATCCAACAGCTATTTTTATCATCCGCTGGGCGTGACCTTGACCAAGACCAACGACTTCACCTTTGCCTTTGATCTCCAATTGCACGACATCGCCATCGGCGTGCAGCCAAACTATCCGCAAACATTTCAAGTCGCCATCGGCCTCCTCAATTACGCCGAAGCCACCAACAACAATTTCTTCATCGGCACCGGCTACAACGCCCCCGACATCGCCGAGTTCGATTACTTCCCGGCGTTTGAAATTTATTACGATTCCATCAGCACGCCCATCATTTCCAGTGAAAACAACTTTGCCAACGTCGGTTTTACCGTTCCGTTCCAAATGTTTCCCGGGGTGCAATATCAAGCCGTCATGGCCTACACAGCCGATAGCCAGACCTTGCACACCACCCTCACCAGCAACGGCATTCCCGTCGGCCCCATCGAGGACACCATCCTCGGCACGAACTTTGACGATTTCGCTGTGGACACTTTTTCCATCAACAGCTACACCGAGGAAGGTCAGGACACGAACGATTACGGCGGGGTCATCTACGCCGGTTCCATCCTGGCACACGGGACCGTCAATGACTTGTTCTTCGAAAATCTCGTGCCAGTGAAGCAAATCACCGCCATCTCGGCGGGCAACGTCCAATTCACCGGCACAACGAATTGGATCTACACGCTGGAACGCTCCACGGATTTCCAGACTTGGACCACTGTTTCATCGCCAACTGCCGGCGTGAGTGGTATAATGACCCTGTCCGATACCAATCCACCTGCGGACAAGGCCTTTTACCGCGTCCGCGCTGGTTTGCCATGACCGGCGATTCGCTCAATCCGGCGGTTTGTCCCTTGTGCGGCGGCGCGAATGATTGCCAACTCTGTTCGCCCGCCGCTTACAAAGGCCCGTGCTGGTGCGCGCGCGAGGAGATTCCCGCCGAACTCCTTGCGCGCGTTCCGGAAAATTTCCGCAACCGCGCCTGCCTCTGCCGTTCCTGCATTAACAGTTTCCGCCTTGAAAATAATTCCTCCGCCCCACGCCCGCCGTCTCGTGCCGCCGCCTTCACCTTGATCGAACTGCTCGTCGTCATCGCCGTCATCGGCATTCTCGCCGCCATTTTATTGCCCGCGTTGCGCTCCGCTCAAAGCTCGGCCCAACGCGCTGATTGCGCCAGCAACCTCAGCCAACTCGGTTTTGCCACCCAACTGTATTGGGACGATTATCATGGCAGCAGTTTCAGCTATTATTTTGGCGTGACCAACTCCGGCATCATTTACTGGTTTGGCTGGCTGGGCGCGGGCACTGCGGGAAATGAGCCTTTTGACCTCTCCTGCGGCGCGCTTTATCCCTATCTCCACGGCAGCAACATCCGGCTTTGCCCGGCGTTCACCACCCAAATGGCCGGCTTCCGCTTGAAAGGCGCCGGGATTATTTTCAGTTACGGCGACAACTGCTACATCTTTGGCAGCCCCTATCTAAATCCAGTGAACGCCACCAAAATTTTGCATCCGTCCAGCGCGGCATTGTTTGCTGATTCCGCCCAGGTCGATAATTTCGACCCTCCCGCCTCCCGCACCAATCCAATGCTCGAAGAGTGGTATTATCTCGACATCGAAACCAACTATTCCAGCCCCAACAACTATACCCACGGCCATTTCCGGCACGGCCAGACCGCCAACGTCGTCTTTGCCGACGGCCACGTCGATGTGGAAAAACCGCTCCCCGGCTCCATTGACCCCCGCCTGCCCTCTGTCTTGGTCGGCCAACTGCCCACGGAAATCCTTATGCTTCAATAGTTTCTCTTAACAAGGTTGTTGCGCCGCAACCCCGCGGGTTTCGAGCAGGCCAGTCGTTTTGAGAACCCTGATTTGGTTTCGGTGTCGATTAATTGGGTTAATTGGGGGCCCCGTTGCCTCATGGAAAAAAGACACCGGCGGGTT
>JBKQUF010000011.1:0-6703 GCA_052140285.1 Limisphaerales bacterium | reverse complement strand
GCTCGAAAGTCTGGCAGGATGCGGCAGGTTCAGGGGAGGGCACTGCCTCTTATTTGACCGTGTTCACGAGTGGCGCGATCCCTTGGATCCGCACTTCCAGCCGGTCGCCGCTCTTGATCGGCGCAATTCCGCCCGGCGTTCCAGTGAGGATCACGTCGCCCGGCAGCAGCGTCAGGCCCGTTGAAATGAAACTGACCAGGTCCGCGGGCTTGAAGATCAACTCGCTGGTATTCGAGTTTTGCCGCAGCTCGCCGTTCTGGAATAATTGGATGCTAAGATTCGCCGGGTCGATTTCCGTCTCAATCAACGGGCCGAGCGGGGTGAACGTGTCAAACGATTTCGCGCGCGCCCATTGCGATTCCGCCCGTTGGATCGTGCGGTCGCTGATGTCCTGTGCTGCTGTGTATCCCAGGATGTAGCGTTTCGCCCGGGTCGATGAAACATCCCGGCATTTACGGCCGATCACAATGCACAATTCGCCTTCAAAATCGGTGCGATGTTCCGGAAACGGGATCTCTATCCGGCCGCCGGCTGGCAAAAGCGAAGTGGGTGCCTTAAACCAAATCAACGGCTCTTTCGGCAGTTCCTCGCCCCTTTCCCGCGCGTGATCCGCGTAATTCAACCCCACGCAGATGACCTTGGACGGCTGTACCGGCACCAGCGTTTTCACCCCTTTTCGGGGCGACGCCTTTTTATCAAACGTGTGTAGGCCGAAAATATCGCCGCGCAGGCGGAATAATTCGTCCCCGACGACTTTTGCGTGGAAGACCTCGCTGCCTTTTTGGAATCTGCCAATGGTTGCCATGAAAATTTATGATTTCATCCGCCATGCGGCTGCGTTGCTTCGCCCATCTCATCCACAAATATGCCAGCGGGGCAAGACTCGCCGCGGTTTCGGCGGTAAAAACCAGCCGATCCTACTTCAACTTCGCCAGCGTATTTTTCACCTCACTGAAATTCGGCAGGTCCTTGGGCGTCGGCGTCTGCTCGCTGTATTGCACCACGCCGTGCTTGTCGATCACAAAGGCCGCGCGGGCCGCGGTGTCCCCCACCCCGGCCAGCATGGGAAACAGCACGTCATATTTCCGGGTCACTTCCTTGTTCAGGTCGCTCGCCAGCGGGATGGTGATCTTTTCCTTTTGCGCCCAGGCCTCCTGGGCAAACGGCGTATCGACGCTGATGCCGATGACGTCGGCATTCAGGCCGGCGTAATCGTTCAATCCGCCGCTGATGCTGCACAATTCCGCCGTGCAGACACTGGTGAACGCCGCCGGAAAAAACAGCAGCACCGTGTTTTTCCTGCCGAAGTTATTGCTCAACTTGATGTCCGCCAATCCGGACGGGGTCTTCGTCTTGAGCGTAAAATCCGGAGCTTGGGAACCGACTTTGATAGGCATAATTTTATTTTGTTTTTTCCTTTGTTGGCCGCGATTTTGGAAATTCGCCTCGCATTTGTCAATCGATTTGGCCACGATATTTTCAGCGCCGATGTTTAAAAAAATCCTGATCGTTGTCGCCGCCATGTCAATTTCCTCAACCGCCCTAGCCGCGCAGGAACAAGTCATTCTCTTGCACGGACTTTGCCGCACCAGCCGTTCGATGGCAAAAATGGAACGCGCCCTGGCCAGTGCCGGCTTTTCCGTATTGAATGCCGATTATCCCTCGCGCACCGCCTCGATAGACGTGCTTGCCCAGGATACCATCTCAAAAGCCGTCGCCCAATGTGAAAGCAACGGCGCCACCAGAATCGATTTTGTCACCCATTCCCTCGGGGGCATTTTGGTTCGCAGCTATCTCGCCCATCACCCGATTGAAAATCTCGGCCGGGTCGTCATGCTCGGCCCGCCGAACCAAGGCAGCGAAGTCGTGGATAAGCTTGGCGGTTGGCCGCTCTTTAAATGGATCAATGGTGTCGCCGGAAATGAACTCGGGACCGGCTCCAGTTCCGGTCCCAACCGGCTGGGTCCCGCAAACTTTCCCGTCGGCATCATCGCCGGAGACCGCTCGGTCAACTGGATCAACAGCCTCTTAATACCGGGTCCCGACGACGGAAAAGTTTCCGTCCAACGCGCAAAGCTGGCGGGCATGAGCGACTTCATCGTCATCCACGCCACTCATCCGTTAATCATGCGCAACCGTGAGGCCATCCGCCAAACCATCCTATTTCTGCGCACTGGCCATTTTGACCACGGAGCCGCGCCGAGCTAGTCAAGCGCTGCCAGCACTTCCGCCGCGTGCTCATCCGGTTTTACCTGACGCCAGATCCGCTTGATGTGACCGTCCGGCCCGATCAGAAACGTCACCCGCAGTGTGCCCAAGTATTTGCGGCCCATGAACGTCTTTTCGCCCCAAACGCCGTAAGCCTCGACAATCTTCTTGTCCTCGTCGGCCAGCAAAACGAACGGCAACTTGTATTTCTCCACAAACTTGTCGTGCGATTTTCCCGAATCCGTGCTGACACCCAGAATGACCGCGCCGTGCTTCTTGAAATCGGCAAACCCGTCGCGAAATCCGCAAGCTTCCTTCGTGCAGCCCGGCGTATCGTCCTTGGGATAAAAATAGAGGATGACGTTCCTGCCTTTGTAATCGGCGAGGGACACTTTGCCGCCGCCGCTGGTTGCGGCGGTAAATTCCGGCGCGGGATCGCCTTCCTTTAACTTGAGTTCAATTTCCTTGGCCATAATTTTTAGTTGAGCGAAATGTGAGTTGAAAGTTGAGAGGATTCTCACCCAACTCTCAACTCAAATTACTCTCAGCCGGTTTCTTACTCAACTCTCAACTGGTTTTCGCCGGCGAACTGGACGGGTGCGCGCTCAATTGTTTGGTCCCGTCCCACACGTAAAACAAACCCGAAATGCCGGTGAAAATGCCGGAACCAAGAATCCAGACCTTCAATAAAACACCGTGAAAAACGGCCTCCCAATTCAGCAAGATCCATGAAACAGTGATCATTTGAAACACGGTTGCCATCTTGCCGGTGAGATGCGGTCGGAACTTGACCTTGCCCACCACCAAATGAATCACGCCCGCCCCGATGGCCAGCAGCAAATCGCGTCCGATGATTGTTCCCGTGAGCCACAGCGGAATTTGTTTGAAGTAGGGAGAATTATCAAAGCTCAAAGCCACGACCGCCGAAACCAGCAAAAGTTTGTCGGCCAACGGGTCCAGGATCGTGCCCAACTCGCTCTTCTGGTTGTAATGCCGGGCAATGTACCCGTCCACGCCGTCGCAAATCGCGGCCACCGCAAAGGAAAGAATCGCCAGCAACCGGTGAACTTCGTTGCCGGTGCGGACATAATAAATCAGCTCCACCACAAAAAAGGGAACCAATAAAATCCGCAGGATGGTGATCTTATTGGCGGTCGTCATCTGGAGAGAAGTTGGCATGGATTGCGCGGATTTGCACGGATTGATTTTTTTTGTTTCTTGCCAAAACGCCGATTTCTTCGCTCAATTTACGCACAATGAGCAATTCAAAATCTCCCGTAGTCGGCATTTTAATGGGCAGCGATTCCGATTGGCCCACCATGAAACTGGCGGCGGATGCGCTTGCGGAATTTGGCATTGCCAGCGAGGCCAAGGTCATTTCCGCCCATCGCGATCCGCGGGGCTTGGAGGAATACGTCTCGAGCGCGATAAAACGCGGTCTGAAGGTCATCATTGCCGGCGCGGGCGGCGCGGCGCATCTGCCGGGCGTCACCGCCGCCTTCACCACCCTGCCCGTCATTGGCGTGCCCATCGAAAGCAAATCGCTCAAGGGACTCGACTCGCTCCTCTCCATCGTGCAAATGCCGCCGGGCGTGCCCGTGGCCACCGTCGGTATCGGCGCGGCCCGCAATGCCGGGTTGTTGGCCGCGCAAATCCTGGCTGTGGGCGACGCCAAGCTTCAACCCGCCCTGGACAAGTTCAAAGTGAAGCTCACCGAGGAATCGCGGGCCAAAAACAAAACGCTCGCGCAATAGCGGATGCAACAACTCATCGCCGGCGTCCACAAATTTCGCAACGAAGAGTTTGGCAACTACCGCAAACTCTTCCGCAAACTGTCGCAGGAGGGACAGAAACCCCACACCCTGTTCATTACCTGCTCCGATTCCCGCGTGCTCGCGGAACTGATCACGCAAAGCAAACCCGGCGATTTGTTCGTGGTGAAAAACATCGGCAACATCGTGCCGCCGGCGGGCGCGACCGGCGATACCAATTCCACCGCCGCGGCCATTGAGTTCGCCGTCGAGACCCTGCGGGTCAGCGACATCATCATCTGCGGCCATTCCCAATGCGGCGCCATTTCCGCCTTGCTCGGCGAACCGACCGTGGGCGATTCCATGCCTCACTTGCGCGACTGGTTGAATCTCGCCTCGCCGGTGTTGACCACGTTGAAGAAGAACTACGCCCATTTGCGCGACCACAATGCGCGCTGCACCGCCGCCGCCGAGGAGAATGTTCTATTCGGCCTCGACAATCTGCATAGCTATCCGTGCGTCCAGGACCGGCTGGCAGATGGCACGTTGCAACTGCACGGCTGGTTCTTCAAAATCGCCACGGCGGAACTGTTCGCCTACGACCCGGAAAAATTGCAGTTTGCGCCGCTGGTGGAAAAGTGAGGCTTGTAGGAGACGACGTGAGGAGTCTCTGATTAATAATCCAAAGGCGAATTTGAAATCAGTCTCGTCGCCTCGATTCTTGCAAAATAACGGCGGACGGGAACTCTTTTGCTGAATTCAGTTTGGGATGGACGAGCGGGACAAAGAACGTTTGAATTCCATTGTGATTGACCTCCGGCAATTCCAAAACCTCCGGCTTCATGGCGGCTTTGCTATTAAAAACATCGAATTGACCGCCACTCCCATCGCGGACGCCATCGGGCGCGAAGCCGTCGCGCAAACCAGTGCCATCGCCCGCGAATTTCGATTGCTCATCCGCGCCGGTTTAAGCGAAACCGAATTGTCCATAACGCTGTATCACGAAATTCTGGAGGCCGCCTCCGTCGCTATCGCCAATCCGCCTGCCAACATGATGGATTTCAATGAAGCGGATTTTGAGCGCGCAGCCCATGAAGCGCATGACCGATGGGGAAATGCCTCGCCGGCCAATCTTAATCTCCTGTTGCAATTCCACGGATTTCAAGGAGAATTAAATTATGGTTGACCGCGATAAAATTCAGTTTGACCTCATCAAGCTCGCCGGCGGCGGGCGTATCCTGCGCCTCACCGAGCCGCAGTCCGGGCTGGCTTTGGAAAAAAAGCTGGCTCCCGGAGACGCCGTCATTCAGCAAAGAGAAAAACTGCTTCGCGCCTTTGAAGCGGCCCTGGCACGCGTCGAATTGGCTGCGGCGTAATATCTTTTTAAGCAGGAAACTACGTGAGGAGTTTCTGGCGAAACATCCCGCTCCGCCATCACCAAACCAAAATTGAAATGAGACTCGTGACCTCACCTCCGACAAAATTTACTGTGCCGGAGTCCAAGTGGCGTCAGGGTCATAAGTGGTCATTTTCGGCGAGTGATGGTTCGTGATTTAATCGCGGCGAAATGTTGTGAAGGGCACAGCGCCGCAGTGAAAGTGTTAATTGAAAATGCTGCCGGGTGTTTCCGTGGTGGGGTCCCAATACCGGATTTCGTGGATTTTGCCGTCGCCGCTCAGGACCAGCACCGTCAATCTCCCGGGTTTGCGCGGGAACGGCGCCATTAGATTTTTGTCCTCGCCGAGAATAATCCTTTGCGAATATTTCCGCATTTTGGGAAGCGCAAAGATGCGCGCGATGGCCGGCATGGTGTGAATGTCCAGGACGTAGGCGGCTCCGTGCTTTTCGAGCCAACCGGGACCGAGATCTGCCAGCTCGAGATTGGCCGCTTTGCTCGAAGTCATGTCAAAGCCTAGGAGCAGAAAATGCAGACCCGGCGCAAACTTGAATTCCTTTCCAAATTGATCCTTGGCTGAAAAGGCGGGAACGGCATCGCCCACCGCCAGTTCGCCGGCTTGCATGGGCAACACAAAGGCGGCCAAAAACAATATGGCCAACGACCGCCATTTCGTATTGTTGCCTCGAATCATTGTGTCCATGCGAACGTTCACTGAGATTAGATTAGCATCCAGCCTTCCGGTTGCACAGCCTTACCGCGAACGGATGAGATTGCACAAGATTCGCCGACAGGACCTTGACGACGGCCTGCCACGCGGCTTCTTGGCTGGCGCGATCGTGAAAATGTGGGTGGCGCATCGCCTCGATTGGCCGGTGAACTTCTTGGGCGGCGAGGCGAAGAACTGGCCCGAGACGTCGCTTCCGAACTCCGATGCTTGCTGGTTAATGAGAATTGTCAGAGCAGATTCAGCCTGTATAGCAATCCTAAAGATTCTGTTTGTCAAATGCTTGTCCAGACTCATATATGAAGAACTACTACTTTTCAGGATTAATTTATGAAATGGTGAATTGCCTCGTTGGCGTTATCTTGAAATGAAGTATTTTTCAAATCAGTAAAAAAAGTGCTCTGGTCCACCATGTCCCCTGATAACTTACCCTCTTTACTGGCATAAAACACGCCGCTTTTATACCGCTCATCCGAAATGCCATCTACAAAGCGTTGCCTCCTGCCGAGAATCTGTGGATATAGCGGAATAAGGAATGGCGGGTGTCAAGGTAGGAGTTGAGAGACTGGCCGACCCGGAAGGGCCGTTATATGCCAGTCCCTCATGTATTCCATTACACTC
>JBKQUF010000010.1:0-4272 GCA_052140285.1 Limisphaerales bacterium | reverse complement strand
ATCGAAACGTGCCCATCCACGGTCTTCACAGATATCGCATGGTGTACCGACCCCGGCGATGGCAGTGGTTGTGTGTCATTTCGCGGGTTAAAACCACCCACTTTTCGCGGGTTCAAAACCACCCACCCCTGAGACGTTGGATTCATAACATTTTTGTTTCTCCGATCAAGTCATTTTCGCTTCGAGTTAAAATGAGCAGAACCGGACAGCGAGCCATTCAGCTCGCCGGTTCTGCGGTCGAAGGTTCGTTTGGTTTCCTGTCCTTGGCGTTTTCGTGGCTTTCCTGGCTCCTGGCTGCCGCGTCTTTGACGCGGTAGCTTTTGCCCGTGATGGCGATGACTTGGGCGTGGTGGAGGAAGCGGTCCAAAATGGCCCCGGCGGTGGGCACGTCGCCCAGGAGTTTGCCCCATTCCTCCAAGGGCCGGTTGCTGGTCATGATGGTGGAATGGTTTTCGTAACGGCGCATGACGACTTCCAACAGGTATTCGCCGGATTGCTTGGGCAGCGCCTTGAGCCCCATGTCATCGATCAGGAGGAGATCCGGGCGCAGGTATTTGCGCAGGTTTTTGTCCTGCTGGTTAAAGGCTTCATCTTTCATGAAGTCCCGGACCAGATCGAAGATGGAGCGGTAGAGAACTTCAAAACCGGCTTTAATGGCTTCATAGCCCAGGGCCTGGGCCAACGCGGATTTTCCGACGCCCGGCGGGCCGATCAACAAAACGTCCTTGCCCTGGCGGATGAAGTTGCAGGTGGCCAGATCGAAGATTTCCTTTTTGCGGATGGAGGGGTTGAAACTCCAGTCGAAGTCTTCCAGCGGTTTGAGACCGTGGAAGTCGGCGGCTTTGGTGCGGCGGCCCAGGCGGCGTTCCTGGCGCACGTTCAGTTCGTCTTGGAGGATCAGTTCGAGGAACTCGCCGTGGGACAGGCGATTGGCGCTGGCTTCCTGCAAGCGAATGGGCAGGCTTTGGGCCAGGCCGGACAGCCGCAGGGCTTTGAGGGTTTGATTGAGGTTGTTATTATTCATGTGTTTTGTGTTTGTGGAGTGACGGTTTGAGGGTTGGAGCCAAAGCAGTCAGGCACGATTTGACCGTACGCATCCAGGTCGCGGATGAGCGGATGTTTTTCTAAAAAGGTCAACTGTTGTGCCGGCGCGCGGTCCAGCAAGGCGCGCAAATCCCGCAAGCGCCAAGCCCCATATTCCACGGCCTGTCGGCAGGCGGCTTCCAGTTGTGCGACGGGGTGTTTTTCGGCCAATGACAGCAGCCCGTGCAGGACGCGGATCGTCTGTGGTCCGCGCGTTTTGAACATCTGCTCGGCCCACGTGCCGGAGGCGGGGCCAATGAGCCGGGCGCGATCCAGCAGCCAGTCGGCCCCACGTTCAATGAGCACGCGTTTGTGGTCGTGAATGTGCGCTTCATCGGTGGCGAACTTGCCCGGCTCGTGGCGGGTGTGGAGCGCAATCTGTTCCCGCCGCTGATTGAAGACACGCACCAGGCGGCTTTCCCAGCGCGCCCAGACCTGGCGGCCGACGTATTCGGGCGGCACCGAGTAATACGCCTTCTGCACCTCGATGTAGCCGTCTTGATGGACCGTGCGTGGGGCTTCCTCGAAGACCGGAAACAAGCTGGCCGGCAGCGGCAGCAGTTGGGATTTTTCGACTTCGAGGAAAACTTTTTTGACCTGCTGCTTGGTGGTGCCATGAATGCGCTGGTCGGCCACCTGGCTTTCCCATTGGGCCAAAAACTGATTTTGCGCCGCCAGACTTTCAAAGCTCCGGCCCGCCAGCGCGTTGTTTTGGCCGTATTTGACGCCCGCCTCGACCTTTCCCTTGTGGCGCGGCATTTTCGGTTTGCAGGGCAATATCACCGTGCCGTAGTGCCGGCAAAACTCCTCCAGCTTGGGGTTCAGTTCGGGATCAAACCAATCGGCGTGCGTCACCGCGGCCTTCAGATTATCAATGACCACGGTCCGCGTGACACCTCCGAGGTCGCGGAAATTGTTTTCCAAACAACGAATGAAGGACTCGGTGGTCTGCCGCCAAGTCACCTCGCTGTAACCCTTGCGCGAGTGGCCCAGCACGCCGCGAAACAAATGCGGCCGCTTGCGCTTGCCGTTCTCGATCACCCAGGCGCCTTGGCCAAAGTCCACCTGCAACTCGGCACCCGGCTCGACTTCCATCCGGCGGAAGGGCAGCGCCAACCCCGTTTCCAGCCGCCGGACAAACCGCCACACCGAATCGTAACTGCCAGCAAATTGATGCTCGGCCACCAAGTCCTGATAAACGCGCTGGATCGAAAGCCCGGCGGCCAGCGCCGCTTGAATGGATTCTTTCCACGGCTCGCACAAACTGTCCGGCCCCGCCCCGCCCAACGCCAAAACCCCGGTTCGCGGGTTGGTGGGTGGTTTTGGCGGGAGGACATCTTCCAGACCGACGGCCGGAGCGGGAGATTCAGCCGCCGCCGGTGGATTTTGCGCCTCGGAGCCGGCTTGCGGGTTGGTGGGTGGTTTTGAATCGATCCCCGCCAAATAACGGCGCACGGCCGAGCGATCCACCCCCAATTCGCGGGCGATTTTACGCTTGGACCAGCCCTGCTGATTATAGTGCTCCCGGAAAACTGGACAGGTAGTTTAGATGGTGAGTGAGAAGAAACAATAATATCATCACAAAAAGCAAATGAAACAACCACGCAAAAAGCATAGCGGTGCCTTCAAAGCAAAAGTCGCCTTGGAAGCGGTCAAAGCCGAACGGACGCTCAACGAATTGGCCGGCCACTTTGAAATCCATCCGACCCAGGTGGTCCAGTGGAAACAGCGGTTGGTGGCCGGGGCCAGCGACTTGTTTACCGGCGGCATTGACCGTGATGCGGCGCAAGAGGCCCAACTCCGGGACCGGCTCTACCAAGAGATCGGACAAATGAAAGTGGAGTTGGATTGGCTAAAAAAAAAGCATGAGTTGTTCGCTTGATCTGCGCCGATCATGGATTCAACCCACCCATCAAGACCTGTCTGTGCGCCGGCAATGCACCCTGCTCGGGCTGGCTACGGCCAGTTATTATTATCAGGCGGCTCCGGAATCGGCGCAGAACCTTCTGTATCAGCGCTTGCTGGACGAGGAATATACGCGGCATCCCTTTTACGGGGTGCGCAAGATGACAGCCTGGCTGCGCTTGCAACAGCATGTGGTGGGTCCCAAACGAGTGCGGCGGCTCTTGCGGGCGATGGGCTTGATGGCTATTTATCCCAAACCCCGTTTGAGCCTGAACCCCTTGGCGCACCAGCGTTTTCCGTATTTGCTCAAAGGGGTGGCCATCGTGCGGCCCAATCAAGTCTGGAGCACGGACATCACGTACATTCGGTTGCGCGGCGGGTTTGTGTATCTGGCGGCAGTCATCGACTGGTACAGCCGCTACGTGCTGGCCTGGGAGTTGTCGATCAGCTTGGAAGCCGACTTCTGTGTGACCGTGCTCCAGCGCGCCTTGGCGCTCCAGCGCCCCGAGATCTTCAACACCGACCAGGGGGTACAATTCACCAGCGCACAGTTCCAGGCCCCGCTCCTGGCGGCCCAGGTGCGGTTAAGCATGGATGGGCGCGGGCGCGCCTTCGACAACATCTTCGTGGAACGGTTGTGGCGGACCGTGAAGTACGAAGAGGTGTACCTCAAAGATTACCGGGACGTGCCAGAGGCACGCCACGGTCTGAGCAACTATTTTCCGTTTTACAACGAGCAACGAATCCATCAAGCATTGGATTATCGCACGCCTCGGGACGTGCATTTCACCCCCCCATGAAACCGGCGGTCACACGAACCTTCGACCGCAGGGGGGCGCGAGCTAAGGCTCAAAGCTCGCCCCCCTGCTCATTTATTCGGCTAATCACACCACGGATCGAAAAACAATTTCATCATCTTAAACCAACATCAAAATTGTCTAGACAAAGGGGAGCGCCTCACACCATCGCTCCCCGAATTATAGGTGTGGCCAGTTTAGCCGACCTTGACTTCGATGGATTTCGGTCGCGCGTTCTCGTTCTTGGCTACATGCACGCTCAGTACGCCGTCTTTGAAATCAGCGTTGACCTGTTGCGGGTCGGCATTTTCGGGCAGCGCGAAACTGCGGATGAACGACCCATAGGCGCGTTCGACGCGATGGTAACGTTTGTTCTTTTCTTCCTTCTCCAAGGTGCGTTCGCCGGAAATATACAATACGCCATTCTCGACACGCACTTTCACGTCGTTCTTCTTCACCTCGGGCAACTCGGCCTTGATGAGGTATT
>JBKQUF010000009.1:0-12405 GCA_052140285.1 Limisphaerales bacterium | reverse complement strand
CTCCGGCCTTGCGGGTGTGAAATATCCGGGTTAGGGAGCCTGCAGCAGGAAAAACGCGCGCTAATAAGGAAGGTTGTTGGTGTAAGGACTTGTCGCTCCCGGAACCGCGGTATAAGTCCCATTAACGTTCGTGGCTTCCATCAGGGAAAACGCCGGGTTGCCCCAGGTCATCACCGGTGTTTTGTTGATCGATTGAATCTGAAGCGGGATGGGTCCCAGGCTGAAAACGTAAATGCCGCCGTTCCCGCCCGTTCCCGCATCCAGAGTGGTGCCGTAAAACGATCCCTGGGACATCACCAACGCTCCTTGCGGAAAATCACCGTCGCTGTTGGTCGGCACACCCAAGGCGCCGGAACTCACGGCGCTAAAATTGTAAAGATTCTCAAAATTCAAACCGTTGGTGGAAATCGAAAAAACCGTGCCGGAACCGCCGGTCCCGCCCAATTGAGTGGTGCCGTAAAGTGAGTTGCCAATCAACGCCAGTCCCGCCGCCGGCTTCGCGCCATCCAGATTGGTCAAATTCACCGTGGCACTGAAGGTATAAAGGTTGGTATAACCGCCGCCGTTCGCGCTCACCGCAAACAACGTTCCATTGCCGTTCGTACCGCCGGCCAGAGTCGTTCCGTACAATTCCGCGCCCTCGCAAGTCACGCCGGCGAACACGTCAGCCCCATCGGCGTTGGTCAAATTGATGAGCGCGCTGAAACTGTAGAGGTTGGTAAAGCCGGTCCCATCCGGGTTGATTCCAAATACCGTCCCGTTGCCGCCGCTGCCGCCGAATTCAGTTGTCCCGTAAAGGACATTCCCCTGTGCCGCCAGCGCCGCTGTCGGAGTGGCGCCGTCGCTGTTGGTAAAATCTCCGAGAGCATTCGTCTCCGCCAATGCTGTGAAGCTGTATAAATTCGTAAATCCAAGGCCATTCGTGCCAATCTCAAAGATGGACCCGTTTCCATTGTTTCCGCCGGCGCTCGCCGTTCCGTACAGCGCGGAACCGATCAACGTCAACCCCGCCGTTGGATTCGCCCCGTCGCCGTTGGTAAAATCTCCGAGAGCATTCGTCTCCGCCAATGCTGTGAAGCTGTATAAATTCGTAAATCCAAGGCCGTTCGTGCCAATCTCAAAGATGGACCCGGTTCCGTTGGTGCCGCCATTCTCCGTGGTGCCAAACAAACTGTTTCCAGACAAAACCAGGCTCGCCACCGGCGTGCCGCCATCATCGAATTGATGGAGAACGGTAAAGGCCGGGCCGTCGGTGTTGATTTTGAAAATCGTGCCCGTCCCGTTCGTTCCCCCGGCGGACGTCGTCCCGTATAAAATATCCCCCGAAATAATCAGTCCGGCTTCAGCCTGCGCCCCATCCATATTCGTATCCACACCGGAGACGTTGGTCTCGATCAACGGTGAAAAGTTGTAGAAATTGGTAAATATCGTCGCCCCAAACGCGTTTGTCGCCAGACAAAAACTTACCAGTAATAGAATCGGGAAATGTTTATTCATCGGATTTGACTGGGAAACCTTATTGATTTCACCGGTCTGGTTCAAGCTATTTTGCAAATGCCTTTAATTCCGCGCCAGGGATGTTGCTATTTAAAAATAAAATCAGGCCAATCACAGGGATTGGCCTGATCGAAACAAAACGAATATGAAGAGCCGGATTGGCGGTTAAGCCAAGCGCTCTTTGCGAACCGCGCGGAAGGCGCCAATGCCAAGGGGCAGAATCATGAGCGCCCCGGCCATGACCGTGGAAGCTTCCGGAACAGCGGCGGGCACCAAACTGTTGATGTCTCCACCATTGTTATCCTTGAAAGCTATTTCGCCAGAGGCATAGCTGTTCACACTCGTTGCTACCACAAATTGTGCGCTGGAAGTACTGTCATTACCAACGATAGACACGCCGCCGGTGATATAACTTGAAGATGCTCCGAGCAGGGTCGTATCAACTCCCACGGAACCGAGGAAGCCGTTCGCCGTAATTCCAGTAACATCACCAGAGGTCAAGGTAATGGAATAAATGAACGTCTCTCCGGCTGTTGAGGTACCGCTGCCAGTATAGACCGTGGTTACCAATGTCCCAATATCGGCTGTACCCGTTCCGCTAAGATCAAAGCCTTGCGACACTGAATACTCCTCGGTAAGGTTGCTGGGAGGAGTGTACAGGCTGGGAGTGATTGAATCACCATTGTCCCCAGGGTTTACTGTAGTTAACTGCGCTTGCGCTGAGTATCCGCCGGCAATCAACGCCGCGGCAGCAGCAATTATCATCATTTTTTTCATATACTTTTTGTTTCTTTTTTTGTTTGTTTTGGCCCGACTAATCATCGAACCGATTGTTATTTATGCTACAACTGCGTTTCCCCGTCTATCACCGGACGGGACATCTTTGCTCGGAATTGGGACATTCGCCCATCCCGCGCCTGATCCATTACGACCCTTGCCAAGGGACCGGAAAATCCCGGCGCCCAGCGGCAAAATCATCAGCATGCCGGCAATAATCGTTGACGCCTCAGGCACCGAAGCCGGCGGATCCACCCATGTGCCGTTGATGCCTGTCGCGCCGCTCATCCCCAATATGCCGGGACCGAACTGCGATTGAAAAGAATTCACGGTTGTGCCGGTCAGGTCGTTGAAATTCCAGGTTATCGACACCCCATCGTCAATCACCGGCGGCGGCACATAAGCCGAGGATGTGCTGGTAATGTGAGTAACAGTCGCCGGATCCGAAATGTCCACGGTAAAAGAGGTGGCTCCGGAACCGGCTGGTGGCGTGATTACGAAATAGTATGTATAAGTCGTGCCCGACAGGCTGACGTAGTAATCCACCGGGAGTGGCGCCGCGCCATCTGTGCCCGGAACATCCACCGTGGTTGGCCCCAAAACAATGGTTGCTTGAGCCGTGCGTGTCATGCAAATCATCGCCAATGCGACGACCAGCATCACCATTTTTGTTGCAGTCATGGTTTTCATATTAATTAGCGGAGAGTTTATTTTGACCTTTGCGAAATCGGCGCAACGCGCTGAAGCCAAGAGGCGCCAGAAGCACCGCGCCCGCGGCAAAAGTGGCCGGCTCCGGAACAGGACAATAAACCAACTGGTCCTGATTATAAACCGTGCAGCCATTTACAATGCTGGTAAGTGTTAAAATCTCGACACCGTAATTGCTCTCTCCCTTGGCCGTGTCGCTCTTCTCAGCGCCGGAAAGAGTTCCGCCAAACGTTTGTTCCGCCAGGAGCAGGAATGGATCGGTGGAACTGTTGAACTTATATAACTCGGAAGTTTTGGCTTCGTACCCGTTGGAAATGTCGCCTTGCAAATACCAGATGGCGTCTTGTAATTCATCCGCAGTGTAGGCCCGGTTATTCGCATTGGCATAAGAACTGGTGGAACTCCAGCAATACCCGGAGAGAATCCCCTGCGCGAACTGGCTGTACAACCAGGCGGCGCCTACCGTAAGTGCAGTGCTGCCGGAACTGTTGACAATCGACGGCCCCACCGAAGTATTGTAGCTGGTTCCAGGGCTGAATGCCTGATTAAACTCAACGCAGAATGTTTCAAAGCCGGTTTCAGTTTTTCCATTTACAGTCACCGACGCCGTCGCCTTGGAACTATAGTTGGCCGCATAATTTGGGCCGCCGGACGTGACGGCCGTAAATTCGCCGCCCACGCTGTTGGCGTCCCGGTCACTCGAGGGCAACTCCAGAATGGTCGTCATCCCGGCAAAAACATTTGATGCCATCAACAGGGATGTCACCAAAACGGCGGCCAATAATTTTGTTGCTCTTATCACTTTAAAAATTTCAGTTTGTTTTTCCTAACCTTTTCAGGTCTTCACACATGTCCCCTTAATTGGGAACGACACGACTATACGCTACCATGAGGGAATTAATCTATGGTCTGATGGGACATGCCGGTTCAGTTTTGGGTCAGGGTGAAAAAGCGCCGAAATACAGGGAATTATGTCGAATATGGCCGAAAATCAAGGGGTTGCGGCGAAGAAAGAGCGCCAGGAAGACAGGCCGAAGAACGGAGAAAATGAAGCCGGACGGGCGTATCAGCCCGGAAAATATGGACCGCAAAGGGTGGGATTAAGGCCGGGACAAGGCTTGCTGGAACATGGCGCGTTCCTCAGGCAGGAGCGGACCTTTGATGGAGCGATTCAAATAAGCCAAGGCATCCGTTTTATCACCGGCGGCCATCAGGACCAGGCCGTAATAACCATCCGTTGAATTATTCTTAAGGGCCGCGGGGGAAAGCTGTTGCATCACTTTCATGGCCTCGGAGTTTTTGCCCTGCAAATAAAGGGAAAAGGCGTACGTGCAGGCAAAGTAGGAGTTGGTGGGCGATTTCTGGTAAACGTCACGGGCGATATCGTATGGATTCATTTCCTGCGCTCGCAGCAACATCGCGGTCAGCGCGAGATCATTCCTGGCGTCCAAATCGTTGGGATTCCGGTTTGCCTGCGTGCTGAACAGTTGCATCAACGGACGTGTGCTTCCGCTGGCGTACAGGTCCGCGGTCAATTGTCGGGAGGCCCACAGTTCCTCCGGGAAACTGCTGACGATTGTCGAAAGAATTTGCTCGGCTTCGTCCGACCATTTCCATTCAACCGCCAGGTGATAAAGGCCGGTCATTGGCAGGTCCTGGCCGTTGGCGGCGTGCAGCGCCACATCCCATTCCGCCTTGGATGCTTCATACAAGCCCTGTTGGCGCAAGGCGTAAGCCAGATAAGCGTGACGGGTAAAGTCCAGATTCCCCCAACTCTCTTTGGGAAGAGAATTTCGCAGGCCGTCCCAGTTCTGCGTTAGGATTTGACATTGAGCAATGTAAACGCCGGCGGGCGGATTTGTTTGAACATTTGCGGGCAGGCTTTGCAGCCAATTGAGTCCCTGTTTGGGCAAATTTCTCGATTCCATCCACGTTGCCAATTGTTCGAGCTTGCCGGAATCAGTCGCCGCTTCCTGTTCGGTGGATGCAATCGTACGCCCATATTCGCCGCTGCCACTCACCCTCAATACGTCCAAACGCAAAAGTTTATCCGAAAAAGGAACGTTGGCTTGCTGGAGCAATTCCGATGAATAGCCCAGAGCCGTTTGATAATCACGAGACTGCGCGGCATCCATCACCAATTCGCGTTGCGCCTGGCTGCGAACGAGCATATTTGTTGAAGTCATGCTGATTCGTTTCAGCGTAATGCGCGCCTCCTGCTGATCGAGCGAATTGGTGCCATGCAATTGGATGACGGCCAGACTCAACTGGGGAGCGGGATTAGCGGGGTCGAGGCGGGCTGCTTCGGCAAAATCCGATTCCGCCAGGGCGAGTTGGTTCATGGCTAGGGCGAGGGTGGCGGAGACATTGTAATAACCCGCCGTGCCTTTCCCATCGGCATCCATCCCCGCCAATGCGGCTTGAGCCGTCGAATAATCATGAGCCATGATGGCAGTTTGAGCCAAAGCCAGACGGTCGTTGCTGGAGCCGGGATCGAGATCAACAACCTCCTTGCGCCAAGTCAGGGCGGCTGGTGAGCCGGAGGCTTCGGCCAGATTGGCCATCATGCGGCAGGCCTGGACGTTCCGGCCGTTGGCATGCAGGACCTGTTCCAGGCAAAGAAATTCATTATGGGCGTCGTTCTTGGCGGCAAAGCTTTTGGCCAGGGCCATCCAATGGTTCTGCTTCCACAATTCGTAACCGCGGTAGCCGGCGTAGCCGAGCAGCAGCACGACGGTTGAGCAAATCAATATGACAATGGTCTTTCGCATATCCGTGGTTCTTTTTACAATGTTTAGGAGTTGTTGTGCAATGCTTCTTTGCCGGTTTTTTCCGGCATTATCACCTCGATATTGTGTTCCTCCGGAAACCATTCGCTTAGGTGAATCCCCTCGCGTCCGGCAATCTCCCGGACGATATTCCGGTTTTCCGGCAGCAAATCAGCAATGATAATCACCTTTCGGATGTCATGCTTCGCAATAAGTTGGGGCAGATCCTTGAGTCCGCCCAAAACAAGATAGCCATAAACCCATTGAAAATGCAATGCCTGTTCGTCATCGATAAAACCGACGATGATGAGATGGTCCGCCTTCTTGACATTTTTAATGGCCCGGTCCTTCAAGAAAAGCTGCGCCCTGGCTCCCGCCCCATAAAGCAAAACATTTTCAACGCCAGCATCTTTTTCAGTTTGGCCCCTGATCCACAAAGTCAACTCTTCGATGAACTGATAGATCAGCCGCGGAAGGACGATCGCCGGGCAGGTAATGACATCAATCAGGAGCGCCCGCAGCAACCATTTGGTGCTGTGCTCCGGATCAATGAGCAGGGCCAGACCCAGACTAAAAAAAATCCCCGCCTGGAGCCAAAAGAGCATGGAAAGGACGTCTCTCAACCTCGAGCGCGGCCAATAAGTGACGTAGGCGCGGGAGATTGCCAGAAAAGAAAACGTCGGGGTGACCCAGACCGGCAAATCCAAATACCAGGTCCGCCAGAAATCCGTAGTTTGGCGCTCCACCGCCCACATGATCAAGGCGAGTGCTCCCGCCAAAAAGACCATGTCCCCAACCGGGTAAGCCAGGGCCTTGATCGCGGAATGCGTGGGGCGGCGCAGCCCCATCAACAAGGCCCGCCCGGTTTCGCGCAATTCGATGACGGCCAGATGGCGCATCAGCACATAAACCCCCGCCAGCAAAGCAATCAGAAAGATTCCCGCGGCGCGTGACTCGAACAGCGCAATCAATAATCCGATGATGACCAACGCGCCATTCAGCGCGCAAAGATACACCGCGACCCGGCCAGTGCTGATGCCGGTCAATTTCAGACGATGATGCAGGTGTTCCAGGTCCGGTTGCATAATCCCGTGTTTGACGCCGGATGTTTTGTCACCTGTCCACTTGCGCACGCTGCGTCTCCATACCGCAAGCATGGCGTCATAAATCGGGATGCCCAGCACCAGCATGGGGATGGTCAGCGAAATCAGGAACGAATTTTTGGTAAAGGTTTGGAGCGACACCACTCCCAAAGTGAATCCAATAAACATGCTTCCGCTATCGCCCAAAAAAATACTGGCGGGATGAAAATTATAGCGCAGAAATCCCAGACAAGCGCCGATGAAACCCAACAACACCAAAACCGCGCCAGGAGCTTGTTGCATCGACAAAATGCCGCACAATCCAAATGCGGAGATGATGGCCAGGCCGGACGCCAAGCCGTCCAGACCGTCAATTAAATTAAAAGCGTTGATAATCGCCACCAGCCAAATCACGACAAGGAGGCCGTCCACCGCCGCCGGAAGGTTGTACCCCAAAAACGCCCCGAATTTCGTGCCAGTAAGGGCCATTATCAAGGCGGCCAGCGTTTGACCGCCTAGTTTGATCAAAGGCTTCATGCCGCGGACATCGTCAATGATGCCGACCACAAACAAAATCAGGGAAGCCAGGGCAAAGTGTTCCCACCAGATAAAATCTAGTCCGCCCGCCTGTTTCGGCCAGGGAAGCGCAAAGGCCAGCAGACACGCCGCCTGCACGGCAATAAATACCGCCGCTCCGCCTCCCCGGGCAGTCGGACGTTGATGCGGCCGACGTTCGCCGGGAAGGTCAACGACGCCAAACCGGAATGCCAGCGCCCGAACGGCCGGAGTCAACAGGTACGACACCACCAGTCCCGTCAGGAACACGAGGATGTATTTGTCAAAGTCGCTGAACATCAATTTAAAAAGGAAAAATAGACGGCAATCATCGGAATAAACCCGCCTTCAAAATTTCTTTTTCAGTTTTGGGATGACTGTCTGACGGAACATGATCCGTCGCATCGCTTTGTTTTTCCAAAAGGTCAACAAACCGGGCGCATGCAATGGATTTGACGAAATTACGCCGGGCAAATTCCAAGGCCGCCAGGCCCCGGCGGCGGCGCTCATCCGGATCGCCCGCCTCCCTGATCGCGGCTAGCAAACCCGGAACATCGTCTTCCGCAACCACCCAGCCCCCCCCCGATTGTTTAATCCAAAGAGCGGTTTCACAGTCGGCGCCACCAACGTAAAGAACCGGGCGTCCCACGGCGAAACTGCCTTGGAGTTTGCTGGGCACCATGGTCCCCTGCCACTTGGAATCCATGCTGGCCAAATGCACATCCGCCGCGCAAAGGTGGTCCCGCAACTGCGAATACGGCACGCTGTCAGCAAATTCGATGCCGGCTGCCGGGTTGTTTTTCGCGAACGCTTCGATTTCCGCCTTTCGCTTGCCATCGCCGGAGAAAACCCAGCGAACCTTCGATCCCCCCAATCTTTTTGCCGCTTCCAGAAACTCACCGAATCGATGGCCCAATCCCATGTTGCCGGAATAAAGAAATACCGTCTCGTCGACCGCCCATCCCCGCGCGCGGCGAAGCGGATTTGAATCACTCCCAACCCAATCCTTCAATTCCAAACCGCTCCAAAGCGCAATCCAGTCGGCAGATTTGTTGCCGTCACAATAGGCCGCCACACGTTTGGCCATGCTCGGACCCAGGGCAACAACGTGGTCTGCTCCCTTCAATTGCCAGCCGGTGATTCTGCGAAGCACACGGCAGAACATTCCGTCAGATTTTGCCATTCCATGCGCGAACATCACATCGGGATAGAGATCCATGATCCAATGCACACAGCGGCAGCGATGCCTTTTCGCCGCGACTTTTGCCAGCAACCCAACATAGGGCGGTGTGGTCAAAGAGACGATCACGTCGGGACGGTTCCGTTCAAATATCAGGGCCAACAGCAAAAGCCCGTAGAATGAACCGTAATCCGCCAGTTTGCCCAGGAATCCACGCCGCCCAAATCCGGTTGCGGGAAGGCGAACCACCTCGCAACCATCCATCCGTTCGCGCGGTGAAAATGTTTTGACGCCGTTGTAGGAGCGCCGGGAGCATAAGACTTTGACACTATGTCCGCGACGGGACAACGCTTGCGCCAGATCGTGCAGGTACTGCCCCGTGGGCGCCACGTCCGGCGGGTAAAATTGATTGATGAGTAGCAACCGCATTCCAAATCAGGTTTGAGGTTTTTCAACTTTGACCAACGTTTGCAATTCGCGCGCGAGCGCCTCCTGGGCCTTGGCGGGATCATCCAAACCCGTAATGACAATTTCAATGACTTTCTGCCCTTTGTTGCCCCGGCCGGCCCAGATGCTGCGCACCAAGTTATATCTTGAAGATTCGTTGGCGTAAGTTTCTTCATCCTCCCCAGGCTGCCAATGACATTGAAAGACTTGCAACGGCCCGTTCGGCCCTGCAAAAACATAACTGCGGACCGGCAATTTAAGGTTCTGGATGTCGAGGATGGTCAGGGTCGGCCCCGAGACCAGACTGAATCCCGTGGCTGGCAGGCAGATGTCCGGGGTGTGGCGTTTCGCCAAGTATCCGGCAACGCGACCGGGCAACCAGTCGAAATAATAGGCCTGCCAAAGCGTGCCGTCGCCGTCCTGCCATTGACCTTGCGCGCCGTCATCAAAACGCAGCAATTCGTGTTCTTCAGGGGTGAAAGGCAGGGATTTGAACGTGGCATTGTCCACCGGAAGGACAATCGACCATTGTGGACCCGGTTTAATGCGCGCCTCCCGAACCGAATACCAGATGGCCACCACGGCTTCGACCCCGAGAATCCAAATAATCAAACCCATGGCAATGAACCCCAGCAACCGCTGCTGCCGGCCATTCGATCGACTTGGACGGGAACTGGAGGGACCGTCCCCCGCCGCGACAACCTGAACTGGTTTTCGTCCCCAAATGCTCATCAAATAACTGACAACCCACAGTGTCACGGTGCAGGCCAGCAAAATGGTTATGCCGGCTTCGTCATGGTATTGTGAGATGGCGGCAATTCCTTTTTTGGCCGCCATGAACGTCAGAAATGAAGTGCGGCAAAGGTTAAAAAACATGGCCAGCATGAAGCTTCCAAAAACCAACGACAACCGCCGTTTCCAATTCATGAAATAGAACTCACCCATGAAGAGCGAAATCATGAGGCTGGATTGCAGCGAACGAATGCCGCTGCAGGCGTCATTGATGCCGACCAGGCCTGTGCTGATTTCGATAACGTTGCCGTGCTGAATGGCCGGCACCCCGATGACCGCCAGGACATTCACCACCATCGCGGCGTTGGCCCGGCTGAGGTCTTGAATAATGGGATGCTCCAAAAGCGTCGGCCAGGGTACGGCGGTAAAAAAGAAGCAAATCGGAAACCAGTACCGTTTCAGACCATCTTTGCCGATGGCGAGGCCAATCGCCCCCAGCGTCAGGCCGATTGTTTCCACCGCGAGCATCCATCCGATGGGCCGCCATTCCGGAACGGCTTCTTCGAGGAGGCGCGTTGGAAAATAAAACAACGCCAACATGACCATGGACGCCATCAACAGCGAAAAATGATTTAATTCCTGTGGCTTCAAAGGAATCCCGGAAAAACGGTGCCAGCGGCGGAGCAGCAAACCGGCCGTGAGCACAGGCATCACCAAGCCGTAGCTGTATTGCGGATCAGTGGTCCATTGCAATCTCAAGTTGTCAACCAAGTGAAACCATAACCAGGCAAAGGGCAGAAGGATCACGATCCACGCCAGCCGGGAGGACTTGGCGCCACCTGCCGTTGGATGAACGGATTCCGATTCTAAATTTAATGTCGTTTCCATATCAAACCGATGACAATCGACGGGAGAAGCAACCGACAAAATCGCATGCAATTCCCATCTCTATTGCTGGTCTCGAATGTTCCTTTGCTTCGTCAACACCGCCGGGTTTCCCTGATAAATGCCGTCCGGTTCCATGTCTTTGGCCATCACCGACCCTGCCGCCAAAACGGCATGGGAGCCTACCTTCACCCCCGGTCCCACCCAGCACCCCGCGCCCAGCCAGGCGCCATCTTCAACCGTGATCGGCTTCACTATCAGGTCAAAGGTTGGCACGCGGTAATTATGATTGCCAGTACAAAGAAAAGCGCGTTGGGAAATGCAAACATTGCTTCCAATCACAATCCGCTCCAGGTTCAACAGCCAGCATTCCTCGCCGAGCCAGACAAAATCGCCCACCTCCAGTTTCCAGGGAAAAGTGATTTTTACCTGTGGCTTGATGACTGCTCCCCGCCCGATTTTCGCGCCAAACACCCGCAAGACCACCCTTTTAAGCGGCGACAAACTGAACGGGCAAAACCGAAACAAAATCGCGCTTGTCAGCAGCCATAGGTATTCGCGAAATCGGCTCGCGCCGCGATCGAAATGCGCGTTGGAAAACGATGAAAGGTCAACTGGCATTATTCCGGGTATCAGCGTTGAACCGTTTCCGGCGCCGGGGCGGCGCCGACCAGCCAAAGATAAACACGATGCATTTGTTCGGCAACGGCAGACCATGTGTAAGATCGCGCCACCAATTCCCGGCCGCGTTGCCCCATTGCTTTCCGTTGCTCGTCGGAAAGTCCGAGGATTTGCCGGAGACCAGTCTCAATCACGCGAATGTCGGTCGAGATTTCGACTCAGGCCATCGAAGAAGAAAAGAGCTGTTCGTCGGGCTTTTCGCCGGATGTGCGGGCGACGGCGACGAGGACCAGGCCGTTGGCGAGTTGGAGAGCCTTGGAGACCGCGGCTTCAAGGCGCTTTTCGACGCTCGGCTTGCCTGGCACGTGCGGTGCGGCCAACTTAGATCCACCCCGGGTCCCAGAATCAGGACTTGGGGCACCCAGCGTCTTGTCGGCCGTTGCTTCGGCGGGTTTGAGCAGGACACGGTCGATGATGGCTTCGATGGCGTGGTTCTTGCGCTTGTCGAGAGCCGGCGGCTCCGAGAGATCGATGAGCTCGCCGTCGACGCGGGCGCGGAAGCCCTGCTGATCGAGCTGATCGAGAAGTTCCTTGAACTCGCCTTTGCGGCCTCGGACGACAGGGGCCATGATGGTGACCCGTTCGCCGGTACCGAGATCGAGAATGCGCTGCACGATCTGGTCCGCGGTTTGGCGCGCGATGGGCTGGCCGCAGTTGGGGCAGTGGGGCGTACCAATCGACGCGTAAAGCAAGCGGAGGTAATCGTAGATCTCGGTGATGGTGCCGACCGTAGAGCGAGGGCTGCGGCTGGTGGTCTTCTGTTCGATCGAGATGGCCGGCGAAAGCCCTTCGATGGAGTCCACGTCGGGGCGTTCGATCTGATCCAGAAACTGGCGCGCGTAGGCCGACAAGGTTTCGACGTAGCGGCGCTGTCCCTCGGCGTAGATGGTGTCGAAGGCGAGCGACGACTTACCCGAGCCGGAGAGGCCGGTGAGCACCACCAGCCTGTCGCGCGGGATGGCCAGATCGACGTTCTTCAGGTTGTGCTCGCGCGCGCCGCGCACGACGATCGCCCGGCCGCCGAACAGGGCCTCGACCGCGGCGCCGTCGCGCGCGGGCGTTGTCGGAAAACTGCGCTTGTCGTCGGCGCGGG
>JBKQUF010000008.1:0-5562 GCA_052140285.1 Limisphaerales bacterium | reverse complement strand
TTCTTTACTCATGTTCATGCCCACCGATTTTCCGGTGTCTTTTTCCCATGAGTCAACGACCCTTTTGGCCTCCCCCCAGTTTCGCTCCCCGGTGTCTTTTAATTTGAGTCAACTCGCGTCCCGCCATCATCGCCACGGTGCATTGACAAGCAGGGGCTTTCAAAATATAACGGCAGCATGAAATCAGAGATCAATTGGAAGCGCGGAATAAAACGGTTTGCGAATCACAAAAAAACATGAACAATGCCGCCTATGACATGCGATGAGGAACATCTTCGGCTACTCTCAATATTCCATTACGTGGTCGCCGGATTGGCGGGATTGTTTGCCCTCTTCCCCATTTTTCACCTGATTATCGGATTGGTCATGGTTTTTGCGCCACACACATTCGCAGGGAACGGCCAGGCGTTTCCGGCTTCTCTCATCGGCTGGTTCTTTGTGATTTTTGCCGCCACTTTCATCATCCTTGGCTGGACTTTCGCGGTCTTTGTCTTCACAGCCGGACGGTTTCTGGCGCAGGGGAAACATTACACATTCTGCATGACCATGGCTGGAGTAGAGTGCCTCTTCATGCCCTTTGGAACGGTGCTCGGAATATTCACCATCCTTGTCTTGTCACGAGAGTCCGTGAAACAGCTTTTTGCCAGCCAGCAGCCAGGGTAACTTAGCCAACAATGCGGTTGAAAGTGGTCTCACGCAAAGGAGGCAAAGGACGCAAAGGATTCTTCAAAAGAAGGCCGTGGAAAATCAAGCGTGGATCCGGGCGGCAAGATGCCGCCTTCTACGGCAGACAGGATGTCCGCCGCTACGATCCCCGAGGCAGTTTAATTTATTCCTGAAGCGAAACCGGCGGCAGGTATTCGCCGATGAGTTTGCGCTTCCACCAGGCGCCGGTCGCGTGGCGCCCGGCGAAGTCGGTGAATTGATAATCATAAAGTTCCGCGCGGATGTACCGTGGCGGCTTGTCCGGGAACGGGTTCTTGTCCATTAACGCCAGCACCTCCGGCGACCCTTGCAACAGCCTCGTGCAAAAATTCACAAACCACAGGTTTTGTCGCACATCGCCCAACGCCGCAAACCACATTTGCCAGTCCAATCGCGGCTGATGCGGCGCGACAAACGCCGGACTCCTCCTCACGTCGCCCGGCTTGTATTTGAACTCATATGCCAGCCAGTTCACGCCGTCATCGCTCCCCTCCACGGCAATCTCGCGCCGCTCCGTCGTCATCATCGCGAACAGGCCGTAATTATTGACCGTGCGAAATGGCGCAAGCCATTCATCAGCGACGGCCACCGGGTAAAACAAACCGGTTTGCCACCCCAGCGCTGCTGCAATCTGAACAACAGAAATGGAAATAAAAACCGCCGCGAACGGAATCGTGACAATGCGACGCCAGTGGTTTGTTTTCGAGGCGGTCGCGAGACGGACTTTTTCCCAAATTCGCGCGGGAAAA
Organism: Limisphaerales bacterium; assembly: GCA_052140285.1. Classification (GTDB taxonomy): domain Bacteria; phylum Verrucomicrobiota; class Verrucomicrobiia; order Limisphaerales; family UBA11358; genus UBA11358. The sequence goes on along the minus strand of JBKQUF010000008.1, from coordinate 4,108 downwards.
AACTTTCGCAGCGCAAAATCATCGAGGAGCAACAGGCACAGCGCGAGCGTGAGCCAGTTGAAAAAACAGTAGTTCCCCGTCAACAAAATCAGAATTTGCAGCACCGCGATCGCGCCTCCGCCGAAAAACCGCAGGCGACGCGGCGCAAAAATCAAGAACGGCGCCCCCAGTTCAATCACAAACATGGCCACGCAGGATAATTTCAAGAACCACACCGGCGATTGAGCGGCGTACCACGCCACCCACGTCGGCAGCGGTTGCGTCCAGTAATGATACGTAAGCGTGGTGAGATTGCGCCAAGTCGGATCGCCGCTCGCCAATTTCACGCAACCGGATGAAAACATCAGCTTGAACAGCAGCAAACGCAGCAGCCAAAAGACGAGCCGCGAGGGCGGTTTTTCGCGCGAAAGCCGTGGCAGCCATTGGAACGGAGCGAAAAAAATCGCAAGAAATCCGGCCTCCAGCAGCAGATTGTCCCATTGATAACCCAAAAAATCGCCGCAGACGGTCGTCAGGGAAAGATACAGAATCCAAAGCAGCGCCAGGCACGGGGCCGGGGCAATCCCCAAAATCAAGAGGCCGGCCAATACCACCCCTGCCCCGCATTGAAATTCCAGGAACCCGTCCGACGAATTGAACCAGCACAGGGTCGGCAATTCCCTGAACCGGTCCAGACCGATACCCGCCGCGGAGATTTGCTGCCGGGCGGCGGACATCAATTTGTCGGCGGGGAGAATGCCGTTGTGGCCAATCAGCCCGGACAGTTGCGTCCATAACGAGACAAAGGCAATGAGGTAGATGATTCCCAGGGCGCGCAAAAAAATCCAGCGGGTCAGAAGGTAATCCGGCCTTTCGACGTGCCGGCCCCAAAGGAAGCGAGTGGCCAGCGAAAACGCCGTCCGATGGTTGGCCACCAAGCGGTAGGCTCCCTCGGTAAATTTGGCGAATGCCGGAGATGATTCGTAAAAGTTCAACGGCCATTGCCATTTTGGATTTCTGGCCAAAGCCCGGAACACTGCTTCCGCGCCGGAATGGACTTCACCCGCCGGCTCAATTAATTGGACGGATTTCTCAAATTGTTCGCGCGGAATTTCCGGGAACCGCGCGCCGATTTGCGGGTCCTGCGATGGCAAATAATCCACTGCGTCACCGGTCAACTGCCGCCAGCGTCGGATCCATAAAGCGCAAAACTTGCAGTCGCCGTCATAAACCAGCAACGGTTTCGACGGGGGCGTGGCGACGCGAAGCTCAGTCTTCATCCGGAATCAAAACCGCCGCGCCGTGGATTTTTCCGGCGCGCAACCTGTCCAACGCTTCATTGGCCGCCGCCAACGAAAATGTCTCCACCGTCGTGCGGACCGGCACGCGCGGCGCAATCTTAAAAAATTCCTCCCCGTCGTTCCGCGTCAAATTCGCGACCGAACACACCTTGCGCTCCTCCCACAGCAAATCATAGGAGAACGACGGCACATCGCTCATGTGAATCCCGCCGCAGACCACAATTCCACCCTTATCCACCGCCGCCAGCGCCCGCGGCACCAGCGCGCCGACCGGCGCAAAGATGATGGCCGCGTCCAATTTCTTCGGCGGCAATTTGTCCGAACCGCCCGCCCAAACCGCCCCCAGGGATTTGGCAAATCGCTGCGCTTTCGAATCGCCGCCCCGCGTAAAGGCATAAATCTCCCGGCCTTGAAATTTCGCAACCTGCGCAATGATATGCGCCGCTGCTCCAAAACCGTAAAGCCCCAACCTTTTGGCCTCGCCGCATTTTTTGAACGAGCGAAACCCGATCAATCCCGCGCACAGTAACGGCGCGGCTTCGGCATCGGAATAGCGTTTCGGAATTGGAAAACAAAACCGTTCGTCAGCCACGGTGAACTGCGCATACCCGCCGTTGCGCGTGTAGCCCGTGAACTTTGCTCGGTCGCAAAGGTTCTCCCGCCGGCTCAAACAAAACCGGCACTTGCCACACGTCCAACCCAGCCACGGCACGCCGACCCGGTCGCCCATTTGGAATCGCCGTGTATTTTTTCCAAGCTCCACGACAATTCCGACAATTTCGTGACCCGGTATCAGCGGCAGCTTCGGCTTAGGCAGTTCGCCGTCCACCACATGCAAATCCGTCCGGCAGACCGCGCAGGCCCGCACCCGGATGAGGACCTCCCCCGCCCGCGGCTTTGGCACCGGCCATTCCCGAGGGCGCAGGGGCATCTTTGATTTCTCCAATACCATTGCTTGCATGACACAATTGAAGCGCAGAACCCAGTCCGGTCAAATTTGTTTTGGTGATTTTTTCCCGACCGCATAAACTGGCCGTCCAATGAGCAACCAATTCCGGACAGAATCCGATTCGATGGGCCAGATGCAGGTGCCGATGGATGCCTATTACGGCGCGCAAACCGCCCGCGCGGTCGAGAATTTTCCCATCAGCAACCTGCGCTTCCCGCGCCAGTTCATCCGCGCGCTGGGACTGATTAAAAAGCACGCCGCCGCCGCCAACCTCTCGCTCGATTTGCTCCCCGCCAACACCGTCGAGGCCATCCAAAAAGCCGCCCAGGAAGTCATCGAGGGAAAATTGGATTCTCAGTTCGTCGTGGACATTTACCAAACCGGCTCCGGCACTTCGACCAACATGAATGCCAACGAGGTCATCGCCAATCGCGCGTGTGAAATTTCCGGCGGCAAGCGCGGGGACAAATCGGTGCATCCGAACGACCACGTCAACCGCGGCCAATCCTCCAACGACGTCATCCCCACCGCCATCCACTTGGCCGCGCTGGACGGCATCGTCCACCATTTGATTCCCGCGCTGGAGGAGTTGCATTCCGCGCTCGACAAAAAGGCGAAGGAATTCGACGCCGTCTTGAAAATCGGGCGGACCCATTTGCAGGACGCCACGCCCATCCGCCTCGGCCAGGAATTCAGCGGTTACGCCAGCCAGATTGAACACGGTTTGGCACGTTTGAAATCGCTGGAGAAGAATCTCGGTGAATTGCCGCTGGGCGGAACGGCCATCGGCACCGGCATTAATACGCATCTCGAATTTTCCCGGCGCACCATCGAAGGGATTGCGCGCGAAACTAATTTGAACCTGCGCGAAGCCGCGAACCATTTCGAAGCCCAGGGCGCCATTGACGCGCTCGTCGAGGCCAGCGGTGTCCTGAAAACCGTCGCGGTGAGCCTGATTAAAATTGCCAACGATATCCGCTGGCTCGGCTCCGGCCCGCGCTGCGGCCTGGGTGAAATCCGGCTTCCCGCCACCCAGCCCGGTTCCTCCATCATGCCCGGCAAGGTCAACCCGGTGATGTGCGAAATGGTCATTCAGGTGGGCGCGCAAGTCATCGGCAACGATGCCGCCGTCACCTTTGCCGGCACGTTCGGAAGTTTTGAATTAAACACCATGCTGCCAGTAACCGCGCATAACCTGCTCCAGTCCATCGATTTGCTAACCGCCGCCAGCCAGGTCTTCGCCCGCCGATGCGTTTCCGGCTTGGAAGCCGACGCGCAAAAATGCGAGAGCAATATCGAGAAGAGCCTAGCCCTGTGTACCTCGCTCGCGCCGGTCATTGGGTACGACAAGGCCGCGAAAATTGCCAAGGTCGCTTACGAAACCGGTCGCACCGTCCGCGAAGTCGCCCTCGAAACCTCCGGTCTCGACAAAGCCAAAATCGCCGAACTGCTTGATGCCAAAAGCCAAACCGAGCCGGGCACCGGCGTGGGAATGACCGCAGGCGGCTGAACCGCAGTTTACGCGGAATTCACAGGTTGGCGGCTATCGCCTGATTTGTTCCCATCGATAGCGATTTGCTTGGCATTTCGGCAGCTTCACCGCAGGTTCTCCAACTTACAACCAGCAACCTGCTTGCTTTTCTGCCAAAGTTTTTCGTAAAAATTTTCGAACGATTTGTTAACCAGCCAGTTTTGAAGCGGTGCATGTTCGACAAAATTAGCAATCTCCTCTTCCTTCTTTTCGGTGCGCGTTATTCCTAGCAGCCTGTCTGACTTAACTCAAGTCAGCGGGTAAGGTTGTGGTGGTAGCCGTCCCGACGGCGGAGGCCAATGGGTTCCGATTCAACGGCGGCGAATCCCGTTGGTGATATTCCGGTGC
>JBKQUF010000007.1:0-21978 GCA_052140285.1 Limisphaerales bacterium | reverse complement strand
TGGCGATGAAAGTCTATGGCCACTTGCGAAATCAACATTCGGCGAGCATGGCCAAGCTGGTAAATTTTCAACCGACAAATGTTGTTCCGCTGCGACAGGCGGGAGCCGCTTAATCTCATTCGGCTTGTGGCGCTGATTGACTTGCCCCGGCGGTCTGTTTAGCGTGGGTCGCCATGCCAAAAAGGTCTTTCTCGCGTCTCGTCCAAATCGTGTCCGGCAAGGACACCGGCGGCGAAAACGAATTTGACCGGCTCGAGCATTTCGCCCATTTCTGGGTGCTGGTCGGGCAAAGTTTCGCGCGCAACCGGTGCTTCGTGCGCGCTTCGGCGCTATCCTACACGACGCTCCTGGCGCTGATTCCACTACTGGCCGTGGCCATCAGCGTGACGAGCAGCCTGCTCAAAAAGACGGGCGAGGATGAGATTTACAAGGTGGTGGACAGTTTCGTCTCCAGCGTGATGCCACCGGCCCCGCTGGGCACCAATGCGCCCCCCGATTTGGAAACGAATGTGGTGCAAACCCATTTCACGTCGGAAACGAACGCCGCCTCCATTATTTCCGGCGGAACAAATACCGTGGCGGCGCCTAAAGACCGGCAGGTAGTGGTGGCGCAGGAGGAGGTGGCGCGGGACATCCACGAATTCATCCGCAACACGCGGAGCGGCGCACTAGGGGTGACGGGGATGGTGGCCTTGATTTTTGTCGCCATCTCAATGCTGAACCGGGTGGAAAGCACGTTCAATGATATCTGGGGCGTCACCCGCGGACGCCATTGGCTGTTGCGGGCCGTTTATCATTGGACGACCATCACGTTTGGACCGCTGTTGATTGTGGCGGCGATTGGTTTCGGACATGGGAGTCATTTGCAATCGGTCAAACACTTCATCCGGGAAATGCCGGTGCTGGGAAGCGCGGTATTTTATTTGCTGCAACTGGTGGTGCTTTGGCTGACGTTTGCGCTGATGTACCTGCTGATCCCGAACACCAAGGTGCGTTGGGACGCGGCATTGGCCGGCGGATTCGTCGGCGGAACGCTGTGGCACTTGAACAACGTGTTTGGATTTCTGTATGTCTCGCGCGTGGTGACCAACAGCCGGATTTACGGGAGCCTGGGATTGGTGCCGGTGTTCATGATGGGCCTTTATTTTTCGTGGGTGATTTTGCTGTTTGGCGCGCAGGTGGCTTATGCGTACCAAAACCGGAAATCGTATCTTCAGGATAAATTCATGGAAACGGTGAATCAGCGGGGGCGGGAATTCATCGCGTTGCGGCTGATGACGCAAATCGGACAATGTTTTCAGGCGGGGAAACCGCCGGTGACGGTCCAGGAATTGTCCGCGGCGCTGGGAATTCCATCGCGGCTGGCGCAACAGGTCCTTCAACCGTTGCTGGCGGCCCGGCTGGTCACGGAAACTTCCGGCGAGGAGAACGGGTACACCCCGGCGCGGCCGTTGGACGCCATCAACGCCCACCACATCCTGCGCGCGATGCGTTCGGGCAACGGCGAGGAGACGGCGACGCGCGATGAACCGGCGCGCGCGGAGGTATTGGGCGAGTTCGCCCGCATCGAAGCGGCCGAGCGCGAGACGGCGTCGCGGATTTCATTGCTTCATCTCGTCAACCGCGCGAGAAAGCAGATCGGGGACGCGCCGCCGGAAACAGATGCAAATCATGGACAATCAGCGACTTGAAGGATGGCCGACCCGCTGTTCGTGGCGCGCGGATTTGCTTGTGGATTTCAGAACTTGACTTCCTGCCGGCCTGGCTCACTTTTAAATCCTTGGCCGTTTTGAAATCCATGAACCTTCCGAGCAAAAAGCGCATCGGTAGTATGCCCAATGAATAATCTCAATCACTCATCCCCGAATAACGCGCGCAAGCCCTCCACCATTCGCGGCCTGTTTGGCGCCATGCTCTGTATTGGTCTCTCCAGTTTTGCATTCGCCCGGGCGGCTCAGGGAGCCGAACCGGTGTTGGGCCAATCGCCGCGCTACTGCAATCCACTGCCCATGGTCAGCGACGGGGGCGCGTCTGCCTCCGGCGACATCACCGTGATCCGCGACAACGGCAAATACTACATGTATTGCACCGGAGGAGGCGCGTGGGTTTCCGACGACCTTCTGAATTGGACTTTTCACCGGGTGGCCAATGTTCCCGTTGCGCCGGACGTGGTGAAATACAATGGCGCGTTCTACATGTGCGGCAATGACGGACCACTGTTCAAGGCGGACAATCCGCTCGGCCCCTTTACCGAAATCGGCAATTGGACAAATACACCCGATGTGGCGGGTGGCTGGAATGGCGCGTTCGACATGGAGATCTTCATTGACGACGACAACCAGCCGTATCTTTATTATCCTGGTCGCGGTGTCAGCGGCATTTTTGCAGTACCGCTGGAGCCGAATAACTTGACGAGATTCGCCGGGCCGCCGAAACATCTCTTTAGTTTCAACAGCGATCATGTGTGGGAACATTATGGCGAGATGAACGAATACCCCGATGTGGCGTGGATTGAGGGGCCTTGGCTTCAGAAATACAAAGGCACATACTATCTCGAATATTCCGCCTCGGGCACCCAGTGGAAGACCTATGCCACGGGCTATTACACTTCCAAAAACCCGATGGGTCCGTTCACGTATGCTCCGAACAACCCGCTCGTCCGCAAAACTGAAGGCTTGGTAACCGGCACAGGTCATGGTTGTATGGTCGAAGGTCGAGACGGGAATCTGTGGCAATTTTACACGATCGTTCTGGATAATCCGCCCGGCGGACGGCGCATTGGCATGGACCCGATCGCCATTGACAAAGAGGGCAACATGTCCGTCCGGGTCACGGACACGCCGCAGTGGGCGCCCGGCGTCGTGCCTGATCCGGCCGCGAAAGGTGATTCAGGCTCGATTCCTCTCTCCATCAATAAAGTTCGCGCCATGAATGCCTTGTCCAAATTTTCTTCAGAGCAACCCGGTTACTTCGCCGCCTATGCGGTGGATAATTCCAGTGGCACCTGGTGGCAGCCAGGCTCCACTGACACGCAACCGACGCTGACCCTGGATTTGGGTCCGGCGACGCGATTTGATCGTGTTCAATTGTTCACCATTGATTCCCTGCGCCTGATGTTCACCGGCGGGGGCCGATTCGGCGGACGCAACGCCGCTCCGGCGGAAACAGCGAACTCGACGCCCGTAACGGCGACCGGTTTGCCACCCGCCAGCGCTTATCAATATAAAATTGACGCATCAACCGACGGCAACACCTACACCACGGTGCTGGACCAAAGCACGAATTCGATCACACGCAATACCATCTTCGAAGAGATCCCGCCGACGAAATGCCGTTTTGTGCGTCTGACCATGCTCAATTGGCCCCGCACGATGCCATTGGGCATCATTGAATTCACCGTCTTTGGCAAACCGGCGGAGTCACTGCCGGCGGCCGTGCCGATTCCTGGAACCTAATGATTCATGCCGAATCATCAAAACCGAACTGGTGTGAAATGTAAAAGAGTTGCTGGCGGTTTGGGCGCATCACGATATTCTTGAGGCCAAAGCATGCTTGCAAAATCGGTGTCAGCCCCGGATGACTTCCAGCCATCGCCTCGCCGAATTGCACCAGGCAAACGCAACCATAAATATAAAATTATGAATCGACACCTCCTCTGGCGAATCACCGCCTTCTCTCTCCTGACCGCATCGGCATTGCTCGCGGCGCCAGACGATCAATCCTCAAGTCCGGCGCTGGCAGCCACCGTGCCAGCGCCCTTTGTCATGCCTCTTAAATGGAATGCCTCTGACGTGCTGGTTGCCCCGGTCTCCGATGCCACCCATCAACTGGTCTCGGTTAAGGACCCATCCGTTGTTTATTATAATGGTATGTGGCACATCTTCGCCACCACGGCCAATGCCCAAAGCCAGTGGAGCATGGTTTATCTCAGCTTCAAGGATTGGGCCGATGCAAAGAATGCCAAACCGTTTTACATGGACCAGAACCCCAACTTGAGGGGATATCATTGCGCGCCACAGGTTTTTTATTTCCGACCGCAAAAGAAGTGGTATCTCATTTACCAGTCCCAACCGCCCCAATATTCAACCGCCGACGACTTGTCCAAGCCCGAGACATGGACCAAACCTCAGAACTTTTTCCCAACCAAACCTCCTGGATCGGCCCAACTCTGGATCGATTTCTGGGTCATTTGCGATGACCAGTACGCGTACCTGTATTCCAGCGGCGATGACGGGCATGTTTATCGCAGTCGCACGAAACTTGAAGATTTTCCCAACGGGATGAGCAATCCCGAGATCGCCATCTCGGGCCCGCGCTTCAGCGTGTTCGAGGGCGGAATGGTTTACAAAATCAAAGGCAGCAACTCGTATCTTTTGCTCGAAGAGGCGATCGGCGCGGCAAGGTACTATCGAGCCTGGACCTCAGACAGCCTGAATGGCCAATGGACGCCCTTGGATGGCGCAACTAGCTGGCAGCACCCATTTGCAGGAATGAACAACGTGACTTTCGAGACAGGGGTAGCTCCCTGGACGCGTGACATCAGCCATGGTGAGATGATTCGGGAGAACTACGATGAAACGCCAACCATTGATCCCAACAATATGCAATTGCTCTTCCAGGGTCGTGATCCCAAAATAAACACCTCCTATGGCTTGCTTCCCTACAAACTCGGCCTGTTAACGCAAGACCATTCCGGACAATAGGACAAATCCGGTGAATTGTGCCCTTAAGATAGGACGACGCTCGTACATTTACATGAAAAGCAAATGACCACTTATCTTCCGAATTACCAAGCGGAACTGGTGGGCGTTTTTGGCCATCCGGTTTCAGAAAATCCCACCGTGGTGATGCAGGAGGCCGGGTTCCGGGCCTTGAACCTGAATTGGCGTTACCTGACCATTGAAGTGCTGCCCAAAGACCTGGGCAACGCCATGCAGGGGTTGCGCGCCATGAACATGAAAGGGATCAATCTAACCATTCCGCATAAAGTCGAGGTGCTTAAATATCTCGATGAAGTCAAACCGGACGCCGCTTTAATGGGAGCAGTCAACACCGTCGTGCGCGTGGGAGACAAGTTGGTGGGTGAGAACACCGACGGCAAGGGTTTCATGCGCTCACTCACGCAGGATGCCATGGTGGACCCAAAAGGAAAGCAGGTGCTGGTGCTGGGGGCGGGTGGAGCGGCGCGCTCGATCACGGTGGAATTGGCGTTGGCTGGCGCGCGGCAGATCACCCTCGTAAATCGTTCTCCCGGGCGAGGCAAGGTTTTGGCTGACGTCCTGGCCTCAAAAACATCCGCGAAAGCTCATTTCATTGAATGGCGCGGAACCTTTTCCATTCCAGGCGATACGGACATTCTCGTCAATGCCACGTCCATCGGTCTTTTTCCGAACATCCATGACAAACCGGATATCCACTATGACAAGATCCATTCAAAGATGGTCGTGTGCGATGTTATCCATACTCCGATGACTCCATTTTTGGATGAAGCCAGAAAGCACGGCGCGCGGACCGTTGACGGTCTCGGGATGCTCGTTCACCAGGGCGCAATCGGATTTAAATTGTGGACGGGTCTGGATGCCCCGGTCTCGGCCATGCACCAGGCACTCTCAAAAGCATTCAATTTGGAATAGGCACAACCATGAAAAAAGACGGCATCTTAAATCAGGATTTGCTCAAGGTCATCGGCTCCCTCGGTCACACCGACCGGATTGTCGTTTGCGACGTTGGCCTGCCGATTGATAAGAACGTCGAACGGATTGACCTGGCCGTTACCAAAGGCGTCGTAAGCTTCATGGATGTCCTTAAACCGTTGTTGAACGAACTGGTGGTGGAAAAGATCATTCTGGCCCGGGAAATCGTCACCAAAAGCCCGGCCATGCACCAGGAAATCATTACCCTCACCAAAGGCATTCCCGTGGAATGGGTTGACCACGAAGAATTCAAGAAGTTGACCCGGGCGGCCAGGGCGATCATCCGGACGGGCGAATGCACACCTTATACCAACATCATTTTGCAGTCGGGAGTGAATTTTTGATCCGGGCTTTCGCATGAAAGTGCTCAATTTCGGCTCATTGAATTTTGATCATGTTTATGAAGTGGAGCATTTTGTCCGGCCCGGTGAAACCATCACTTCAGACAAATATCACCTCCTCTGCGGTGGCAAGGGACTGAATCAATCCATCGCCCTGGCCCATGCCGGGGCAAAAGTATTTCACGCGGGAAAAGTTGGCCGGGACGGACAATCACTGGTCGAACGATTAAGATCCGCCGGGGTGAACACCTCGCATATCGCCACCGCCGAAAACGCGCCGACGGGCCATGCCATGATCCAGGTGGATAAGACCGGTCAGAATTCCATCATCATTCACGGCGGGGCAAACCAGGAGATCCAGGCCGGGGATGTCATGCGTGTGCTCAAGCACTTCGCCTCCGGCGACTGCCTTCTGCTACAGAATGAAATCAGCTCCCTTCCCGCAATCATTGACCAGGCAAAAAAACGAGGCCTCACAATTTTCCTGAACCCGGCGCCGATGGATGGAAAAGTTTTAGGCTTTCCGTTGGATAAAGTGGACTGCTTTATCATCAATGACATTGAAGGCGGGGAATTGACTGGAAAAACGAAACCCGAAGCGATCATCACGATCATGCTTATGCGGTTTCCGAATGCGGCGACCATCCTGACTTTGGGCGAAAACGGGGTTATTTACGCCGAAGGCCAAACCAAGATCTGCGTTCCAGCCGGGAAAGTGACGGCCATTGATACCACAGCGGCGGGAGATACCTTTATAGGCTTTTTCATTGCGGAAAAGGCCCGGGGAGCAACCATCGAAAACTGTTTGATCACTGCCTCCCGGGCCGCCGGCATCTGCGTTACCCGGCGGGGAGCGGCGGATTCTATTCCCCACAGGGATGAAGTGGACTGCCACTGATTGGGTTGATTGGATTTGTCCGACAAGAATGGCTGCAAAGTTACCTGATTGTCATTAACGGGTTCGCAGTGTTTATCGCAGTTGCAGTTCTTTTTGACTGTTTGCGTCGCTTTCGTTATTGTCTCTGGAATCGGTTGGTCACCGCCGTCCAAGCGCTCAGACACAATATCGTCGGCGATTTGCTCCTTCTGCCAGACATTGTCAACACGGCGGACATCAAGCAATCGATGAATGTCGATTGGGCTTGCGCGAAACCATCATTTTAGATTAATTAGCCGGTATGCCTCGCGGAATAATCCATTCATCGAACCCAGCTTCGTCACTTACGCGTCGCGAAGCCCTCAAAATTCTCGGCTCGGGCGCCTTGCTCGTTGCCGCCTCTCCTTTCACGACAGGGTGTGCGCATGTCTCAGCGCGGGAGACAGCACAATCGTCGGGCACATTGCCCAAAGGCGCTCCCGTCATGGATGCCTTCCCGTTGACCGATGTGCGCCTGCAGGATGGCCCCTTTTTGGAGGCACAAAAAAATGATGAGGCCTATCTTCTGAAGCTTGAGCCGGACCGGATGTTGCATAACTTTCGCGTCAATGCGGGTTTGGAACCCAAGGCGCCGGTTTATGGGGGGTGGGAATCGGTGGCGATGTGGGCGGACATCCGCGCCCAAGGCCACACTCTTGGACATTATCTCAGCGCGGTTTCGATGATGTATGCCTCGACCGGCCACGAGGAAATGAAACAACGCGCGGATTACATCGTCGGAGAATTAAAGGATTGTCAGGACGCGGACAAGACGGGGCTGATTTGCGCCTTTCCTGATAAGTCAACGCAGATCGACAATATGGTGGCTGGCCGGCGCGCGGTCGGCGTTCCCTGGTACACGCAACATAAAATTTTTGCGGGGTTGCGCGATGCCTGCTTTTTTACCGGCAACCCCACGGCGAGCGAGGTAATGGTGAAACTGGCCGATTGGGCGGCGAATACCACCCAGGGCATGACCGACGAACAGTTTCAACGGATGCTCGGGGCCGAACACGGCGGCATGAACGAAGTGCTGGCAGACGTCTATACGATTTCCCATGACGAGAAGCATCTTGCGCTGGCCGAACGTTTCTGCCATCAAGCGATCCTTAAACCGATGTCGGAAGGCCAGGATACTTTGAACGGACTGCATTCCAATACCCAGATTCCGAAGATCATTGGCTTCGAACGGCTTTATCAATTGACTGGCAAACCGGAGTATCATGCGGCGGCCGAGTTTTTCTGGAAGACCGTTACAGGCACACGTTCCTTTGCCACCGGTGGAAACGGTGACAATGAGCACTTTTTCCCAATCACCGACTTCGCCCACCATCTTTCCTCGGCCAAGACCATGGAGACTTGTTGCAGCTATAATATGCTGCGCCTGACCCGGATTCTTTTTATGGGAGATCCGCAGGCGGCTTACGCCGACTATTATGAAAGGACCCTCCACAACGCCATTCTCGGATCGCAAGACCCCGACACGGGTATGATGACTTATTTCCAGTCAACGAGACCGGGATATATCAAGCTTTTCTGCACGCCGTATGATTCGTTCTGGTGCTGCACGGGCACCGGAATCGAAAATCATTCCAAATATGGTGATTCGATCTATTTTCAAGGAAGCCCGGAAGGACCGGAGCGTGATGGCCTCTATGTCAATCTCTTCATTGCCTCCACTTTGAACTGGAAGGAAAAAGGCGTCACGATCAAGCAGGTGACTTCCTTCCCGGAGACGGGGAAGACTCGCCTTGAGATTGACGCCATATCGCCGCAGAAATTCGCCATGAATCTTCGGCATCCCGCTTGGGCCGCGACAGCGACAGTAAGAGTCAATGGCCGGGGGGTGGAATCATCGCACAAACCCGGTTCATATATTGCCCTGAACCGCCATTGGAAGAGCGGCGACGTGGTCGAGGTGGATCTGCCCATGAACCTGCGTACGGAACCTCTGCCAGGCGCCAATGACACGGCGGCCGTCCTTTACGGCCCTCTCGTGCTCGTGGGGGCGTTGGGCCATGGGGTCAAGCCCGGGGAGGACCTGCACGTGAACGAACGCACCATCGGCTCTGTGCTCAACGTTCCCATCGATGTGCCCGCGTTCTCCGGCAAACCGGCCGACATCAGCGGAGACATCCAGCCGTCGGGTGAGGTCCTGGCGTTTAAAACCAAAGGCATCGGCCATCCGGAAGACGTGACGTTGGTTCCTTATTACAAAATGGCGCATCAACACTACAATATGTATTGGAAAATCCAGAGCGCGTAAGCCGGACCGGGGAAAACAGAAAATCATCGACCGGCGGCCCGATGATCCGGTGTTTCAATGTCACCAACTGGAATGGGCGCATTGAAACCCGGAAAACGTGCGGAGGGAAAAGGGGGATGATTTTACGTCCACAATTGCCGGTCGAGCGAGCGATATTGAATCGCCTCAGAAATATGCTCGCTCAAAATGTTCTCCACGCCGGCCAGGTCCGCAATCGTCCGCGCCACTTTCAGAATCCGATCATAGGCGCGCGCGCTGAAATTCAAATCGTTCATCGCGTTTTTCAACAATTCCTTCGTGGCTTCGTCCAGCGCGCAACAATCCTTCAGCTCCTTTGAACCCAGTCGAGCATTGCAGGTGATTTTTGGTTTGTGCGCAAAACGTTTCTGTTGGATTTGCCGCGCGGCGACCACGCGCGCGCGGATTTGCGCCGAGGTTTCGCCGGTGCGCTCGCCCGAAATCTCGCGGAATTTTACCTGCGGCACTTCCACGTGCAGATCAATTCGGTCGAGCAACGGCCCGGAAATGCGGCCCAGATAATTCTGGATTTCGCGCGGCGAGGATTTGCTTTCGCCGGGCATTTTTCCATCCGGAGTCGGATTCATGGCGGCGACCAGCATGAATTGGGAGGGAAAGGTCATGGTGCCCGCTGCGCGTGAAATCGTCACACGCCCTTCTTCCAGCGGTTGGCGCATCGTTTCCAAAACACTGCGCTTGAATTCGGGCAGTTCGTCCAAAAATAAAACGCCGTGGTGCGCGAACGAAATTTCGCCCGGGGTGGGATTGATGTTCCCGCCGAGCAACCCGGCGTCGCTGGCCGTATGGTGCGGCGCGCGAAAAGGACGTTGCGTAACCAGCGCCTGGCCCGGCGCGAGCAATCCGACAATGCTGTGGATTTTGGTCGTTTCCAGCGCTTCATTCAAGGTAAGCGGCGGCAGAATGGTGGCGAGCCGTTTGGCCAGCATTGATTTACCCGTTCCGGGCGGGCCGATGAGCAGAATGTTATGGCCGCCGGCCGCGGCGATCTCCAAGGCGCGCTTCACATTTTCTTGTCCTTTTACCTCGGCAAAATCCAATTCGTCGTCATGGCCATTCTCGAAAATTTTGGCGATGTCCACGTGCGTCGGCGCAATTTTGATTTCGCCCTCAAGGAATTGCGCCGCTTCGCGGAGGTTTTGCACCGGAATGACTTGCAGGCCCGCCACCACCGCCGCTTCAGGCGCATTTTCAACCGGAACCAACATGCCGGTCTTGCCGTCGGCTTTGGCCTGAAGGGCAATGGGCAGAATGCCTTTACTGGGGCGGACGCCGCCGGTGAGGGCGAGTTCGCCGACGGCGACAAAATTGTCCAACTGGTCGGTCTCAATCTGCTCGCTCGCGGCAAGCATTCCCAAGGCAATCGGCAAATCAAAGCTCGGGCCTTCCTTCTTGATGTCGGCGGGCGCGAGGTTGATGGTGGTACGCCCCAGCGGGAATTTGTAGCCGGAATTGGCCAGGGCGGTGGAGACGCGGTCTTTGGATTCCTTGACGGCGGCATCCGGCAACCCGACCAAGGCGATGAATGTATCGCCGTAGCCAACGTTGACTTCGACTTCCACTGGAAACGCCTCGATGCCGTTGAGCGCGGCCGAGGAAACCTTCGCGAGCATGGACATGGTATGACTGATTATACGAAAAACCACAATGCCATTCTCGCGGGAATCAGAGATGGTTTTGCAGCCAGAGGAACGAACGTTTCAGCCAATTGAAATTGAGATACCCCAGCACGAACGCCGAATACGCAAACAACAAAACGCCGAAGACCGCCGCCCATTCCCAGCAGAGTGTCCGCTCCTTGCGGCCTTTGAGCACAAATGCCCCGGCGAAAATGTTGGCGCCCAGGGCGAGGGACAATCCCCAGAAGAGCAGGAGTTGCAGGGTGGGAGCGGAAGTAATCTGCCAGGCGCCGAAACGCGCGCGGGTGACGGCGGGCAGGCCGATGACGATGATGACGAGCGACGCGCAATTGGCGCATTTTATCAGGAATCGTTGCATGGGAAGGAACGCCGGCGGTCAATTGATTTTCTCCGCGATCTTGTATTTGAACATCCGTTTTTTCATCCAGCGCACGGCCAGCAAGTCGTAAGAGGACGCGAACAACCGGTTCCAGACGCCGTAATTGCTCTGGCCGGCAAAGCGCGGGTTGGTGGTGACCGGCACTTCGGTGACGGTGAAGCCCTCGATCTTGAACAGGGTGGGCATGAACCGGTGCATGCCCTTGAAGAATTTCAAGTCGGCGATGCATTCGCGTTTGAAGGCGCGATAACAACAGCCGGCATCGCTGATGTTCTCGCCGGAGGCTTTGTTGCGGACCCAATTGGCGATGCGCGAGGAGGCGACGCGCACGAAATTATCGCCCTGTTTGCGCGACTCCACGCGCGTGCCGCAGACACAATCGTAATCCTTGAGCCTGTCGAGCAACTTCGGGAGGTCCTTGGGATCGTTCTGCAGGTCGGCGTCGAGAGTGACAATGTACCGTCCGCGTGAAATCTTCATCGCGGCCCATTGCGCCGCGCTTTCGCCGCAATTGAACTCGAAGCGCAGGGCGCGGATGCGCGGATCGCCGGCGGCGAGTTCCTTGAGGATTTCCCAGGATTTATCCCGGCTGCAATCATCGGTAATGAGGATTTCGTAGGTGAGCTTGAGCGGTTCCACGACGGCCCGGATGGCCTTGACCAGTTCGCGCAGGTTGCCTTCCTCATTGTAACAAGGAATGACGAAACTGATTTCAGGGATATCCGGCATTTATTGGCCTGCGCGCTGTTGCAGGAGTTTGGCTCTTTGGCGGCATTCGGCGGCAATTTTTTGCAGTTCTACCTGGTCGCTCGGCTCCATGTCCTTGATCGCCAACGCGATTAGCGGTTCAATTACGGGGGAATGCCGCGCGATCAACAGGGTAATGTCATTCTCATAAACAGCCGCGCGGTCCATGTCAAATTGCCAATACAACGACGGCAGCGCGTAAAGTTTAAGAACAATCAAGCCTTCGGCGGTAGCCGCCGGAATTTCCAGTTCCGCAAATGAATGCCTCGTCGAAAATGCTTCCGCGACCATTTTGAACAACGGATTTCGCGTCAGCAGCACGTCCACCTGAACGCTTTTGAATTTTCCTCGCGCAAAAAATTCGCTTTTGTCTTCCACAACAATTTCGGGAATTTTTTCAAGCGCGGCGACTGACATGAGCAAATCCACGTCGCGGGTGTTCCGGCCTTTGACGTAGGTGAGCATGGCCAGGCCGCCGACAAGCAAATAATCCGTCTGCCGTTCGGCAAGCACCCGGAACAAATCCATCGCGTCGCGCGGTGCGGGCATGGTCCGTTCGGGCGCTTTATCGCGCAACTCGACTGCCGCATTCATCCATCGGCGCGGATCGGCCAGCCACGCATCCAGCAACACTTCCCCCAAGCGCTGCAAACTTGCGCCTTGAGGCAGTGTTGCTTCGCGTTTTTCCCTGGTTGTGGCTATCATTCGGGTGAAACAATTTTACCAGAAATGAATGGGAAAAAAAGGCGATTTGGAATTTTTCTTGTGCAAAGAAAATTGACCGGGAGCAGTTATTGGTGATGACGCCAGCCTAGCGGTTCACGAAAAGTTCCCATTGCCCGGCCTGGGAAACCCAATAGAGCCTGATGGCTGAATGGCTTCTTTCAAATTCCTCGATGGTGCTGCCAAAGCCAACCACCCAAACCTTTTCCCCGCTTTGGAGCAATTGCGCCAACGCATTTTGGTCCGGCAAAAGCAACGCGCCGTGACGCTGGCGATTGCCGGGAAATTCAAACGGCACTTGTGTCAAATCCACATCGCCCAGAAAGGGCCGATGCGTGACAGTGATGGCGCCGCGCGAATAAAAAGGCAGGCCCTCCGGGAATTTCCCCCAGCAGACCACGGCATCGCCGGGTTGGACATCCCTGGCCAATTCCAAAGCGAGCGGCTTGAAGGTTTGGTTGCCCCTCAAGGTGGTTTCAAAGGGAGGGATTTCCGCCACCGTGACAAAAAATCCAAACAACGCCATCACCACCGTCGCCGCCGCGATTGCTTCCGCCGACCAATGACGTGTCCGCCACAACATAATGAAGATCAGTGCGAGAAAGACCAGCGTCTGCAATTTCAGCAACAACGGCACGAAGTCATTAAAGGCCGCCTCGAGCAGGAAGGGGAAAATCGCCGGCAACAACAGCGAACCAGCCAGGCAGACTTGCCAGGAAATTTTTGGGGCCGGCTTGGCGGAATCACCATCCCGAAAAAACCTCAAGGCAATCAAAACCGCCAGGGCCGGAAAAATCGGCAGGATATAGGCGGGCAATTTTGAGTGGGACACCGAAAACAGTCCGAATGTGAAAGCAACCCAGGTGTTCAGCAACAGACGGCCATCCTTCAAAAATTCAGATCGACGCCACAGCCAGCCAAGCAAAATCGTCCACGGCAAAAATCCGACGGCGAGGATGCCAAAGAAATAGAACGGACTTCCGGTGCGGTTCTTGATGGTGGTGCCCAGCAAATGACCGGCCGCCTGTCCCAAAATCATATAATGCGCCGAGCCGGGCACGTTCTGGAAAACGAGCAGGAACCACGGTGCCGCCACAACCAGGAAGAGGATGAATCCACCAAGCAATCCGGCGGCGAGGATTGTCTTTCCATGAATTTCGCGCCGATGGACCACGGCCATCACGCCAAAGGCAATCATCGGAATCGCCAGGGCCACCGGGCCTTTGTCCAAAAATCCCAGGGCAATGGCCAGCCAGCCGGCCAAATGCCAGAGGAAAAAGTTCCTTCCCCGGTTCACACCGTCAGGATTTTTCAGGCAGGTCCAGCTTTGCCAGAAAAAATACATCGCCCAAGCGGTAAATTGCGCCAGGAAAATATCCGTGGTGAGCATGCGCGCCATGACGAAGTAGAGCACTGAGCTTTGCAGGATTAACGCGCTCCAAACGCCAACGCGGCGTCCGCCCATTGCCTTGCCCAGGAGGAACGCCGCCCACACGCCGCTTAGGCCGGCCAGCGCCAGGGGCAGGCGCACCGCCCATTCGTTGTGCCCGAATACTTCCATGGACGCGGCCACCAGCCAGTAGGTCATCGGCGGTTTGTCCAGGTGCGGCAGGTACCAGAGATGCGGCACGAGCCAATTGCCCGTCTCCAGCATTTCGCGGGCGATTTCAGAATAGCGGCCTTCGTCCGGCTCATTGAGGGCGCGGCTGCCAAGCAGGAAAAAAAAGGTAAACAGCGTGAGAAGGGGCAAACCCCATTTCTCCAGGACGTTTTTCATTTGGCGGCGGCGGCAATGTCGGGACGCAAAATCACTTCACGTCCCTTCCAGCTTTTCCGGCCGATATGATTGAACCGGCCAAGGCGGTAGCGCCACGAAATTCCGTAAAAGGGGTTGCCGGTGGGCCAGAACGAAATCATGTCCACGCCGATCTCTTTGGCCATTTCAATGGCGCGGGCGATGGTTTTGGGATGGTCATTCCAGTTGAACAGCAGATATTTCCATTCCAGAATCGGCTGCTTGAGGCCACGGGCATCGCGATAGGCGACCATTTGTTTCATCGCCTCGAACGCCTTGTCAAAACTTCCGCGCATCATGTATTTCTCGCACATCTCCTCGCTGATGCCGTGGACGGAAAACTGGATGTCGCTCAAGTTCAAGGCCGCCTCGCGCTTGGCGTCCGTGTTCAACAAAACGGCGTTGGTCGAAACGCGGATGTAGGCGTTCGGATTCTTTTGGCGCAGCAACGGCAATTCCTGGCAGATCGTCGGGGAGAGAAACGGTTCGCCGAGATTCAGATAAAAAATCCGTTCCATTCCCAGGCGCGCCGTGAGATCGGCCATTTGGCTGAGTTCGGCCAGCGGCATCACTTTCTTGGTGCGCACATTGGCCGCCCCCTCACGGGCGCAGCCGATGCAGTCCACGTTGCAGATGACCGTGTTTTCCAGAAGCATGCCGTGATGGGGCAAATGGGGTTTCGGCGGTCGTTCGCCGCGTTTCAAACGGCGAAAATCGCCGCACCGGGCGCATGTGGGAATGGGAACCTTTCCCGCGGCCAGATCGTCCCGGAATTTTTGCGCCACCGGCCCGAAAAAAACCTCCTCGAACGAATTTTTCCGCAGGTCGCCGATGTGCCCGGTGCCGTCGTAATCCTGGCAGTTGCACGAAACGGTCAGGTCGGAATTGATGGCGAGGTTGTAGTCCGAATCGCCGGCCAGCGCGTGGCAATAATATCTTTCCCCGGTGATTTTGGCCCGCCATTCCAGCCAGCGCACGCTGAGCCAGCGTACAACGCCGCTGACGCGCCAGTTAAAGCGCGTTTTCGGGTCGCGAATCACTCGCGAGGGAGATGGAATGGCCATGATGCAATTGTCGTGGCAAAAAAATTCAGGGCAAGCCTAATTCACCAGCCGATACCAATTGTTGCGCTGATGCGGCTCATAGCCCAATTGCGAAATCAGCCGCTTCATGTCCTCCACCGTCATCCGAAACGTGGTGCCCGCTTGGGACACGACGTTCTCCTCGATCATAATGCTGCCGAGGTCGTTCGCGCCGAACTTGAGGGCCACCTGGCCGATTTCGAGTCCCTGCGTCACCCATGAGCTTTGCACGTTCGTGAAATTATCGAGATAAATGCGCCCCAGCGCCTGCGTCCGCAAATACTCATGGGCGCCCACGGTGGGGGCCTTCAACTTGGTGTGCTCGGCCTGGAAGGTCCAGCAGATGAACGCCGTGAAATGGCCCTGGCCGTAGCCCAGCGACTTCTCCTGCTGCGCGCGCAGCCGTTCCAGATGCTCAATGCGGTCCTCAATTGTCTCCACGTGGCCGAACATCATCGTGGCGCTCGAATACAAGCCCAGGCGATGCGCCACGTCCATGACTTCCAGCCAGTCATTGCTCATGGCCTTGAGCGGCGAAATCCGCTGCCGCACCCGGTCCACCAAAATTTCGCCGCCGCCCCCGGGAATGGAGCCAAGCCCGGCGGCCTTGAAATCGCCGATAATCTTTTCCAGCGGCTCGTTGAATACCTCGCGGAAATGGATGAACTCGCTGGGGCTGAAACCGTGGATGTTGAAATCGGAAAACTTCCCCTTTACGTGCGAGAGCAAATCGAGATACCACTGCTTCGTCAGCTTGGGATGGTGCCCGCCCTGCATCAGCATTTGCGTGCCGCCCAACGCAATGGTCTCTTCAATCTTCCGGTCCATTTCATCGAACGAAATGACATAGGCGTCGTCGTCCTTTTCAACGCGATAAAATGCGCAAAATTTGCAATAAACATTGCAAACATTGGTGTAATTGACATTGCGATCGACAATGTAGGTGACGATGTCGTTGCCGCGGCCGTTAAAATCCGCGGCCTTGGCCAACTGCCGCCGCCGGTCGGCCAGCGCGCCGAGTTCCTCCAACGGCAAATGATAAAGGCGCAGGGCTTCGGCCGGGGAAATGCGTTTGCCTTCCCAGACCTTGTGCAGCAGCTCGTCCAGTGACGCGTCGTAAATCACCGGTTAAGTTTAACCGATTGATTCCTAAAAACAAGGCGCAGCGGCAATCCGGCCAAGGGCACTAATCCGGCGTGAGATTCATCAGGCGAAAGATTATCAGGATGCCTGTCATAAACCAGAAAATGACACTCAAGCCGGCGATGGTGCCCCCGATCATCATATAAGGCCGCGCCGGATTCCAAAGTTGCTTTTCCGCGACGCGCACTTTGCCCGATTCCACCAGTGCCAGAACCCCAAATGGAATTCCAATGAACGGCAGCAGCGAGAGCAGGCCAAAGGTAAAACATCGCAGCGAAGCGTTGATCATTTTTATCTTGGCGGCGCCGTTGGTCATTTTGGCATCGCCTCCTCCATCGCGACGGAGTTGGTCGGCGACGAATTCAGGCGTTTAATTTGTTGCTGTTCGAGCATTCTGACTTCGCGATGCAAGCGCACCAGCGCATGGAGATTGGCCGCCGCCAGCGCGACCATGATGGCCAGCAGGGCGATCATCAGAAGTGTCATCATGCCGCGCTCACGACGCGAACATTGGGCTGGTATTTGGATTTTCATGGCTTGGCCGGCACGGCTTCAAAGGTGAACAGCAGCGGCAGGTGCGATTCCGACCGGAGCGGCGTCAATTCCAGTTCCCATCGCCACGCCGTCACATTGCCGCGCGCATCGGTCTTCATTTCGGATGTTTTGACTTTTGAAAGCACGGTTGCCTTGACGTCGCCGCTCTGCCGGGAAACCTGCCCGGAACCAAAATAGTACCGGACATCCCCTTTGCCTTCGGGGATGGTCACCGTTTCACCGGTCGCGGTGGTTTCCATGGAAATTTTTCCCGTCGCGCCGCGCACATCATCGCGCCAGCGCTCCCCCGTGTAGAGGGCGGAATGGATTTGCTCCGTCGCGCCGATCAACGCCTCCGAATGGTTCCAGCAAAAATAAAGCACCGTCATGGCGCCGGTCAGCAGGATGGCAAAAACCGCGAGGTACACCAGGCATTGAATCAGCAGGATGCCCGAGCATTTTCGCGATTTGGTCGGTGGC
Organism: Limisphaerales bacterium; assembly: GCA_052140285.1. Taxonomy (GTDB): domain Bacteria; phylum Verrucomicrobiota; class Verrucomicrobiia; order Limisphaerales; family UBA11358; genus UBA11358. The sequence continues at coordinate 4,203 of JBKQUF010000007.1, read as the reverse complement.
AATTTCATTTCACGGTGATTTCGCGGGAGACGATGCCGGTGCCGTGCTTCTTGTCCGGCAGCCATTCCAACCGCAGATGGTTTCCATTCCTAGTCAATTCAAAATGGCCGGGAGGCAATTTGGCGGCGGCATTGGCATCAACCGCGTAACGTTGGGGGCCGTCGGGAAAATTGGTCCACGCGCCGGCGGCGAGAATTTCCGTCTCGCCATCCACGATTTCATCCGCGACGCTTCGGTAATAATCTGCCCGCAGGGAGTCGCGTTCGTGAATAAACGAAAACCCCAAGGGGACCATGGCCACGGAGAGAATCATAATCGCCATGAGCATATCGACTTCCAGAAAAGCGCGTTGGCGATGGCGGCTTTGGCTCCGAATGTTTTTTGGCAATTTCGTTTTCATGTTGCGGCCAGGACTGCCTTCAAGATCGCGATAAGAATGCCATACATGGCCGTGGCGATCAGCGCTACCAGCACGCCGTTTAGAATAATAATGCCGCTGGTGAGGGCGTGCGCGGCGGTCTCTTCCTGTTGGAACGCCTTGGCATCAAGCGTTTCATGCCAGCCATGCAGCGCGTTTAAAAAGCCGCCGCGCACATGGGTCGCGTTCGTCAACCGCCAGTGAAATTCACCGCTGTCATCAAAGGCGCGGACGGCAGTCTCCAATTTTTCGCCCTTTTGCAACGCGGCGATAATTCGTTGGGCGCGACGTTGGCAAACCTCGTTGGTCGTGCAATCGCCGGCCAATCGCACGGCCACCGCTTCCGGCACACCGCCATCGAGCAATACGGCCAGCATGGCGGAAAAAGTCCGTTCCAACCGTTTCCGTTTCCAGGGAATGCCCCAGGCAATCCGGTCCGCGGGAAACAGGAGCGCAAATTGCGGTCCGCCGAGATAAATGATGGTGAGGATGACCAACCCAGCGAAGATCACCATTTCCAAGTCCGCGAGCCGGGAGGCATTTCCAAAAACAAACAGCGTCATTGGCCATATCTTCATGCCCATCCCGGCAGCCACGTCTTTGAATCTTGGAATTACAAAAGTCGTGGTAAGCATTACGATGCCGACATAAACCGGCGAGAAAAATATTACCACTAAAAGCATGTAATGGACGGCGCTGCGAACACCGGCGGGCCGTTCGCGCAGGATTTCCCGACACGCGGGTAATACTTTCTTCAGATCTCCCAGCTTTTCACCGGTATGAAGCATCGCGGAAATTTGTGGCGGCAGCAAGCGCGGCACTTTTTCCAATGCCTCGCCAAAGCGCAATCCGTCTTCGATGTGCGCGGCGAGCAAATGAAATCGGACCCCCACGGTTTGATCACGGCTTTGTGCGACGGACAGGACCATTTCTTCGGCAGATTGTCCGCGGTCCAATGCGCCTTGGAGCAAGTCCAGGAACAACCGCGCGCGTTCTGCCCGGCGCATTGGCAACGAGAATAGGAAGTGAATTATAAAGATCGCCCCAAAGACGCCGCCCATCCAGAGGAGAAGCAAAAACAGCGACAATCCGATGTTCGTGCCGGCAACCTGGCCCAGCATCGGCGAAATGATGACTGTAGGGTTGATTGTCATCCCATATCTCCACTCAATGTTTGGATAAACATCATCAGGGTCTGGAAAACCGGTTGAAGTTGAGAAATGATTAATGCCGCGATCAAAAGAATGGAGCAGGGCAACGCCGAATAAAGAAGCATTTCTGTCCGGTACATTGCCCGCGCCTGGTACAAATCCGCCGTCCGTTTGAAACCGGCGGCCAGGTCTTCGCCAGATTGTGAAATTGACCAGACGAAAAGCGGCGGAAAAACCGGACGGGAAATGGCCGCATATGGTACGGCGATTTCCGAAAATTTCGCGCGGCCGGAGGCCAGTCGCTGACGCCATCCTGCGATTTCTGATTCCGCCCGGGTGCCCTTCTCCAATTCCTCCGCGAATTGAAGCGCATCATTCAACGGCACGCCATTCTTCAGCATCAGCCAAATGACCGTGGCGACCTCCGCCAAGCTGGCTTCCTTGAAGGCCGGTAGTCGCCAGCGCAATATCTGGCGCGTTGGCAATATAATCAGGCCTGCCAGGGCCAGAAATAATGTCGCGCCGAAAAGTATGGGTGGCGTCCAAAGACCAACATAAACCGGCCCGAGTGGAGCTCCGCCAAAAAAATGCGCCAATTCACCCAAACTGTTCCAAATAAAATGGCTGAGAAGATAAGATAAAAAGCACGACAACACAAAGGCGATGAACAAAACGATGAGCGGATATACCATCAAACCTTTGAGCCTCGCCCAAAGGTTGCTCCGCCGCTGAAAATAATCCGCCAGCATGGTCAACGCCCCGGGCAGGTCGCCGCTCTTGACGCCGATCAAAACCATCCCTTTGTATAGCTCGGGCAACTGGCGCGCTTTCAGCGCATCGGCCATGGGCGTGCCCCGCGCGAGATCGGCTTCGAGTGCCTGCAACTCGTCCCGCAATTTGCCGCGCCGCATGTCGTCGCACAAGCGATGCAGGGCGCCTTCGAGCGGAATGCCGTCGCGCAACATCGCGGCGAGTTGTTGGTTGAAGAAGGCAAATTCGTCGTATTTCATAAGCCAAAAATCCGTCGGAACTCCGCTTCATTCGTTACTCCCTGGTTCACCAGCGCCCGCGCCTCAACCTCGAGCGTTTGCGCCGGCGCAAGCGGGGATAATTCGCGCCGCCGGACTTGTTCGCGCATCGTCTCATCCAGGCGCAGCCATTCCACCAGCGCCTGGCGGCCGTTGTACCCGGTCTTTAGGCAACTGTCGCAGCCCGCGCCGTCACAGGACGAACACACTTTCCGGATGAGCCGCTGGTTCAAAACCAGTTCGACGGCGCTGGCCACAGCGGAATGGTCCGAACACATGGCAAGCAGCCGCTCAAAAACTCCGCGGCAGGAACCGGCGTGGAGGGTGGAAATAACGAGATGGCCGGTGAGGCCCGCGCGCACGGCCACTTGCGCGGTGGCGTCGTCGCGGATTTCGCCGATGATCAACACCTGCGGGTCCTGCCGCAGCAGATGCCGTGCGGCGCGCGCGAAATCCAGGCCGACGGCTTCGTTGATTTCCGTCTGCATTGTCCCCGGCACGATCTGTTCCGCCGGGTCTTCGACCGTGATAATGTGCCGTCCGCCCTGTTCGGCGAGATGGCGCAGGCAGGCATAGATGGTGGTGGTTTTGCCGCTGCCGGCCGGCCCGGTGAGCAGCAGCAGGCCGCTGGGTTGCCGCAGAAATTTCTCCAATTCCATCCGCGCATTTTCCGGAAAGCCAATTTCGCCCAGCGCCTTGACCGTCTCCGTGTTGAACAGCCGCAAAACAATTTTTTCGCCGGTGACCGTTGGATACGTGGCAACGCGGACATCGTTTTGGATCTTCAATTCTTCGTGGGCAATTCGACCGTCCTGCGGCAGCGTTTCCTGGTAGGTTTTCAGACGGGCCAGGAATTTGATTCGTCCAATAACGCGGTCGGCCACGTCGGCGGACAGTTCCAAAACCGGCGAGATGACGCCGTCGAGCCGGAACGCGACTTCGGCGGAATGTCCTCGCATTTGGAGATGGATGTCACTGGCCCCGGCCCGCTCGGCTTGGCGAACGAGTTGTTCCAGGACCTTCGGCGCGGATAGTTCCGGCTCCGTCACTCTCGGTTTCGTTTCCGTTGTCATATCATCCGGCAAAGGCCGGTTAATTCTGGTCGGCGATCAAATAATGCAGGCCGTGTTCGTCGGCCATGAGAATGCGCAAATGATGCGGAAGCTGCGCCAATTCCCGGTGAATCATCCGCCCGTCTTTCATCGCCATTTGAAACGCGGGCAAAATCATGAACGCGAAAATCGCGCAGGCCATCGCCAGCCCGCCGGCCCAGGCCCAGCGCGGCAGAAAGGACTGACGCGGCCTTTCCACGACCGCCACCGGCAATTGCCGGCGAACGCGCGAGGGGAAATCCCCCCAATACTCCTCCGTCCGCGCGGGAACGCGCGCAGTTTTCAATTTCTTTTCCAGGTCAAAATCATTCATGACTTTTTTCATCCACGGACAGGAGCCGTTTCAATTTTCGTTTGGCGGCGAACACGCGCCAGGAGACGGTCGTTTCCGAACAACGCAATATCTTCCCGGCTTCGGCATGGTTCAGGCCGTCGTAGATCGTCAAAACGACGGCGGCGCGCTGTTTGGGCGGCAATTTCAGCAAGGCGTCCTG
>JBKQUF010000006.1:0-65950 GCA_052140285.1 Limisphaerales bacterium | reverse complement strand
AAAAAATTATGGCCAAGATTGAGCGAGCCCGCCAGAAGTTGGACGAGGTCAAACCCGGTTGGTCGCAACGCAAAAAGCGGAAAAAGCGGAGATCATATGTCTAGCCATTTGCGACACACTACATTAGATATACTGAAAAGCGATTTTTTAATCAAAATAATGATTGGTTGAACCGTACAGTAAATTATGGTTGAACCATGCGAAGAGTTAGAAGCGAAGAACAGTGATGATTTAAAGTGGGCAGTAGCAGAGTGACTCGGTTGGTCTTCTGGGCCAAGGCGATTTATTTGAGTTTCTTTTTCTGGTCGTCATCGTCATTGGCACCAGTTGGCTGAAATTATTCCTTTTGAATGAGATTGGTTAGCTGTTGTTGAAAAAGCGACAACGCGGTGTCGCTGCTGTCGGGTCCGGAGACGACCACCTCCAGCACTTGCTGGCCGAGGTTACGTTTGCCGGCCAGGACGGCCTGCAGGCGGCTGGACCAGGAACCGTCTTCTTTGAGAGGTTGGTCTTTGGGCGAAACGCGATCTGACCAAAGGCAGTAAAAGACATATAACAGGCCGGAATCGCTCTGGAATGCCTGATATTTAAAAGGAATGGCGATGCCTTTGGCGTTGACGATGACTTGACCAAAATTTTTGGCCAGCTTCGCACCGGAAGCGGGAAAACAGATGTCCGGGCGATGTCCCATGGCAAGTTGGACGGAATTTTTACCGGCATTCCAACGAAGGAAGAAGGTACTCCATTGATTGCCTTCATCATCTTCCCAAGCGGCCGAATCGCTGTCGGAACAGCGCAAGATGGCAAGCGATTCATCGGGGATGGCGGTTTTTCTGAAATGCGGATTCTGCGCCGGCCAAGCCACCGACCAGTGCGTGGTTGGCACCAAGTTTGACTCGTGTGCGCGATACCATGTTTCCGTCGCCAACGCGACAATGCCAATCCAGGCGATGACACAGATTGGGACCCAACAAGGCATGGCAGTGGAGACGAATGATTGAACCGCTACGGGGGCGGCGGCAGTCTTCGGTTTCATCCAGTGCGCCAACACCAGCAGACCGGGCAGGACAATGAACATCACTAGAATTCCGGCGGTATCGTGCCAGGCCCGCATCTGGGGAAGTCCGCGGGTGGCGGCGGCCCAGGTGAGAAAGGAAGTTCGCGAAACATTAGCGAAGATGACGAAGATGAGGGAAGCTCCCAGCAAACCTGCACGGCGACTCGCGGAGAAACGATGCAACTCGCCCAAAAACAGGGAAATCATCAGGGCAGATTGCAGGGAACGCACCCCGCTGCACGCTTCATCAATCCCCACGACGCCTGTTCCCACTTCAATCAAGTTTCCGTGCTGGACTGCCGGGATGCCAAGCCAGCCGGTCACATTAACGGTCATGCCCGCCACCCATCTCATCAAGCCTTGGATAACGCTCTGTTCAAATTCCATGGGCCAAGGCACAGCTATCAACATGAACGCCAGAGGAGGCACGAAGAATCGGACCCAAGGCCAGCCGCCGACGCGATAGAGCAGACAACAACTCAAGGTCAGAACCAAGCCACCATGCACCCAATAAGCGAAACGCCATTCCGGATTGGCCTCGAGGACCACGTTCAAAGGCAGGAAGAAGAGGAGCAAAGCAAACGCAACGAAAAGAACCAAGACCGATGCCCCCGGCACCGCCGACGGACGTTCGCGCCATCGGTTCCAGAGCAACACGATACCGAGCAAAGGGACGACATACCCGTAATTGTACTGTGGATTGATTTGCCATTCACCGCGTAGTTCGTTGAAAAGCAACAACCAACATGCGGCGAGGGCGGCGAGCGCCAATGACCAGCCATTCAAAAGCCGCCCGGCAAAAAGAGCTTTGGGGGAAAAGCTGGCGTTGTCCATTGCCGCCGGATGGGCATGGACTGAACTGCTCTGATTTTCAGACATTTGCAAAATGCCGGTAATTTTGGTTTAAACCCGATTCAAATCAACAAATCCGGCGATCATCACCGGCGAAAAATCTGACGCCGAGAATACGGCATAGGGCGGCTCGCCTTTGATGATTGTCGGCGGGCGGAACATGTGACAGAAACTTCATCTCCGAAAGAAGCCGGGTTATCCCGACATGGCTTCCTGCAAAAAGACCGCTTCGCTCGCGAGGTTTTCACGGTTCAAGAGCGCTTCCACGCCGTCCACCAGCCAATGGTCATCGGTCATGGCTTCCGAATCCATCCAGCGCCAGCAGAAATCGCGGTCGGTCCGTTGGGCGCAGCGTAGAAATTGCCTCGTTGTCCAATCCAGCTCATACGCCCGGCTTTTCTCGTCACCCAGCAAGCCGATCAGCAAACCGGAATGCCGTCGGTGTCCCTCCGGGGCAACCAGGGAATCCAGCCATCGAGTCAATTTTGGTTCGCGCCACTCGAGGGAACTGATGGCGATGATGAGCACGTCGGCGCGGGCGGCGTCTCGGGCGATCGTTTTTTGAAGGCTCTTGACAGCCATCAGAGAATCCAAGCTCCACATTTCGGCGGAAGATTCCCATTGATTTTCACCGGCCAGTTGAGAAAGTCGTCCGGCGGCCCAGCGGGCGCGGCCCGCTGCGGCAAAATCCAAGTACAACGAAAACAATCGCAGACGCTTGTCGGCGATCATCTCTGGCAGCACAAGGGCATCAGTTGACATCGGTTTAATCATCTCCTGCACAAAAGGTGAATCTAAATGGTTACGCCAACATGAAGGTCGGGTGCCAATTTAGAAACATTTACCGTTGGTGTGGTTCCCTGACGTTTGTAATGGGGCAATATCTTGTCTCGGCCCGAATTCGTTGGGTTTGGTTTGCCAGAGCCACCGAGGCTTAATGGCCACACAAGGATTGCCACCGCAGACCATGCTTTCGGGCTGATCTTTTGTGACCACCGAACCGGCGGTGATAACCGCCTCGGCGCCGATGGTGACTCCGGGAGCCACAAACACCTGTGCTCCGACCCAAGCGCCATCTTCAACTGTAATCGGTTGATTGCGATACCGCATGTCTGGCTGGTGATAGTCATGGTCGCCGGCGCAAAGAAAGGCACGTTGGGAAATGCAACAGTGAGCGCCAATGCTAATCGGCTCAAAACTCAAAATGAACACCTCCTCGCCAATCCAGGAAAAATCACCGATGGCCAGCTTCCAAGGCAAATGAATGTTGACCCTCGGCTTGATCACGACACCCTTGCCGACGCGCGCGCCGAACCATCGAAGGACTTCGCATTTGAAACGTGAAGGCACCGGCAGAGGATTGAGAAAGAGAAGGCACTTCGTCAGATACCAGAGTGCTTCCACAAGAAAAGGCCGCCCCCGATCCAATCCCTTTGAGGCATCGAAAAGATCATTTCTAACTCGCAATCGCAGACACTTGTCGGCAGTCATCTCCGGCGCAATGAATGCATCAGTTGGCATCGACTTGATCATTTTGCAAAAGCTAAATCCAAATCGTTACGCCAACATGAAGGTCGGGTGTCAATTTAGAAACATTTGTGGTATAGATGGTTCCTCGATATTTGTAACTGAGGAAAGATTAGGAACAGTGGTCGTCGCAGGCTTGTAACAATGTGGAGAGGATGACCGGCCAAGAGTAATGCTCCTTAACGAGTTGCCGTCCGTTTCGACCTCGTTGCTTCCGCGCCAAATCGTCTTCCAGCAGCGCATTTTTCAATGTGCCGGTGATTGACTCCGTGGTACCTTCGCATTCCCATCCGGCCTGGCTGGCTGTAATTTGGGGAAAATTGCAAGCCCGGGTGGCCACAATCGGAACCTCACAAGCCATGGCTTCCAACAAACTCATCGAGAATCCCTCTGAATGCGAAGGCAGCACAAATAAATCAGCGGAATAAAGCATCAAGTTTTTAGCCCGCCCGGTCAACGGACCAGTAAAACGAACTTTCTCCGAAATGCCCAGCGATTGAACTAACCTTCTGACTTCGCTTAAATGGCCCTGTTCATCCGGTCCGGCAATAACCAACTCCCAGTTTTTATGAAGGTGGCTTAAACTGGCCCAGGAAGGCAGGAGAAGGTCCAACCCTTTCTTAGGATGGATTCGCCCAAGAAACAGCAGACGGCGCTTGGCTTTGGCAAGGCGTTGAATCATCGGAGTTTCGATGGGTTCGTCCAGCTTCTCCGGTTTAGGATAATCTTCCAGCCGCAACCCGTTTGGCGCAATCACGATGGGAGCTTTGATGCCGCAAGAGCGAATTTGATCCGCCTCCTTGGAAGTCAAAGCCCGCCAGAGTTTCACCTGCCGAAAATTGGCATCTTCAAAGAGCCAATGGGCCAGTTTCTTTTTCCGGCGGGAGCGGTTCAAAATCCAAGGTTCAAAAAAGCCGTGGGCATGATAAACCAACGGCTTCCCCTGCCGCAGGGCCTCCCGGCCAAACACGTAATTCGTTCCAACATACAATCCATGCCCATGGAGAATGTCCGCGTCCGCCACCAATTTTCGGGCGGAATTTCTCAATGCCAGCGAATAATAAAGAAAATCCGGTTTGATCCGGCGGAATTCAAGGCTTCTCTCCGTCAACCGTTGCGACGTCTTTCCGTAGGTGGCACATAGCAACGATTCCACTCCAGAAGCGAGGAATTGGCTGTGAAGGGCCACCGCGCTGGTGCCCAAGCCACCGCCCTGAAGTGGTTCCAATGACTGGGTAAAATGCAGATGACGCACGTGGTAATTCTAGGAAGCCACCAGTTTGGCAACGGTTTGCCGGTAACTCCCCCAAGTACGCTCCCCCCGCCCCGCCCAGGAAGCCGCCTGCCAGCGTTCACACAGTTTGGGATCGGCGACCAATTGTTCCACAGCTTTGGTCAATGCCGGAATGGTAATCGTCTCAAGAACATGGCCATTTTGACCACGATGCACGCCGTCACCGCAGCGATCGGATTGAATGATGCCCAAGCCGGCACCACAAGCCTCATAGAGTACTATCGCGCTCCCCTCAAAGAGGCTGGGGAAAACAAAACAATCCGCTCCAGTAAAAAAGCGGGCAATCTCACTGCGCGGCACCTGGGGCACGTAGCGCAGTCGATCCGCATATTTCTTGAAGGTGGTATTGGGGACCGCCAGATTTCCAACGAGGGTCAATTCCGCCTGGTCCGCCGGAATATTCATGAAAGCCTGGAGCAAATAGGCAATGCCCTTGCGCGGCCCGACTTCCCCGGCAAAAAAGCACTGAAGAGGGCGGCTTCCCAGCGCCGGTCTCCGGGGTTGTTGAGTGGGAAAGAGAGATTCATCATAACCATAATTAACCACGAGGATTTTTTCGGGGGCGCAACCGCCGGCCACCATCGTGCGGGCGCAATATTCGGAGCCGACCACCACCAGGTCTGCCGCGGCAATTTCGGCGTTTTGCCGGTCAATGGAACCCTGGTCAAAAGGACGATATGAATTGATGAAAAACTCCGGATGCCGCTCCTGCTCTTCCAACATGACTTGATTTTGAACCGTGGGATGGCCGATGGTTTGGTCCAACACGCAGCGGATGCCTCTTTTTTTTGCCCACTGAAAGACTTCCAGCGACGAGGTGTTGTAGCCCCACAGCAGGTCCACGGGTTCCCGTTCGATCAACCGAATGATCTGCCTGCCGAACGCCTGGTTCCCGCGTTCGTTGCAATAATTAGCCAACGGCAAACAGCCCAGGCGGCGGGAAAAAACTTCCGACCACTCCCACCACCCAAACTGTCGGACGTTGGCGGGATTCAAGGCCGGGTTGTAGCGTCGGCGAAACTCTCGATTCAACCGGTTGGACATTTTTCGGGGAACATACCGCTCCAACTTGTATGGCCACCGGGCCGGATTATAGAAAGCGGAAGTGGCATACCAACCGAGTGTTCCTGCTTCTTGAAAGGCCAGCGCGGTCTGCCAGGAGTGCTGAGTTCCGGGATGGAAGACGCCGATACGCATGGAAGGGTTAAGAAGACTATTGGGCGACTCCATGGCAATTGGAACAGCCTGTTGCAGAATGGTTTCCCGCCGATCGAATCCGGTTGGCCAGCAGCGGTCAGCGGCCTTCCAAGGCGGCGTTGGCCGCGCGCAGGGCATTCTCCGCAAATTGCCCGCAAGAAAACTTTTCCACGATTTGTGGGCTGGCCTCTCCCATGGCCTGGCGCAATGCGGACTGGGATTCCAACGTTTGAAGGATCGCGGCGAGTTCCTGGGGTGAACGAGGGTCAAAAACAAATCCGTTTTGCCGAATGTTCCGCATGATTCCAACGCGAACATCAAAGTCCGTAATCATTGTGGGATTAAACACGGACGGCTGGCCGCTTTCCAGAAGGTCCTCGGCGCATCCCGCCGTTTCGCTGACCACCACGGGAAGCCCCGAAGCCATGGCTTCATTCACCACCAACCCCCATTCTTCGAATAGACTTGCCAGAACAAAGGCATCGGCCAGGGCGTAAAACACCGGATTTTCATCGGCTTGCCGGAAACCATAAAAATGCACGCCAGGCAACTCGTTTTCGATTTCCGATTTTCGATTTTCGAGTTGAGCTGAGGTTTTATCGTAGATGGGCAGGTGAAGTTCCTGACAGAGGGAACGCAGTTGCGGTTCTGCTTCTCCCGAACCGACCATGACCAGATGGGCCTGGGAATTAGGGTTGGAATCAAGAAATAGCCGAAAGGCGCGGATCAAAACGGGCAGATTTTTCTTGGCCACAAACCGTCCCAAACTCAAAAAATAATGTTCCGGTAATTGATACTGACTTCTGACTTTTGATTTCTGATTTCTGACTTCCTCCGCCTGACGGGCGAAAAAATCGTTATCCACAGCATCGTACCCGGTGAAAATCTTGTTTTCGGGCATCCCCAGGGAAGCAAAATAGCGGCGTTGCGGCTCGCCCGCAACCAACCCGGCGTGAAATCCGGCCACCACTCTTTGTTTGAATGCCGCCTTTAATCCGCAAGCGCGGGCAGTGCCAGCATGGGTGTCATTCATCATCACTACCCGGCCCTTAGCGAGCCGCGTGGCCATATTAAGGGCCAGGGACCAGTGGTCATAAGAAGGCAACAAGGCGACCTCTGTTCGCAATTCCCTTGGTATTGCAAGCAAACGTCCGATTTTGCCCAGCGGGAATTTTGTCTCATCCTTGCCCAAATCGAAATAAATCACTCCATCCTTTAAATTCGCGGAATCCCATTGATAGTCACGGCTTCCGTAAAACAGCGAGACGCCGGTCACTTGATGCCCTGGGGTTGCGGCAAGGTCGCGAAACGCCTTAAAACGACTATAGTGATAAGGACCCCACAAGCCCCAAACAAGAATAATCCGTGCCATGATTGTTTAAAACCAAGTCTCCACCTTCAGTTTCATCAACCATTCCGGCGGGTTTGGAAATAGTTTTCATAAAACTTCAGTGCGTCTTCATTGCTGAACTTCTGTCTTAGCATCATGACCGCGTGCCGACGCATTTCCAAAGCCAACGTAGGGTTCAAGGTGAGCCAGATGATCGACTCGGCCAGCTTTTCCGGATTATGCCTTTCCAGCAGAAATCCGGTCTGGCCATTTTTTATAAATTCGGAGAGTCCGCCATAGGCGCAAGACGCAACGCACAAACACCCATGACCAGCCGCTTCCAAGGGGGTGTTGCCGAGCGCATCAAAATCCGTGTTAAACAATAAAATATCCCAGGCTCGATAGTAAAGGCTCATATCTTGAACCCATCCTTGGAAACACACCTTGTCCTCAATCCCCAATTCCCGTGCCAGATTTCGCAAATTGCCCTCCTCGGGACCGCCACCGCAGATGTAGAATCGGGCATTCGGCAGCCTGCGGGACACTTGTTGGGCCGTCCGCAAAAACACATCGAACCGTTTACGTTGAATCAACCATCCTCCGTTGCCAACGAGTAAAGCGTCCGGAGGCATCTTGAGTTCGGCGCGGGCGGCCCGTTTGTCGGCCAGACGTTTCTCCTCAGTTGTGTAATGGACATCAAAGCCATTCCGCACCACACTCATTTTCGCCTTCAACCAAGGAGCGATTCTCAAAGCCTCATTTCGCGTGAACTCAGTCGGATAGGTGATGGCATCGAGTCCGAATCCAAATGCGAGATAAAATGCCATCCATCGCAACCGGGAGGTTCTGTTCTCAAAATGGTGATAGTGGTGGCTGAACAACACTTTGCGGCCGGTCATCAAGGCGGCGGCAAGACAACTGGCACAAGCGCCAATAACCCAAACGACTTCACTCGATCTGGCAATCATTTGGGCTTGCCGTCTAAAGTTTGGAAAACTGCGCCAGCCAAACCGGCCTTGGTAATTGAACGCTTCTGCCTCTGGATCAATGCGCCGGACCCGCGGTTTTCCCGTTCCCCAATTTCTGGCGCTGACGATTTTCAGACTGAACCCGTGCGTCTCAAGTTGCTCGAAAAGCGAATAAGCCACCTGCTCCATCCCGCCCAGATTGGTACATTGTAGAAAAACTGCCACTGGAACCACCGGGGTTGGGGTCGGGATTCTTTGAACTTGAACTGATTTCACCATTAATTTGTTCTGGTTCCTTCACGTTTAGTCTGAACCAGACGCATATGATCACCGGCGCGTAATGTGAATAATTTTACCGGCACCAACGTTCCACCCAGCAGCCAAGTTAGGCCCAGCCAGATCAGCAATGGCAGCCATGACCACAACATGAATTTCGCTATGGAAATGCCACCGTCCCGGAACCACTGAATAAGCATCGCCATGGCGGTACAATAGAAAATCGCCGCCATCGGATTGTTCACATTGCCCCAAAACCAGCGGTGAAAGAATCCCAGAATGGCTCCGGCTATCCCCATGGTGATGGCAAGGCCAACCCAGCCGCCACTGCACCAGCCATCGCCGGGCAAACTAAAAGTCAGACCGGTGAAATTCCCGAAGGCGTTTATGTTAAAAGTTCCGACTGGCGCCCCGGTGGGTTTTCCTTTCCACAATATTCTCGGTATTGGCTCGGTGAAGAGCTGGAGATACTGAACGCCGTAAGTATAAGTGTGTGTTCGCTCGGGCACGAGAGCCACCAGAAAGGTCAGATAATCAAAATTGGCAAAATCCTGGGTATCCGCCCGGGTCCTGAATTTGTCAAGCCGGGACATGCCGGCGCCAAGCTGCACGGCCTGAACGTCAATGCCTTTAAGCCGGTTTTGCAAGTAACCACGGTTGTGACCCAGCGTGTTGAATAATAGGAGAATCGGAATGGCCAGCACGATGGCCAAAAAAGGAATCCATTTCTTCCGGTGATACCAGCAATAGGCCAGGACTACAGCAAGAAAGAACGTGATTATGGTGAAGCGTGACCATCCACACCATGAGCGGTAACCAACATAGATAATGACCGGAGCGAAATTCAGCCAATGAAACCGGGTCATCAAAAGCCAGGCGCAAAGCAGCGGGGCAATCATGAATTGAGCGTCGGTTATGTAGCCCGTGGAATTGGTCAGGATATATACCCCATTTGCGGCGCGCTCGCCGGTTACGCCGCCGCCCGTGGACTCCCGGATCGAGTAGGCCATCAGCGGCAATAGAAGACACGTGGTCACAACCAATGCTCTGCGTTGGAGCCACGAAAACGAGGCGCCTGTTTCGGCCGGAAAAGCAACCCGCGAACGCCCCACCGCGAGATTCATCCCCACAAAAACAATCAAGGCCACGGAAGTAATCGCCAGTGTTTTAATCATCACCGCTTCCGGCGGCTGAAAACCAATGTATATCCAGCTAGAATCGAAGTGAAAATAGTAAACAAAAATTGGCCGGATGACAAACACCAATGCATGGAATGCCAGGTAAATGGTCGAGGGATGAAACAGCGAGGCCTGCCCGCTGGCCAGAAACAAACCGAGCATCACCAGCCAGACGATGACTTGAGCGGTTATCGCCAGTTCAAACATTGCGGTTAAGAAACTGTCGCGGATTCAGCAGATAATCAAGCCATTGTTTAGAAACGGCAGAGCAGCCGTGGCGCTCTTCGACCCAGCGATGGAGGCGTTCGGAATCAAAATCTCCAGTTCGAATTTTTCCAGCCCTCACAGTCAGGCCCACCTCGAAATTCACCCATTCCGTGCTCATGACGGTCGCATGTGGATTGTTCTTCCATGAACCTGAAATTCGGACAGTTGATTATCAACGACTTGCAAAATTTGAAGTTTCAGGGGTTCAATGCGCGAATCTTTCGGGAATTCCGTCCCATTCTTCAGTGCTGCCGTCGGCAACTCTTGCAACGTCCTGCCGTCCGAGTCGTAACCACTGATGTCCAGCCGCGCACACCAGGGCCGGAGTCTTCTTGACCTCACTCCACCGCGCACTATTTAGTCCGGTCATTTTTCTTCCGGCAGACGCCCAAGATAAATCGCTAAACGTTGAAATACCGGTCGTCAATCAGCAGCCGGCCATAATGGCCTTCATAATATGCCGCGTTATAGTGCATTGAGTATATTTAGTGCTCAGTCACGATTGCGGAAGCCGCTTACTTTGCGGTCGCCCGCTGGTTCGACACAATATTGTCAATCAATATCGCGTTGGAGGGCAGATTATATCTTTGAACGGTCAACAAGGCATTCGCAGACATGGCGCGCAGTAATGGACGATCGCCGTCCAGCCGCATCAAGGCATCGGCCAACGCCTGGCTGTCACGGGCCGGAACGATGAAGCCATCCATCCCATCAGTAACGACCTCGCCACAATTGGGAGTCGTCACCACGGGCAGACCATGGGCCATCGCTTCGAGTTGGGTGACGGCAAAACCGTCGGACAGCGTCGGCAGCACAAATAGGTGGGACTGCCGGTAGTAAATCTTCAGTTGATCCCGCGTCACCCGGCCCAGCACCTTGATGTTGCCGGGAAAAGACCGGACGGCTTGTTCGGAAATTCCCAGCGGTCCAGCCAGTAGAATTTCCACTTTCTGGCGTTCCAGCCTGCGCGCGGCTTCGACCAGATATTGAATTCCTTTGCGCAGAATCACACTGCCCAGCCACAACACTTTCAATGACCCTTCGGGATTGCCTGGCTCCAGCGCGTGATCAATCGACACATCAATCGCCAGGGGAACCACAATGATTTTCCCGAACGACACGCCTTGTTGCAATAATGCGTCGCGCGACCAGTTCGAGTTCACCAGCACCAAGTCAGCCGCCGACCATTCGGCTTTCACCCGGTCCCAATAAGCCTGGGACATCCGGCCACGGATACCTTCCCAACCCGGCCAGCGCTCCGTCTCTTCCACCACAATGTTTTCCTCGACCCGTCCCGGATCAACCTGGTCCATTATAGCAAGAATCTGCCGCTCTTTAAGAAATTCCAATGTCTCCAGACAGTTTGAGTTAAAACCAAAAAAATTGTCGCGTTCCGGATCCAGTTCAATCTTTTTTAGATGATTTCGCACCCGGCTTGCCAGCCAACGGCCGAAGGCGCAGTATTCGTCGGACAACTGGCGCCGGTCTGGAAATCGCCGGCGCAATTGCTCGCGTGCACGCCAAAGCGCGGCAAATGGACTAAAAGACACAACATATTCTGGCGGAATCTCCTTGTGAAAACGCGTCGCCAAGGCCCGCGTGCCGGCAGGACCACACCTTAGGAGCGAACGTCCCCATCGGCACCAGATGTCCGTGTACATCAGCCGCAATTTGCCCAAGCGATGGAAACTCAAAGGCACGCCATAAGTTTGCCGGGAGCCTTCTTGGGAGACAATCCAACGCGAACTGTTTTCCTGTCGGGCAGCAGCATCAATAGAAAGCCTTTCTTTCCTACCGGTCTTCATTTTATTTTCCCGCGGAATATTTCAAAACCGATTTGGCTTGGTCCAGAGTTCAGGCAAATCTTTGATTGTGGTGGCAACTCGATTTCATTCAATGGTACGGCGCCCAAACGCTTCAGTTCCCGGCTCAACCGATAAACGGCGAGCTTTACCGGCTGCCTTTTCGCCCGGCTAGTCAGGCACAAGAAGTAACCATCCAACAAGCCCCGGAGCCGCGTCAGCATTCGGCCTGGTCGCAGCGAGAAAACCAGCGCTTTGCCCGTCCTTCCAGGCAATTGGAGCGCGACGGCCGGGAAGGGCACATTATGCCAGGCGTATAATATCTTGTTGCGCGCCCCGAAATAATCCATCCGCGTCCAACTTCGCCGGGGCGACTCGAAATGATGGATCGGGTCGGCGTTGCCGCACCGCGTGATCCAACCGGCGTTTAACATACGGATGCTGTAATCCTCCTCTTCTGATTGATGGATGAGAATCTCGCGATATCCATCCAAGGCCAGGAACACGTCGCGGCGCAATGCGTGCGCCGTGCCGATAAAACTGTACGTGGCATAAATGCCGTCCGGCTCAGGCGCCTTTTGGTGGATGGCCGGGCTGCGGTTCACATCCACAACGGGAATGGCCACCGCACCGACGCAGGGATGATTGAATTCCCGCAACGTCGCCTCTATGACAGTTGGGGTTGAAAAAACTGCATCATCGTCAATCGAAATCAAGATAGGTGTTTCCACAAGCCGCGCCGCGCGATTGCGTTGTACAATCAACCCCAGGGACGTGTCTGAACGATGGATTTGAACTTGAGGAAATTCGCGCCGCACAAGCTCATAAGTTCCGTCAGTCGAGCCATCATCTATGACCAAAACCTTCAGTGGAACCGTTTGGTTGAAAGCCGAGACGAGGCTCTTGATCAGATCCTCCTTCCGGTTTTTTGTCGTGATGACTACCGTGGCTTGCAAGAGGTTATTTGATTGGTAGAAGCGCAACTTCCGAAATCATCCTGAAGTATTGCGGGGCCAGTTCCGGCCAACTGAAACGGCGGCGCACGCTTTCCCATCGCCCCGAGATCACCACATCGTTCGGCTCATTTTTTAATTCCCGCGACAATAATCCGGCCAGCTCACCTGGACGGCTCAAATCGCCGAGCATGCCTTCGCCGCCCAGAACATATTCCATGACCGGATGCCGGTGGGCGATGACCGGCAGGCCGTGCATCATCGCTTCCAGATAGACCCGGCCAAAACCCTCCAGCAGCGAACCGAGCACGAAAACATCCGCCGCCCGATAATAGTCAGAGACTCGTTCGTATGACACCGATTTGATTGAGAAACTGTCCGGTTCAAGCAATCTGGCTGCAAGTTCAATGACCCCCGGCGACTCTTCATCCATCGCACCCAGCAATTGCAGAAACGGACGCGGCTGCGGAAGCCGGGCAATTTCTTCGACCAAATAGTGCATCCGCTTGTGTTGGCGGTTTATGGCGCCCACACTCAAAATCACCGGGCGGTCCGCTGGCATTCCCAGTTGCAACCGCAGGGCGCGTTTGGCGTCCGGATTGAAAACCGGCGGGGGCGGAACCGTGATGCCGTAAGGCACCATGAAATGTTTGGCGGCTGGCTCGCCAAACGCCAGAGCCTGTTCATGGTAAAGCGGCGCCACTTGCTGCACAAAATCGGTCCGGTCAAAAGGAGGGTAGCCGGGGCCGCCGTTCGAGAAAAGCAGCCGATAGGGAACGCCGATCCATTTTCGGCGGAAAAAAAGTTGAAAGCCAAGATTCGCGTCGCTGTAGAAAATGACCCGCGGGCGGATACGCCGAATTTGCCGGACGACTGGAAAGAAACTGCTCCATTGTTCCGTGATATAGGGATTGCGGTTTAACAACCGCCCCAGCCATCTGGCCGGTCGCCCGGTGCGCGGCAGGCACCAGACCGGGATTTCGCGTTCTGTTCGTTCTCCCGCTCCTTTGATCAACCAGGCGTCCAGCCCCGGAGTGTTTTTTAATCCGTCAAATCCCTCCCGGCAGAAGGATTCAAATCCGCGGTTAAAAATCCCTACCCCAGTGCAACAAAACAAAACCCGAACTGATGGCTGGAATTCAGTCATACGGTTCCATCCACAACCAGGCCATTTGCACCGGACGCCATTCTCTGACACTCCAATCCAGATGGGATTTCGTCAAAAGTGTCGAGTCTGAAATGCGCCAGCGAGGGCGAGTCAAATGCAGGAGATACCCGATGGGGCGGTAACGCGCCGGGATCACTCGTTTTATAAATGGAACAATGGCCTCCAAAATATCAAGCAATCATCTCACGCTCCAAGAGCTTTTGGAGGTCAGTTGGGATTTTGGGCGGATGGTCTGCGTCCGACCATTTGGCCCGCGTGCGGTCTAGGATTGGCAAACAGAATGTGTGAACAAATCTTTGCACAACTCGGATATGTGGCGGGCGCAAATGGCTGGTGAAATTGAATTCCAGCAGCGCTGTTCCGGGTTGCCAGCGGTGAAGTTCCGGCAGATTATCCGGTGTGATGAATTTCCGCCAATCGCCCTCCGACCAGTGATGTGATTCAGGCTGTGTCCAATGGTGGCAGTTGGCCATCATTATGGCGCGCAACTGGCAGCGCCGGCGCAATTGCTCCGGATCCCGGTGGGGATAATGGCGGATGGGCAACCGCTCGCTCGCCACATAGCCCGCATTGTATGGTTGGGACCGGCTGGCCGGCCATTCCATCGTCTCCCGGTAACGGCACAGACGCGGTTCGCTGTAATCGCTGGGCGTGAACCACCGTCGCCGCTCTTCAATCGGGTGCTGGCGATCGGCCACTGTTTCCTTGCCTGCCTCCCAGGCCTTGACCTCGGAAGCCGTAAGCCGGAAATCGTAATACTGGTGCCAGACGATGGTTTCGTGCCGGCACAGGCGGGTTTTCACAAATTCGGGAGGTGGAATATGATGGAACTCATCCGCATCCACGCGCAGAAACCAGTCGCCTTCCCGCATATTCTTCCGAGCTTGATGAAACATCCAGCCGCGAATTCCGGGGTCGGAAAAAAGCACCGCATCCTTTTTTAGGGGAATTACCCGGCGCTCCTTTCCGGCGAAGTCCTGCACGATTTCCCAAGTATCATCCACGCTGCCCGTGTCGAAGACATAAATGGCATCCGCCCACGTCAGCAGATGCCGGAGGCTTTGGCCGATGATGTCGGCTTCGTCACGAACCGGCAGAAGGCAGTGAAACTTTCCTGACAAGGGGGGCATAATTCTTGTTCCGGCACAAGTCGTTTACAATCATTTGCACCATTCCGTTACTGGAACTTTTTGTCTGATACCATCGAAACAGCGATTGAGACATTTGATCCAGACTTGAAGGCACCAGCCATAAACCGTTTTTCTTCCAAATACCGCCTGGGTGTCCAGTCGCCCGGGTGAAGCGCTCCATGCCTTCGTGGCAGATCACTGGAATCACTCCATGGGCATTGGCTGCCGCAAACACCCCGGATTTCAATAAAACCTCGGGAAACTCTGGTTTCTCATTTTCGAAATACTTCAAATAGCAAAAGAGCGAACGATTGAAAATCTCCGAGCATTCAGCGTCCGAGGCAGCCGCGCAATGGGACACCTGAGCGATCTCCCGTCGCAACGCTTGAACTCTCTTTCGAACAATCTGCGAATCGCCCCCCCCGATCACATTAAGAATATCCGGCGCGATCGCCGCTGGAAGTCCATGGAATTCCGCTTCCAAAGACTCAAGGTAACGCGGAAGATTGCCGGCAGAGCCAAAGACAACCCATTCCTTCGGATTTTTGCTCCTAAGAAACGCATCATCTGCCGGTTCTCCTATGTTCGAAAAAATCGGACGCCATGAAACCGGGGCTGCTTTGGACGTGGCATGCTTTATTTGTTCCATGCCCAAAGGATTCGAGCAATAGGCGAAATCGGATAAGCGTAAAATTAATCCAAATACATGGCGTGAGAGAGGCAGGAGAACGCGCTCCCGACGCCGGCGCGCTGCCAGAGGCGGCGTTTCATGGCAAAAGACCAATAGGCGCAAATGGAGAATGGCTCGCTTAACCGCCAAAAGATCGAAATAGAGCCAAAGAGGCAGATCATACCATCCGTAGCTTCCGTAATCAAAATGCAACAAAATGGCAACGAACTTGTCGCCACGGGCGCGCGAGATGAGTTCTTGCCGCGTCGCGCGCACGGCCGATGAGTCCCGTATATGCGCGGTATCCGAGTCGTTGCGTCTGGTCCAGTGAGAAAACCCTGATTCTATCCCAAAACCCTCCGAAAGTTTCGCCGCCAGTTTTTCGGCGAAATTCCAAATGCCGTGGTGGATCGCTCTCTTGCACGGCAAAATATGATGGACGTAACCAATCATTACAATGCGTTCGCCCACTCTTTTGCAATACGGACGCCATCTCGTTCGCCCTTCAGCGCAGCCTTGTAAAAGCGGCGGTCGCGTCCCCTCTTGAACGCTAGTTTCAACCATCGCTTTATTCTTCCCAATCCTGACGGTGGCAGGTATTTACCGCGGCAGTATTGCAGTATAGCAGAAGAAGCGCTGTCCGCTTCCAAAAGACGTTCGAAATAATCCTCGGTTAGCCGCACACGTGGGATCAAGTGCGTCAACACAAGTTGAGGAAACCTGCCAAAACCCAACCCCGCGTCAATCGAACAATAGACAATCTGAAAGTCTTCCTGAGAAAACAAAGAATTTCCTTTTCGCCCCAGATGCTTCATACGGATGTCGGACGTCACAACCTCGCAATATTTTTCGGCAACAGGTCGTCTGATGCACATTCCCGCTCCGCATGGAAATGAATCAATAGCCGTGGCGAAATTTCCCCACGAGGCCGATGAGAAATCATGCAAAGCCAGGTATTTCCAATAAGGCTTTGTCCAGACCGCCGGCGGCGAATCAAAGGCAGGTAACGAGCGTCCGCTCCAAACTCCAAGGACTCTCCAATCCTGGCTGATTCTTAACAAATGTTCCAAATAATTTGAAAACAGCACATTATCATCATCCACGAAGACCAGTAATTCGCCGACGGATTCCTTGATGCCGCGCAGGCGGGCGGGTGTCAGGCCTAGTTCCTCCTCGCGGACATGGCGGGCGTGCGGGTGCCAGGACAAATTCCACTTGCCCAACAAAGGTTCCTTGGACGCATTGTCAATGAGCAACAGTTCCCATTGTTCCTTTGGTAACGTCTGCGCGTTAAGCGCGTCCAGTACCCTGTGGAGATAATCTTCTCTTGGGTTATGAGTGCAAATGATGACGGAGATGTCAGGCATGAATTTTAATTCAATCAAAGCCGCACCCATGATTCCGGCACTAAATCTGTATCACTTTGGTTTGGTGATATAAACCAACGTCGGGGCGCGATTGCTATTTTTTTGGAAAACCGTCCAAGCCATGCTGCCCACCAGCTAAACGAGCTGTTCGCTATGATGAAATGCCGGCAGTTCATCATCAGCCGAAGGTCTTCGGAATCATTTTTTCCAGCATTATGGGAGACAATTGACATTAAATTTGATCGCGGGAAATTTGAGGATACCCACCCAGGATCATCCGAAAAAACAAAAAAAGCCGGGTCAACCACTCGTTCCTGAATGTAATCAATTGCCGCTCGATAGTAATCCAATGGACAAACACCATGTTTGGTTTGACCATGTGGTGTCGTAACATAATCACCCCGGCGGACATGTACACAAACAGCATTTTGTGATACAATACTGGACAAACATTTCGCATTCTCCGAATTTGGCTCATCTTTGAAAGTAAATTCCTTCAGCAACACGCTGCGGATTTCTGCAAAATACCGCTCACTTTGCCAATAACCATCCAGATAAACACTGCCCTTGGTTTGCCCCAAAACTGCGTCAAATCCATGTTCTAAATCTTTAATGTATTTTGGCGCAAGCGAACTGTGGCAGGCATGCAACAATCGGCGCAAGAGTGCAAACCGTCTGCAGCCCCATCTCAAGGTCAGACTTTTCCGGGCGCGGTTGATATATTCCGTCGAGATGTTGAACCGCCCAAGTTCATACTTACGAAACGTGCCGGATTCATATTCCAAGATGTCCAGATATAACGGCGTGCGCTTTTGCAGCGCCAAGCACCTGCCCGTTGCATACTGGAACATCTGGTTGCCTAGACCCGCATGGATTTTTACAATCACCATGTTGATTTTCGTGTCTGCTTCGAGTGCGGAGCTTCAGCTCGTATTGAAGGTGTTTTTCAATTCACCGGTCATCCTTCGGAGCAGTGTTCTTGCGTATCCTTTTAATCTGGCACGGATACGTTGACGCAGTGTGATCGGGTTCACATTCACATAGGTGTGGATTGGCGAATGATGAAACATCTGGCATTGGCCGTTGCCCCAAAGCGCCACGACCGGTGCTCCGAGAGCCGCTGCCAGCGTGGCTCCTCCTGAAGTTAGACAAATGAACCGCCTGGCGCTGACAATCACAGAACAGTAATGCTCAAGATTTTTGGTCTCAATTATTGTTCCGTAGCGTCGCACTGGAAAGCCTTTGCCGCGCGGTTGCAACATGAAGTCCGGTGTGATTTTATTGCGCGCAAAGAAGCGTTCGATGTGACGTGCTTCCAGATTACCAACATTGGAGACAAAATTTGGATCATAAACGGTTGCCCCAGCCAGAGAATCAATTTTTCCAGGCTTGAAATAAAGTTCCGGCTCGTGAAAACGTTTCCCGTCATCCAAGCCGCGTAATATCATGATTTGATCCATTAGATTTGTACCCGCCGGCACATTGTCAAACAGCGGATAAGGCGCATCCTCCCTCGTAAAACCGTCCACGTAAGGGTTTGCCTCCCAAATCAGACGCCGGTAATCGGGGTTCCGGTATTCTGATAAATCGGAAATCAAGACCCTCGAGAATTTTCCGCTTTGCTTGGCGATGCGCGGCAGATGACTGTAAAACAGGTGATCTCCCAGTCCGCCGAATTTCACCTTGATGACAAAAATGCCTAGCATGATTGCCGATTGCAGACCAAGATTATAGCGATGACGTACATTGATTTCAAGGACGGGATCCCAAATTACATAGGTCTCTTGGATTGGTCGTTTTTGGGCTGGATTCCAGATTGCGCCAAGCTGCCTCGACATCAATTATCAAGTTGCCCCACTGCGGCTGTTGTTTGTCTCCCACTCCAATGTCCAATACTTCCAACGTGGCAGCATGAGGAACCTGAAATAGTGGTACGGACGCGAGGGGATAATCGGCGCCCAAGGTGAGATGATAAAACCCGGATCTCAATGGATTAGCAATTTCAACTTCAAAACGGTAAAAGCCAGGTTTCAACGAATACGGGGTTTCGTGGCTGGAGTGGGATCCTAAAATTTCAATCCCGCTCATGTTTGAAATCAGAAGCGAAAAAACAACCGTTCGCAGTTCGATTTTGACCTCAAACCGCAATTCCAACCGGATTTGTTGCTGCCAGCGCACTTGGAAAGAGTCGAACTCCGGATCCAGCAGCCGGACGTTCAGTAACTGAATGGAAGTGTTGCCGCCCCAAGATGGCAGATGGTCCTCAGGGCGAATCGCAACTTCCACGCCTGAAGCGATGCCCGCCCCCACATAAGCGTCCACCACTTTGGAAGTTTCGCCGATCTGTGTAACCTGTCCATGCGTCAAATAAACGGCGCGATGACACAGTTTATTCACCACCGCCATGTTGTGGCTTACAAAAAGCACTGTGCGGCCCCCTCTGCTCACATCCTGCATCTTGCCCAGACATTTTTTCTGAAACTGCGCATCACCGACGGCCAGCACTTCATCCACGATCAAAATCTCCGGTTCCAAATGCGCGGCCACGGCAAAGGCCAGCCGCACATACATCCCCGAGGAATATCGTTTGACCGGCGTATCCAGAAATTTTTCCACCTCGGCAAAAGCCACGATTTCGTCAAACTTGCTTTTTATCTCCGCCCGGCTCATGCCCAGGATGGCGCCATTGAGAAAAATATTTTCGCGTCCAGTCAGTTCCGGGTGGAACCCGGTGCCCACCTCCAGCAGGCTCGCGACGCGGCCCCGGATGTGAATTTCGCCTTCGGTCGGCTCGGTGATGCGGCTCAAAATTTTCAGCAGGGTGGATTTGCCCGCGCCGTTCCGTCCGATGATGCCCACGACTTCGCCCTGTTTGACTTCAAAGGAAACGTTCTTGAGCGCCCAGAAATCCTCCACCGGTTGCCGATTGCCGATTGCCGATTGCGGATTTGCGGAATTTTTCTCCAATCCGTTTTTGCCGAAGAGGGCGCGGAAAGGCGCGGCGCATTTTTGGGCGATGACGTCGCGCAGGGCGGTGTAGCGCGGGCGGCTGCCTTGATGCGCAATCCGGTATTTTTTGCCGAGATTGGAAACAGTGATAATCGCTTCGCTCATTTTTTAAAATGCTGAAAAACTAAAACGCTGAAAATCTGAAATTGACAACGGTCATTTTAGCTTTTCAGTTTTTCGTAGTTTTGATACCATCGTTATGAATATCGCCATCAGTTCGCCGGTTTCACGCAAGAGATTTTTCTGTTGATCGCCGGTGATGCCGCAATCGTCCCGCAATAATTCCAGCCAGAGCTGTGATTCGTCCGCCTCCTGCAATAGCCCATCCAGCTTGGAACAAAACTCCGAGTCGGAACGCGCCCGCGAAGCCTCGCGCGCGTGAGCGGCAACCGAAGTGCCGGAACGAAGCAATTGTTTTCCCAAAACCCTTACCTCTTCACGCTCTTTGGGCAATTTCACATAAAAATGGATAATTTCCGAAGCATATTGCTTGGTTCTCAACCTTAAATCTTCCGAGAGCCTGCTCATTTCAGTATTTCAGCTTTTTAGGGTTTCAGCGTTTTAAATGACATCGGCGAATGTCCTTTCCATTTTCCGAAAATACCAGATGCCCGAAGCGCAGAGCAGGACGACGAGACAACATGATAACAGAATGGAGGGCCACCAGAGGCCGGTGCCAACATAGGTTTGATCGACCTTCATGACCCCGGCGTTTCCGCGCAACAACGCCCAGCGGAAGCCGTCAATGACACCAACCATGGGGTTCAGCGAATATAGCAGCCGAGCCGGGAGGTCAATCCCGTGCCAGTGCAAGATTTTCGGCACACGGTCGCTGCTGTAGCCGACCGGCGAGACGAAAAAGCCGAATTGCACGATGAAGGGGATGATGTATCGGAAATCGCGGTATTTCACATTCAACGAGCACAACCAGAGTCCCGCGCCAAAGGCCGCGCCAAAGCCCAGCGCCACGAAAAGCGGCAGAGCCAAAATCCGCCAGTCCGGCAGGAAACGGAACCAGACCATCATCACCGCCATCAGCCCCGTGGTGATGAGAAAATCCACGAAGCTGGTGATGACCGAGCCGGCGGGAACAATCAGGCGCGGGAAATAAATCTTGGAAATCAAGTTGGCGTTGCCGATGAGGCTGTTACTGGAGGAACTCAAGGACGAGGAAAAGAACAGCCAGGGCAATTGGGCCGCCAGCACGAACAGGAAATAAGGGACATGTGGCGGTCCGGATAAATTGGCGAGGCGGTTGAAGACAAGGGTGAACACCACCGTGGTCAAAAACGGCTGAATCACCGCCCACGCCACGCCGATGGCGGTCTGTTTGTAGCGGACCAAAATGTCGCGCCAGGCGAGGAAGTAGAACAGTTCGCGGAAGCGCCACAAATCGCGCCAGTAGTTTTTCTCGGCGCGTCCGGGGGCGATGATTAAATCTTGCATGAGATGAGGGTGGTTAAATCGGGGTGATTGTTCCAATGATGATGTCCCCAAGAGCGTGTCTGAAAAAAACAAACTGCGCCTGGATCGTAGCGGCGGACATCCTGTCTGCCGGAGAGGGCAGCATCTTGCCGCCCGGATTAACGCTTGATTTTCCATGGTTCTCCAATTTCAGTGCCGGGTCCGCCGGGCTGGAAGCGCCGGCTCTACGTCAGGCAGGATGCCTGACGCTACATATCTCAGGGTGATGAGATTCGCAAACCGCTGGGAGGGCTTATCAAAGGCGACTGGACCAGTTGCCATGCATTATTCGTCCATTCACAGGCAATGGAAGCTCCTGCAACCATCGCCAAACCGTTGCCAAATGGCGTTGAACTGGTGTAATACAACGTGACCGGATACACGCTCGCGTTGGTGATCATCAATTCGGCCCCCGGCGGGATGCTTTGCGGAAGGCTGGTGTCCAACAGATAGACGCTTTGCGAGTCGCCGACGCCAAGCTGATGATGTACGCCGTATGCGTAGGAAACTGTATTGGTCAACCCGCCGGGGTACGTATTGTCCGATCTGGGTAAAAAGTCATTGGAACCATCGTCAATAAACCATTGGCCCACCAACGAGGAGCTGTCAAGGCAGCCAGATTGGTTGGGAGACGGCAAGAGGGAACTGTTTTGGGAAAACCAGACGTTTGAACTCCAGCCATAGCCGGTGGCAAAGCTGCTGCAACCCCAAGCCGTGTTGCTTTTCACCGTCATATTCACCATACGGTCCACTCCAGCGCCGCAAATTCCCACAGGATAAGCGGTGTCATTGAACTGGTTGTTCTCAACGGTAATATTCCCGTTGAAATCAGTTCCCTGGTAGGCATAGCCATCCGTGGCCACTCCAATCCCCCCTCCCTGAAAGGTATTTCCGGTGATTTGCACATTCCGGGACGGCCCCAGGCAAATGTCATATTTCGACGCCGAAATGGTGTTGCTGATGATGCTGTAGAACGGAGGCGGATAATTCGACAAGGCTCCCACCAGAACGATGGCAATCCGGGTGTTGGTGATGACGCAGTTTTCAAAATACGAATTGGTCTGCATCGTGCCGACGTAATACTCCATGGCCATGTTCAGATTGGAGAATAGACAACTGTTGATAACATGCGGGGTCCAATTGAAATTAAATGCAGAAGCATCACCATCCCAAAAAGCGCAGTTGGTTACCCCGATGAAGCCATTATTCAAGGAAACCACGCTTTTTAGTATCTCTCCCCGCCAATGCGCAAACCAGCAGTTGAGAAATTGCTGGTTGGCGTGGAAAGGCGGGTTGCCCATGTCAACCACGGCATCATGGGTATTGTCCCATCCCGTACCATCCACCGGGCTGGCCGGTCCGGAGCCTAAATTTTCATTGCCGATCTGGACGCCCCCGTTAAACGTAAGATTTTCAAACACCAGCGGGGCGGCAACATTATTGGTGACCGGCCCGACGCATCCAAACAACACGCCGCGCAGCGCGGATCCGTTGTTCAACACCCAAGCCCCGTTGCCCAGCAAAACCGTGTCGCCGGGGGTGTCGCCTTGAAATGTAATGCCACCTTTGCTGATGGAAACGGCGAGACACAATGTGGTTGCACTGCTCATGACAAAGTTGGATTCAAGGACCTGCGGCGGAACCAGCAAATAACAACCGGCGGGGATCATGATGACAGCGTTGCTGCCCTGGCAGGCATTCACGCAGTTTTGAAAGGCCGTGGCATTTTGGGTGCCAATGGTGCAACTTACCTGGGTGGCTGTCTGGCTTGCCGGCGCGGAAATGGTCAAATTGGTGCCATTGGCCACGGACTGGATGTAGGCGATCAAATCCTGCCTATTGGTGCCTGAAGTAACTGCCCCCACACCAAATAATTCAACGAGTTTGCCGACATCAGCAGTCGAGAATTGGTTTGTTGTTTCCACGGAAATCTGCGTCGAATTGCTGACAGTCATGGCCAGGGTTTGGACGGCATCACCGCGCGCTCCAAAATCTGTGACGTTCAAAACGGACGCCTGAACCCGGCTGGGAAACAGCAAGCCAAACGAAACTGCCAAGACCCAAAGCATCGTGGATATTGCCCTTTTCATTTATATCTCGCTTTTTAACTGGAGGCCGCTCCTTTGAATCAGGTTGAAATACATTGAATTAAGCGGAAAATCAGCAACTTAGGTGCCAGTTTAACGTCTGCTACTTTGTGGCAGCGGCTTGAGCGATCCGGCTTTTTCCATTTCGGCCGTAATAATGCTGCCCCGCCAAATCGTCGGGCCGGGCTTGATTAAAGATGATGGCGACCTGTTTGGCCTGTCTTTGATATAACATTTCCAAGGTCTGACGCACCATCCGGGAACGGGCATAGAACGGACGCACCACCAACACCACCGCATCCGTGTGCGGAACCAGCAGGGCCGCGTCATCCGCCGCCAGAACGGGAGCGCCATCCAAAATCACGTAATCGTTGTTTTTGCGCATCTCCGCGAGGAGGGTTGCCATTTCCGGGCGCAAAAGCAGTCCCTCGGCGTGTTCCTGGTGGGTGCCAGCGCCAATCAGGCTCAATCCGGGAATCTCGCCAGGCTCGATAATGGATTTGATGTCGGCTTCTCCACGCAAGTAGTCCAGCAGACCGGATTGCCCAGGCCTGCCCAAAAACTGGTGAATGCCTCCGCCATGAGGGTCCGCATCAATCAAAGTGACGCGAAGTCCGCTACGCGCGAGAATGCTGGCGAGATTAACGGCCACAGTGGTCTTGCCTTCACCCGGCATGGCACTGGTGAGCAGGATGGTTTGCGGACGGCCTTCGCCCAACTCGGACAACAGCAGGGCGGAGCGCAAGTGCCGGTAGGATTCCCAATAGGCCTGGCGCGGGTCGGCATCCTGGAGCAGGGCAATTTTGGGACTGGCCCGCGGAATCTTGATTCGCGGCACCAAGCCAAGGACTGCTTCGCCAAATTGATCCTGGATGTCGCGGACAGAAACAAACCGGTCATCCAGAAGATACCAGAGGAAGACAATCCCCAGGCTGGCGACGAGCCCCAAGACCCCGGCCAAAAAAATGAGGAGCGGCAGGCTGACTTGCGGCGGTTGTCCCTGGCTCGGAGGGTCCAGCAGGGTGACCCGTTCTTCCTGCATATTTTTATTCAAGTCCACATTCTGCAACATCGACAGCAACTGGTCATAGAAGGCTTCCTGCCGATGAATGTCGTCCTGGAGTCCCTGGCTTTGGGACAAACGGTTGCCGCTATCGGCCACATTGGCCTCCCAGGCGGGAATGGCATTGGTGATGGCGGCGATGCGTTCTTCGGTTTCCTGCAATTCGGCCTTTCGTTGCACGGCATCCACATCCTCCAGCGCCGCCACGTCCTGTTTGATCTGGGCCACTTGGTCTTGGAGCGGCTTGACCTTATACTGGGGACCGTTGGTGAGGACTTGGGCGAGTTTGTCCTGCGTCAACATCAGTCCAACCCGCTCCGATTTAAGCTCGTCGTCAGTGGTAGCCAGTGCGGCATAGTTGGTGTCCGTCCCGCCGCCTTCCAACGAGACGGCAAGGTTCGTTGCCACCGCATTCGTGGACCAGACGGGCGTGGCGGGGGCAAGACCCAACCGCAACAATTCCTCGTCCTGCTTGAGGTTGGCCAGTCGGACATTTTGGTCTGCCAGAAACGTTGCCGCGCTGTTGTTCTCGTCTTGGAGCAAGGTGACATTGTTGGTTTTCTGGAAGGCGGCCAACTTGTCCTGATCGGCTTGGAGTCCTTTTTCGGACTTGGAAAGCTCCGCGGTCAGGGTGCCTAGGACGTCTTCAGTCGTCGAGAGGCGGGTGGCATCCTTGAACGCAAGATATTCCTTGATCAGCGCCTGGAGAAATTGCTGGGCCAGCACGGGGTCGGAGGCGGAGGCGCGCAATTGCAGAATGGAGGTTTCCATCGGCCTGACGACATTAAGCTTGATTGACTTGTACGCTGAAGCTGTGGCCGGTCCTAAATCCGCCAGGGCGGCCTGCCGCAAATGGTTCCCCTGCAGCAGTTCGATTTGGGTTGCGTAATCGTCCTTTACCTCGCCAAAGATACTGGGCCCGATTTGAGGCCCCATTGTCAGGTAAAGCTGGGCGTAGGAATCATAAGTTGGCGGAGCGAAGGTTTGGTAAGTCATCACCACACCCACCGCCACCGCCACGCAGGCCAATACCACCCACCATCGCTCGCGAAGATAAGCCAGGTACCGGCGCTTCGGCACCATCACCGAGAGTTGGTATTGGGCATGATGGCCGTTTCCCGGCGAAGGCGGCGGAAGGACTATTGTTTTTTCAGTCACGTTAAGAACAAGCTACCGCCCCTGGCTATTGGTTGCAATCGCAAGACAATGCCATTTTCGCGCCCATATCAATGTTTTCCGTGGTCACAAGACCGCTTGGGGACCAACCCAGATTCCTATTTCATCACGCCGGATTGTCGGGATTGCCAGCCGATGCAAAATGGGGGTGAGAACATGTCTTGGTCTTGTGTCAATCTGGCGACGATGAGGTTGCAAAACCGTGAATTTTCCCCTCAATCCTTCAAAATCAGTAAGCGCTGGGAGGGGGACGGAGGCATTGTTTGACTGTTTTCAACAAGATGAGACAATCAAGGCTTAACGACCAGTTTTCGAGGTAATAAATGTCCATTTCCACTCGTTTCTGCACATCCGACGAACTGCGAACTTCTCCGCGATAACCTTTTATTTGGGCATAGCCGGTGATTCCCGGTCGAATGAAGCGGCGGATCACATAACGGCTCATCACCCGAATCCAGATTTCTTCATGCACTTGCAGATGAGGGCGTGGGCCGATAACACTCATATCGCCCTTGAGGACATTGATGAATTGAGGCAATTCATCGATGCTCAACCGTCTCAACCACCGTCCAAAGGGATAAATGCGTTGATCGTTTTTGGAAGCCTGTTTTGATTCGTCCCCGTGGTTCAGGTGCATGGTTCGGTATTTGAACATCATAAAAGCCTGGCCCATCATGCCGACACGCTCCTGACGGAAGAGGACGGGTCCCGGTGAGGATTGCAGGCGTTGGAACAACCAGACCATGGCCGTAACGAAAGGCAGCAAAAAAAACACCACCGGCGTGGCAATGGCCAGATCAACGGCGCGTTTGACAAACCGGTTTATGGGACTTTCGAGAGGTTCTTCGCGCAGCCCGATCATCCGCATGCCATCATCCTCAAAAATCATGGTGGCGTGGCTGAAGTATCGGTCGAGGCCATCAATCGCCAACAGGCGGACGGCCGCGTCCTCGCACAATTTGGTCAGGTTTCGGATTCGTTCCGTTCCCATGGAGAGGTCCAACACAATCAGTTGGGTAATGGACTCTTTCTTCAAAATCAGGTTTGCTTCATCCAGAGTGCCGAGCACCCGAAACGTTCCGTTGCTGCCATTGCCATGATGTTCGGGCGCCGGCAGAGGGGAAATGACCCCAACAAGGTTCAGGCCGATGATGCGTTTACGCTCGATCCATGGTTTAATTTTATCAGCCTGCTCTGCCGTCCCGGCCAGGGCCACCCGTTCCACCCGGTTGCCGGAGAAGCTGAGCCGGCTCAACCATTTTGGCATCATGTAATTGGAGAAAAACAGAGCCAGTCCAAAACAGGGAATATAGCTTAAGATAAAAGAACGGGAAACGAACGTGTCGTGCAAGGCGAAGACCAATAGCAAAACACCAAACAACCCCAAAACCGCCTGCCGCGCGCTCCGCCGCACCGCATCGATAAATTCGTGTTGCGCACCTTGCAAGGGCCGTTTGCCGCGCACGCCCAACACCACCCCGATCAGTAAAAATTCATTGTATAAAGAATACTTTTCCAGCGTGGCATTGTCCAAAAAAAGCGAATTTTGCCAGAAGAAAAGCCACCCCCAAAAACTGACGGTAACCATCCCCAAGAGCAGGATGAGGAGGAAACTGTGGAATCCCATGGAACGGTTGGCAAGCATAGGTGCAATTTACTTCAATTTACCTCAAAACGCCGCGTACCGTCACTGAATTGCGTCTGCCATTTCATACGGACACACTTGTGGTGGCTTTTTTGCCGCCGACCAGGGTTTTAGGCGGATTCATTTGAAAGACCAACATGCTTTTTTCCGCCGGACGCAAATTATCGCGCCGGGGGTTTTGGATGTTTTCAAAGTCTCCTTTGTTGGAATCGGCGTATTTCTGACGCCATCTGGCGGGACTGGTCCCGAAACGGCGGGTGAACATGAGATTAAACAGGCTCAAAGATTTGTAACCGCTCTCGAGCGCCACTTCCACCACTTTGGTTTTGCTGGTGGCCAGCAGTTCACGCGCCCGCGCCAGCCGGATTTCGGTGCGTTTTTCCCGGAATGACATGCCCACCACATCGTGGAAGATACGGCCCAAATGGCGCGAGGTGCAATGAGTCATTCGCGCCAGTTCGTCGAAATTTATTTCCAACAATTCCGCCATGGGTGTCCGCTGCAGCAGCAGACGCAGCCGCTCCCGGGCATCGGTGGTCTCCCAATGAGAAGTGGCCTGCTGCAATTCACCGCTGAAAACTTCGACAAAAAGACGAAGCAAGTTCAACCGGAACAACAAACCAGCCTGGTTTCGATCGGCACACAGTTCCTTCATTTTGACGGCCACCGGATTGCCCGGCGGAAAAATCCGGGGCGGAAAATCCTTTCGGGACGCCGCCAACTCGAGAAAATCCCGTTCCTCCAGTGTGACCAGGCTGGTCAGGCGCCCCGGTATTATATTAAAGGCAAACAGCACCAGTCCGCCCAACTGGCTGGCTCGAATACTTCCATGCTGATGATTCGCAATCATAAGAACCGTTCCGATTTCAAGCTCCTGCCTTGAGGCCGATTGCAGGAAATAGCCCGTTCCGCGCCCGACTTGGATCAGCGACCAACAGGGTGATTCCGGCAACCATTCCCCCCCGGGCGGCACGGAAAATTCCCGAATGGACAGATGAGGCTCATAATTACGCTTCATTTTTTTCATAACATTCACAATCAAAAAAAATCGTTACAAATTTAAACCGCGTTCCATCCTGACGCTTGCCGTCCGGCCAACCTGGTATGAACTTGTTTCTCCAAACCACTTCGTATTCCGGTCAAAGAGTTGCTGAAAATTCCTTCCCCTCGCCCGCGAACTAATGCGTCCAAAACACGTGTTTGTCCGGCCTTCAAACAACTCTGTTTCATCCACACATTTATCCCGTATAGAAGCACCAGCCTAATTGACGCACGTTACAACCCCGTGCCGGTTCCGAAACGTAAGTGAAAATTTAGGAGCACGGCGCGTTGGAATGGGAGGGGGAGTCTTACTGGATGGCGAGGGGTGGCGCCCCTGTCGTGAGGTGGCGCTGTCGTTTGGGTCGGAGTTTTCAGATTCAGGCCGCTTTCGCCATGCCTTTTGTTTCGGGATTGTCACAATTCCGACAAAAACCTGTAATACAAGTTGCCCAGTCTTGAGAAACGTGAATTTTTGGTCACCCGCCTTCCGACTGTCCGCCGTTGGCTGGGCGCGAAGGAATTTTTCCCTGATGCTCAGATCCAGCCGCGCAGTTTGCCTGCTGCCAGTTTTTCTTTGTTGGGCGCAGAGCTTGACACCAGAAACGGCTGGAGCGGAACCGGTTTCTTCTCCAAGTTCTCCGGTCCCGTCGTCGGTCACGATTGAGCGCAACATTGTTCCCCGTTACTTTAATGTCCAAGAGTACGTCGTTGCGGGCAGTCCTTTGCTGCCTACCAACACCGTGGTCCCCCTGCTTTCCAAATACACTGGCACGAATGTAGACGTTGGGGACATGGTTAAAGCGGCTTCAGCCCTTCAATTGGAATACCACAACCAAGGGTATCCGGCGATCTGCATCGCCTTCGTGCCGGAGCAAACCACCAACGGCATCGTTACTTTCAATGTGGCGCAATCGGCCATCTCCCAGATCATGGTGTCCGGCGAAAGCTATATTCGTTCCGGCAACGGCCCGGCGCTCGCCTTGAATCCGTCCACCGCCCCGACCAATGCCATCCCGTCTGAAACCACCAATGCCGTTCCGCCGGCCATCAGCCGACCGTTCGTGCCCGCCACTCCCGAAGAGATGGCGCGCGCGCGCGCGGCCCTGGCCCGGGAGACGGCCGAATTGGATGCCGAAGCGAAGGATACCCGGATACATGTGGTTTCCACCAATGCCGGTCCCCGGTTTGACGTAGAACATTATGACATCAGCGGCAACAGCGTGCTATCGCCGGGGGCCATCGGCCAGACGCTCACCAACATTGACGGCGCCTTCGGCACCAATGTCAGCATTGAGGGGATTAAAACGGCGGCAATCCAACTGGACGAAGCGTATCACGACCGCGGGTTTGGAACGGTGACGGTGGATTTGCCACCGCAGACAATCACCAATGCGACCGTAAAACTGCAAGTGTTGGAAGGCCGTTTGGTAGCCATTATTGTTACCGCCAACCACCACTTCAGTTCCAACAACGTGATGCGCGCTTTGCCCAGCCTGCACACGAACATGGTGCTTAACGTCCCGATCTTCAATGCCGAGCTAAACCGGGCCAATGCCAGCCAAAACCGGCAAATCTATCCCGTCATCGGCCCCGGCCCGACGCCGGGCACGAGCGACCTTGATCTCCTCGTCAAAGACCGCCTGCCGCTCCACGCGAAGGTTGATCTGGACAATCAGAGTTCCCCCGGCACGCCGGACTTGCGTGTGAACGGATCGGCCGTTTATGACAATCTCTGGCAACATGAAAACTCGCTGGGGTTGCAATATGGCTTTTCGCCGGAACTCTACAAACTGGGAAATCAGTGGGATTTTTATGACCAGCCGGAAGTCGCTTATTACAGCGCATTCTATCGCCTCCCGCTGGGCAGTCCGGAGGCGATTGCGAGCACGGTGGCGGCCTCCCCCGGCAGCTTTGGTTACAGTGAAGCCACGCGGCAATTCCGGGTGCCCCCGTCTTCCGGGCAGGCGGATTTGACCCTGTATGCGACCCGCGCCACCATTGACACCGGGCTGGAAACCCTCCTGAACAAAACCCTGTTTAATTATCCGGATGTGCGCGAAGTAAGCGAGCAAAGGGTGCAGGAGGGCATAACGGTCAACGAAGACGTGGGTTTTCAATTGAGCAAGCCCTTGCCCCAAGTGAACAGTTTCCATCCCACCCTCTCGGGGGGGCTGGACTACAAAGTCTATGAGCAGGAGAATTACCAGACCAACATTTTTACATTTGTCGAATACACCAGAGGCCCGGGCGGAAGTTCGGGACAGCTCATTGAAAGAACCAGCCATGTTGACCTCCAAACGCCCACGACCATACCGGTAATGGACTACCTGCCCTTGGAATTGAACTTCAACGCGAGCCTGAACAATTTTATGGGACCCGCCACTTTTGGACTGGGCATGAGCGCCAACCTCTGGTATTCCAGCACTACCACCTATTCCAGTTCTTCCACCAACCCGCCCGCCAGCCTTTCCGGTGTCAAGAGCCTACAATCCATCACCGGCTCTTCCGAATCCACCGGCTATTGGCTCATCCTCAAGCCCAGCTACTCGCAACAAATTGAGTTTTACACCAACTGGATAACATTGTTCCGCCTGGACGGTCAATGGGCCAGCGAACCTCTGATCAGCACCGAACAATTCGGCGCGGGGGGGGTGAACAGTGTCCGGGGCTACCACGAAGGCGAAGTGTTTGGAGACGATGGCTGGCACTTATCCTTGGAGCAACAAACGCCGTGGCACACTGTCGGGATGATTGGTGGCAATACTCCATTGTCCATTCGCGGCTCAATCTACATGGACTACGCCCGAGTTGATTTGATTGATCCCCAGGGACGCCAGGGCAGCACGCCGCTTTGGGGAACGGGTTTCGGGTTATCGGCTTCGGCCGGCCCACATTGGCAGGCGCAATTCCTTTTTTCCTGGCCGCTGTTGAGCACCCTCACCACGCCGGCCTATCAGCCATTTTTTAACTTCGGGCTTACGGCGCAGTTTTGATTTTTGGCTGGCCAAAATTCATGATTTAAAGGCAAAATCCTTGTTAATGGAGCCATGCGCCGACCCGCGACCAAACCCAAATCCACTCGAGCGCAGGCCCCGGCAAGGGCCGTCTTTCAACCGCGTTTTCGGCCGTGGCAACTGGCGGCACTGCTGGCGCTGGCAACCCTCGCGCTTTACTGGCCGGCGATGCGCGGCGGCTTCATCAACTTTGACGACCCTGATTACGTCACCAAAAATCCCCATGTTCAGGGTGGATTGACCTGGGAAGGAGTGAAATGGGCCTTCACCACGCAACGGGCCGCCACCTGGGCGCCGCTCTTGTGGCTGTCGCACGAATTAGCCTGCCAGCTTTTCGGGCTGAATCCCTGGGGACATCATCTGATCAACGCGCTGCTTCATGCCGCCAACACCGCGCTGGTGTTTCTGGTTTTCCAACGGATGACGCGGGCAACGTGGCGCAGCCTGGCGCTAGCCGCGTTGTTTGGATGGCATCCGCTCCGGGTCGAATCGGTGGCCTGGATCGCGGAGCGCAAAGATGTATTGAGCACGTTTTTCTTGATGCTGACGCTGCTGTTTTACGCAAAATATGTTGAAGAAAAACAAACGGAAAGTTCAAAATCAACGGCTTCGTATTGGACGGCCGTGCTGATGTTTGCGCTGGGATTGATGAGCAAGGCGATGCTGGTGACGGCACCGTTCGTTTTGTTGTTGCTGGATTACTGGCCCCTTAAACGGATACCGGATTTCCGATTTCGTATTTCGGATTTTATACACCTGCTGCGCGAGAAAATTCCCTTCTTTGCCCTCGCGGCGGCGGCATGCGTCATCACTTTCGCGGCGCAAAAGCATGGCGGCGCCGTGATGACGGTTGAAAACATGCCCATCGGGGCGCGGGTTGAAAATGCCCTGATTTCCTACTGCCGTTACTTGGGAAAGATGTTCTGGCCGGCGGACCTGGCGGTTTTATATCCTCTCCCCGAACATTGGCCACAAGCGGAGGCGCTGCTGGCGGGCGCGTTTTTGAGCGGCGTCACGGTGCTGTTTTTTCTGACACGGCGGGCGCGCCCATTTTTGATGACTGGCTGGTTGTGGTTTTTAGGGACGCTCGTGCCGGTGATTGGCCTGGTGCAGGTGGGGGACCAGGCGATGGCAGACCGATATACTTATATTCCATCGCTGGGCGTGCTGGCGCTCACGATCTGGGGCGCCAGCGACCTTGCCCTTGGCTGGCGTCGCCGGACCGTTGCGCTGGGAGCGGCGGGTTTGGCGGCGAGCATCTTGAGTCTGGCGCTGACCCGGCAACAATTGGGTTATTGGCGGGACAGTGAAACTCTTTTCCGGCATACACTCAAAGTCACGCGGGCCAATTCTGTGATTCACAACGACCTCAGCGTTGTTCTCCTTGAAAATGGCCGGACCGACGAGGCCATCAGCGAAGCCCAGGAAGCCCTCCGCGTGGATCCGGATTACGTTGAGGCGCGAAACAGCCTGGGCAACGCTCTCATTGAAGATGGCCGGATTGACGAGGCCATCAGCCAATTCCAAGCAGCCCTGCGTCTCAACCCGGATTATGCCGACACCCACAACAACCTCGGTGATGCCCTTTCTAAAAAAGGCCGGATTGACGAGGCCATGATCCAGATTCAAGAAGCCCTCCGTCTCAGCCCCGATTATGCCGACGCCCATTACAACCTCGGCCTCATCTATCGCCAGAAAGGCATGATTGATGAAGCTAACCGCCAGATTCAAGAAGCCCTCCGCCTCAACCCCAATTACGTGGAGGCATACAACAACCTCGGCTATGCCCTCCTCCAAAAAGGCCGGATTGATGAGGCCATCGGCCAGTTTAAAGAAGCACTTCGGCTCAATCCGGATGATGCCGACGCCCACAACAACCTGGGCAGCGCCTTCTTCAAAAACGGGCGGCTTGACGAGGCCAGCAGCGAGTTTCAGAAAGCCCTTCGCCTCAACCCCAATCTTGCCACCGCGCATTACAACCTCGGTCTCATCTTGCGTCAAGAAGGCCGGATTGACGAGGCCATCGGCCAATACAATGAAGCCCTCCGCCTGGACCCGGATAACGTCGAGGTCCATAACAACCTCGGCTATGCCTTTCTCCAGGAAAAACAGTTTGACGAGGCCATCGGCCAGTTTCAGAAGGCCATCCAACTGCAACCGGATTACTTCGAGGCGCACAACAATCTCGGCATTGCCCTCATCAACGAAGGCCGGATTGGCGACGCGATCAGCCAGTTTCAAGCGGCCCTCCGCCTCAACCCGGATTACGCCCCCGCGCGCGACAATCTTGACAGGGCGCTTAAATTATCCAGCGTCCCACCAGGCCAATGATTCATAAGTCCTCCAGCATATTTTTAACCTAAACGTCACCTGAAAAAACAACCGCTAAAAGTCTCGATGTGGTATCCTTGAACGCTGAAACGATGGCTCGTAAAATTTTTTGCTGTTTTTGCCGAACACCGCGGGGAATTGGGTTGCTGGTGTTGCTGATCCATTTACAGGCTTGGGCCAATCCAACGGGTGGAACGGTGACTCAAGGCTCTGCAAGCTTCAGCGGTTCCGGTTCGCAATTCACCATCAGCCAGACCTCCGCCAACGCCTTCATCAACTGGCAAACTTTTAATATCGCCGCGGGTGAGACGACGACCTTCAACCAGCCTTCCGCTTCCTCGGTGACATGGAACTACATCGGCGACACTGCCGCCTCGACCATTGACGGCGATCTGACGGCCAATGGCTACGTGATTCTGCAAAATCCAAACGGGTTTACGGTGGGCGGCTCGGCGGCCATCAGCGCGCATGGGTTGGTCATGACCACGGCGTCCACCCCCAACCTGGACTTGTCCGGCGGAGGCCCGTGGGAATTCGACGCGCCGCCGCCGTCGGCCCAAATCATCAATTACGGAAAAATCAACATCACCGGCGGCGGGTCCGCTTATCTGATTGCCGCGAACATTGACAACGGCATTGATCCCGTCACCAAGGCATCCGGGACCATGTCGGCGCCCGACGGCAACATCGGCCTGTTCGCCGGCCAGACCGTCCTGGTCTCCACGGCTCCCAACGGCCTCGGCTTGAGCGCCAAGGTCACGCTGCCCGAAGGCTCGGTGAATAACGAAGGCCAACTGATTGCCAATGGCGGCAGCATCGTCGCCCAAGCCCAGATGGTCAACCAAAGCGGCGTGGTCCAGGCCAATTACGCCCAAAACGTCAATGGCGCCATTGAATTGGTTGCCGGGGATACTCTCAATGTGAACGCCGGTTCCGTCACTTCGGCGGAAGGCGGCATTCAGACCCCAAACACCGGCGGCATCACCTTACAAGCGGGGAACACAGTCAACAATAATGGTCAGGTAACAGCCGACGGCAGTTCGATTCAGGTGAATGCGCCCACGGTGAATCAAAACGGGGACCTTCAGGCGAATTCCATCCTTCAAAAGGATTACTTGGGGAACCTGGACAATCTTAGTGGCGTCATTGGGATTGACGCGGGCCAGAGCCTGACTCTCGGCTCCGGTTCCGCCATCAGCACGCAAGGCAACGCCCAGGGGATGAGTTCCGGCGGCTCGGTCCAGCTTCAGTCGGGCGGCAGTTTCGCGGACGATCCGGCTTCGACCATCAATGTCTCCGGCGGAGCGCTGGGTGGCGCTGGCGGACGGATTTCCATTTCCGCGCCGCAAATGAGTGCCATTCAATCCAGCTTGTACGGCCAGGCAGGCGTCGCGGGATATGACAACGGCAGCCTTGCCATCAACACGGACGATATTTTGCTGAATTCCGATGGCAGCCCCGTGTCGGGTGAATTGGCGCTTAACGCCAATTCCTTCTCTTCGGGTTTTTCGCAAGTCAGCCTTCAAGCCGCGGACGACATCGAAGTGAGTGCGCCGTGGAACTTGGCGGCCCAGGGCGGCGTCATTGGCACGGCGTCGTTGCTCGCCGGCCAGGCGATCACGGTGGATTCCGGCGCGGAAATTGAAGCGGACGACGGGACAATTACTCTGAAGGCAAACACCGTGAACCAAAACGGAACCCTCCAAGCCAATTCAATGGGCATTGCCAACGGTGTCATTGAAATTGACGCGGGCGACAGCCTGAACCTGGGCGATAATTCCATCATTTCAGCCCAGGGCGCGTCATCGTCCGCGGCCAGTCCCGGCGGGTTTGTGGTGTTAAATTCAGGCGCCATCACCGAGGGCGCCAATACAACCATCAATGTTGCCGGTGGAACGGGCACGGGCGGGGGCCAAAACGGCATCGTTGAAATCCTCTGTCCTGGGACCACTGTTCAACCCGGCGGAAATTATTATGCCTTTCTGGTCAATCCCGGCGACCTCTTTCTCTCGTCCAGCCTGGCCACCACCGCCACCACTCAACCGGCCAATACTTCCAACCCCAATCCTTACGCCAACCTCAATCTCACCGGCCTGTCCGCCTACTCGCAAATTGATCTGCAGGCGCTGGATAATATCAATCTGGATTCGGCCTGGAACCTCAACGCCCTGGCCGCTCCCGGCTCCGCCGCCATGTTGAGCCTGACCGCGGGAAATGACATCACCCTGAACAGCTCGATCACCGCTGTAAACACGGTTAGCGGCGGAAACAAAATTCTGGCCGACTGGAGCATCAATTTGACCGCCGGGACTGGCTTTGTTCCGACTGCCAATCAACCGACGCCCGTTTCCGGCAGCGACGGGATTTATCTGGATGGCGCTTCCCTGCAAACTCAGAACGGAAACATCAATCTTTGGGCCGCCAATGAAGTGCAAGTGGGCTGGACAGGCACGGCCAGCCAGTCGGCCAATTCCGGCACCGGCGGCATCGTGACCGAGAACGGCGGGAGCATAGATGTCACGACTCAGTACGGAGATGTCAATTCCGGGTCTGGCACGGCCGGGTTTGATTGGTCTGCATCCGCGCCCTATTTTAGTCCCGATCAGAATCTCGGCGGCATCAGCACGGCCGACGGCGGCAACGTGACCATCAATGCGGGCGGCAACGTGATCAGTTTTCCCACCACAACGGCGGCGCCGGGCGATCCGGGGAGCGGTGCTTTTGGTTCCGAACCGGGAAACGTGACGATCAATGCCGGTGGGAACGTTTATGGAAGTTTTGTGGAGGTCAATGGCACGGGTGTCATCAACGCCGGACAGGACATCGGCACTTCCTCCCAAAACGTGGCGTTGAGCCTGGTCGCCGGCAGTTGGGATTTGAATGCGGGCTGGGACCCGGCCGCGCAAACGGTCCAGAGCGGCGTGGGCGATATTTATTTGCAGGAAGCGCGAAATCCTAACGGCGTGTTCAACAACACGGAAACCGGCGCTGGCAGCCGCAACGAGAAGCCGTCGGCCGGAAATCATCTTTTTGACTACGCCCCGAATGATTCCGTCACCCTGACCGCGGGCTACAGCGTTAATTTGACGGGTTTTGACATCCCGCGGCCCGATGACGCCGTTCCCCTGATTCTACCGCCGACACTGATCATCAACGCCGGTCATGGCGGAGTCACGTTGCAAAGCCCAAACGCGGTTACTGCCAACGGCGGCACTTTGTTGAACAATGACATCATCCTGTTTCCTTCCCCCGACCAAAATCTGGAAATCACCACCACGGATGGAGGCGGGTTGAGCAGTGACAACGCTGATGGTTTATCCACCTACTTGCTGATGTCCGACAGCGGCCTGACGCAATGGCCTTCCAGCGGCAGCTCCAGCGCTTCGGCATTTGGTCCAGACGACCACGCCAGTGTCCCGCCGGAGTTGGGCAATGAGAATCCCGTGGTCCTCAACATCTCCGGCGACATGGAAAATGTCAGCCTGCAAACCAGCAAGCTGGCCCAAATCGTCGTGGGCGGCGACATGATCGGCTGCACTTTTTACGGGGAGAATTTGAATCCGGGCGATGTCACTTCCATCACCGTTGGCGGCCAGATTTATTATGCCAATTCGTTCGCCTCGGTCACTTTGGATACGGCCTTGCCGGACCTGGCTGAGTTGTCGGAAACCCTGCCTTCCGGGGAGACTTATCTGCCATCCGGCACGGCTGATTATTGGTACAGCATTTTTGAAGATGCTTTGACCGATCCAGCCATATCGGGCATCAATGACCAGTCTTATACCGGCCTCCCGCTCTCAACTTTGTCCGGATACTTTACCTATGCGTACAGGAACTTAACGTTCGGGATCTCAGGTTCCGCGGTGTTTTATTCAGGCTTGGATTACAATCCCGTCACGCAGGTGCTCACCTCGGCCGGCCCGGCATCGGACCTTTTTGCCGCCCTGACATCTGCCTATCTCTATCTGCCGGTCTATGGAGCCAATGGTTATCCCCTTCTTGATTCCAGCGGTCACTTTGTGATAAACAAAGTCGCGTGGATGCCGCCGAGCACGGCCACTTCCACCGACCCCGATCTTACCGACATTAACACCCTTGAAAACGTCAGCCAGGACAAGCCCAGCTTGGGTGGCAGTGGCGGCCTGATTGTGGGTGGCACGGGCTATTTTGATGTTTCGGCCAGTTCGATCAACCTCGGCAATTCCTATGGAATCCTTTCCGTGGGCAATGGGAACCAGGGTGTGAACTATGCTTATCTGACGCCTTACATTGCGTCCGCGCCCGGCGCGACGATCAACGTCACCGCCAACACCCTGGAGATGCCCACCTCCACGATTGCGGCCCTCGGCGGCGGCGATGTGAATGTCACCTGCACTGGCGAGCTTCCGGCCAGCGCCCAGGACCCCCTGAACAACAGCGGCGTCGGCGTCTCCATGGATTTGGGTTCCCCGGATCTGGCGGATTTTGAGGCTGCCGTCATGTATGACAACAACCTCGGCGTGGGTATTTACACCACCGGCGGCGGCATGGTGAACGTGACGGTTCTGGGCACCATCAACATTGACACTTCCCGCATTGCCACTTTCAGCGGCGGCAATATCAACATCACCTCGCTGACTGGCGATGTGAACGCGGGCAGCGGCGGCACGGCGGTGGTTCCCGTCAATGTCTTTCTCCCGGTTGCCGACGTGCCAGGTTATGAAAACGTCTATGCCAACGGCATTGTGGCGGACACCCTGTCCCCGGAGTTGCCCGGGGCCGCGACGCAACCGGGCAACATCACGGTGACCACGCCCGAGGGAAGCATTTATGCCAGCCTGGGCGGCATCTTGCAGGAGTCGCTCGGCGGAACTCTCCTCCCCGGCCCGTATGTCACCCTGGATGCCGGCACCCCCGCGGGAGCCGGCTTCGTTGATTATGACGGCCAATACACTTATGTCAGCTTGGAGACCGGCGCCCCTGTGGCGCCCGATTGGAGTTCAAAGGCCACGCCGGTTTATGCAGGCAACATTGTCCTGGGCAGCGCCGGTGTGATCGGGGGAACGGTTAATGCCAACTACACGGGCAACATCAGTGGTTTGCTGGTTTCCTCGCAGAACGCCAATGTGACCGGCCAGACGGTCAGCTCTCTTACAGTCCTGGCCGTCGGCACGGCCAACGTATCGGCCCAAAGCAGTGGCGGCGGCATCACCATCATCGGCGGGCAGGGCGTCAATGCCAGCGGCATCACCGGCGCCACGTTGCTTGGCCAGAAAGTATCTGTCAACGGCGGCGCGGCCCAATCCACCTTGGGAACTTCCGCCCAGGCCACCAGCACCAGCACCAGCGCCGCCGGCCAGACCAGCGCCGCCGGCCAGCAACAGGTGGCCGACAACGGCAATGGCGGCGATGACGACAAGAAAAAGAAAAAGAAAGCCGAAGTCCGCCGGGTTGGTCGGGTAACGGTCATCCTGTCCGCCGCCACCCCGTAGCGTC
Source organism: Limisphaerales bacterium (assembly GCA_052140285.1). GTDB lineage: Bacteria > Verrucomicrobiota > Verrucomicrobiia > Limisphaerales > UBA11358 > UBA11358. The sequence goes on along the minus strand of JBKQUF010000006.1, from coordinate 26,609 downwards.
AGGCATCCTGCCTGACGTAGAGGGCGTGCATCCCTGCCGCCCGGAACCAGTTCCCGCACTGCGGATTGTTTTTTGATTTAATCACGCTTTCATACTGCGGAGCGTTTTATCGGCCGGGCTGGAAGCCCCGGCTCCACGGCAAACAGGGATGTCTGCCGCTACGGTTTTAAGCAAAATCCCGCGCGACCACCACCCTGTAAAAATCTCAAAAAGACGTAACCCGTTCGTCACATTTTGTAAATAAAAGGTAACGTGACAACATCGCGTTGTTTTGGCTATTAATACTACATTAAAATGAAAACGACCGCGCAATTATTGTCCCTCCCGGAGGCCGGGTTGATCCTGGCGCTGTGGCTGTTGCCGGCGAATTTGTTGTTCGCCGGCGATGAATTTACCATGGAATCCGCGCCTGCGGCCGCCGCCGGGGGCGACCCCAAGGCGGAGTATTTTCTCGGCCAACACTATGCCGTCGGCAAGGGTGTTCCCACCGATTATACGAAGGCGGTTGAATTTCTGCGCCAGTCCGCCAATCAAGGTTACGCCCCCGCCCAGACGGCTCTGGGTTCCTGTTACGCGCATGGCGATGGCGTCAAGCAGGATTATGCGGAGGCGATGCAGTGGTATCGCAAGGCGGCGGCGCAAGGTGAGCCCTTGGCCGAATACTGTCTGGGTTATGCCTGCGCCCACGGAGTGGGCGCGCCGAAGGACATGGATGCCGCCGTGACCTGGTGGCAAAAAGCCGCCGAACAGGGCGATGTTTATGCCGAAAACGCCCTGGGACAGTTTTATTTTCGCGGCGAGCATCGCGGCGACACCAACCACATCAATTATTCGGAGGCCGCCAAGTGGCTCCTCAAAGCCGCGGAGCAGGGTAATGCGTCCGCCATGGGATCTCTGGGATATATGTATCAATATGGCATCGGAGTGGAGCATGATTGGTCGCAGGCCCTTAAATGGAATCGCCGGGGCGCGGAACTGGGAGATGCCACCGCCGAGGACAACTTGGGACTGATGTATGAAAGTGGAGACGGGGGCCTGGCGATGGACAAGGTGCAGGCTTACAAATGGTTCCTGTTGAGCGAGGCGCAAGGGAACGCATTAGGCCAGCATGATGCCATGGAAATGGAGATATACCAGGCGCTCACGCCCGAACAAACCGCCCAGGCGCATCGCATGACCAACGCTTTCACCGCCATGACGCCCACCAATCCGCCAGCCGGGGCGGTGCATTGAGGTCAGAGGGCGAAACGTGGACACTATCATGTATCGGATCACTTTGTTGCCGGTTCTCTACGTTTATAATGGGTAAAACATCCAACACGCATTTGGCTTGTCGCGAAGCGACACTGGACATTAGCCAGACACGGAGTGTCTGGAAGGGCAAATCAGTTTGCATCCGTCCCGGCAGGGACGGGGGAATTGCCTGTAAAACCGGGCGGTTTCCCGCGTCCTTTCAGGACGCGCAGGATTCCTGGGCTGTTTTACCCGGCACACTGTGCCGGGCTAATCTCCGCTGTCGCTCCGCGACAACTTCCCCTTTACCCGCTACCAACGTCGAAGAAGCTTGTCGCCGGTTAATCAATGGTCGGCGGGAGTATTTTTAATTTCCAGGGCGTGCGCGAGATTCTGGCGGGCCGCGGGGTAATCGGGTTGGATCCGGAGGGCTTCTTGAAATTGGGCAATCGCTTCGTCCATCCGGCCTTCCATGCCCAGAATGGTGCCCAGGTCGTAATGGCCCTCGGCGTTGTCAGGTTGCCGGCGGAGGGCTTCCTGAAACTGGGCAATCGCCTCATCCATCCGGCCCTTCACGGCCAGGGCGGTCCCCAGATTGATGCGCGCCTCGGCGTTGTCGGGATTGAGTTGGATGGCTTCCTGAAATTGAATAATCGCCTCATCCGTTTGGCCCTCCTTGCCGAGGGCGGTTCCGAGGTCGTAGTGGGCGATGGCGTCATCAGGTTTTAGGCGGAGCGCTTCCTGGTATTGGGTGATCGCCTCGCCCGTGCGCCCCTTTTTATAGAGAAAGATACCGAGGTTATGATGCGCAAGGAAATTGTCCGTTGTTACCGCCAACGTGTGCCGGTACAGCGTTTCGCTGTCTTGCCAGTAAACCAGTTGCCGCCGCGTCAAGCCAACGCATACGAGGACCACCGCGCCGCCCGCCACTCCCAATGCCATCGCATGATACCTCCAAGGTTTGGCCAGTTCGGCCGCCCCCCAAACAACCATGATGAACAACCCCAATGACGGAAGGTACGTGTAGCGGTCCGCCATCGCCTGTCCGCCCACTTGCACTAATCCAATGACCGGTATCAGCGTCCCGCAGTACCACAACCACCCCGTCAGCAAATAAGGTTGCCGCGTCCGCAGCGTGAATACAAACGCGGAAATGCCCGCCAACAACGCGCCCGCCAGCAGGGCCTCATTCAGCGGCCAATGATCGGGATACGGATAAAAAACGGCCAGCCGCGCCGGCCAAAACAACTTCCCCAAATACCGGCAGTAGGAAATCAGCGCGTTTTCGATCCGGGTGCCCGGCGACACGTTTCCAAGCGAATCCATCATGCCGCCGTGCTGTTGCGCGAGATATGTCACCACGCCCATAACCGCCGCCAGGAGAAAGAACGGAATTTTCTCGCGCAGCAGGTTTTTAAAATCCGAAATTCGAAACCGGAAATCAGAAAACCGTTTGAGCGGCCAGTAATCCAGCAGCAACATCACGAACGGCAACGTCACCAGCATCGGCTTGGCCATGAGGCCCAAGGCAAAGAGCAACAGCGCCACGACATACCAAACAAGCGTCCGCTTGCTGTTCCCTCTCCGCTCCCATCCGATGGGAGGGGAGAATATCCCTCGCCCGCAGGAGCGGGAGAGGGTGGCGCCAGGGCGCCGGGTGAGGGTCGTGGGGAAAAACCAAGCCCATGTGGTCAGGGTGAGGTGAGGGTCCGCTTTCCTGCTCCCTGCTCCATCCCCGCTGCCCGCGCTCGCATGTTCCACATAGCGACCGTATGCCAGAAGGGCCAACAGAAAGAAAAAGGCGCTCAACACGTCCTTGCGTTCCGCCACCCAGGCCACCGATTCCACGTGCAACGGGTGCAGCCCAAACAATGTCGCCACCATCAAGCTCCGCCAAACCGCACCGGTCAGGCGGCGAAGCAGCAAAAATACCAGAACCGTGTTGGCCCCATGCAGCAGCACGTTCGTCAGGTGATGGCCCCACGGATTCAACCCGTATATTTGGCAGTCCAACATGTGGGACAACGTGGTCATTGGATGCCAATTCCCCACCACTGCGTGGGTGAATGCCCATTTTATGCCGTCCCAAGTCAGTCCGCCCTGGACCTGAACATTCGAAGTGACGAAATACGGGTCATCATAATTGACAAAGTCGTGGCTCGTCGCCGGCCAGAAAACGGAAATGGTCGCCAGCAACAGCAATATGGCAAGCAGCCACACTTGGTAACGCGGATGATTCATACCAGTGGCTGACGCCCGCGTCGGATCCATAAGTGTCGCGGAGCGACGTTGGACATTAGCCAGACACGAAGTGTCTGGTGAACGCGCATCCACGGACTCGTCCTGAAAGGACGCCGGAAATCACCACAAAAAATTTTCATTGTATTCCACGCCATGTTTCTGGAGAAACGCCACATATTCCTCCTGAAATGATTTTAACCGGTGATGCTCCGCCTGGTTCGCAATATATTCCTCTACTGCGCCGCAATTGGACGCGCTTACCGTAAAGGCGCTGTAGCCCGGTTGCCATGCGAAATTTTTTACATTGATGCTCTCGTGAATCCAGCGCGACGAAGTTTGCTTGATGTCCTGCACGAATGTCGCCAGCGCGTGGGTCGCCCGCAAACCAACGAGCAAATGAACATGATCCGCCGTTCCCCCAATCGCTTCCAGAATCCCCTCCGCCGCGCGAATCAGACCTCCAAAATATTCGTGCAAACGCGGACGCCATGTGTCGGCGATAAATGGATGCCGGTCCTTCGTGCTGAAGACAAGGTGGAAATGCAGGCTCAAGTGCGTGGACGGCATGCGCTTAAGTTTGCAAGATGAATATCGCAAAGAAAACGGTAAAATTTGGTTCCTCCACGTTGGTAATGGGTAAGGGAGGTTGTTGTCGCGGAGCGACGCTGGAGATTAGCCAGACACGAAGCGTCTGGTAAGGCAAATCATTTTGCATCCGTCCCGGCAGGGGCGGTGGAAAAGGCCCGTAAAATCGGGCCGTTCCGGGCGTCCTTTCAGGACGCGCGGGATTCTGGGACCTTTTTCCCGGCACGGTGTGCCGGGCTAATTCCCATCTGTCGCTTCGCGACAATTTCCCCTTTACCCATTACAAACCCCATAAACCATCCCCAAGCAGGGAATTTTATTGCGCCTGAATCTGATAGAACCGTTGCGCGGGCGTCGCGGTGGTGTCGGTATTGGTTACTATCGTGCCGCCGGCAGTGACCGCGCTGCCAACGCTCGTCCAGGCGATGGGCGACAAACTGGCGGTGTATTGCAATTGATACGTATGCGTGGGCGACGCATTGGTCGAAATCAACGTGACCGTGCCGGCCAGCTTGGCGACCAACACAATAACCGGCTTCGGCACCGTCGTTGCCGGGGCGTTCGTAGGCGTAAAGGTCAGCTTCGGGCTGCTGCCGGTTAAGTCAATCGTGAAATAGCCCTGGTATGTCCACGGTTTGCTGGTATCGGTGCGTCCGCTATCGGGGTCGGCAGTGTACCAAAGGTCGTCGTAAAGGACGCTGGAAGTGGTGACCGCCGAGTTCGGGTTCAACCCGGTTGAGCCATTATAAGTACCAGAAGGTGTGCCGCTGGACGGAACATCCGCTGTCCACGTTTTGCCGGAATCCAGAACGCCAGTCCCCACAGTAGCTGGCGCGTTCAAGTTCCCGAGGGCATTGTAGGCAACGATATCCGAACCACTGCTAATAGCAGTGGGGGCAGAGGAACCGGCCACAGCCGGATTTCCAATGTTGCTGTTGCGCAACTCCGTGCCATAAGCATCCGCCGGGTTGGCAACCGACGGGACGCCACCGGCGTTATTAGCGCCGATCACGCCGGCATAGGAAGTTCCAGCACCGCCCAGTACGGCGGTAATGTCGCTCTTCGTGAGGTCGCTGCTCAATGTTATCACTGTGGAGCCGCCGACCAAATTGGTTGCCGCGCCGAGGTTGATAATGTAATCGTCGGCCGCCGCGCTGTTTTGAAACCCCAGATACAGGACATTTGGCGCGATATTCACCGCTCCGAACACTGGTGAGGAGGCCAGAATTGCCCCGCCAAAAATGATGGCCGCTGCTATTAAATTCTTCATTGCTTTTTTAATGTTTGTGTTTTTGTTGCTCCGCCGGACGTTGAGCGAATGGCTCTCCAAGCGTAAATTGGTATGCGCGCCAAAGCGTATTATGGCCATCACCATTTTACAAGGTACTTTATCGCGAGCCGGCCCGCTTTTATAACAAGTTTAAGGACATTAAACCCCTGTTTGAAGACTTTGAAATTGATAATGGGTAAAATGTCCAACGCGCATTCGTTTTGTCGCAGAGCGACACTGGACATTAGCCAGACACGGGGTGTCTGGAAGGGCAAAACAGTTTGCATCCGTCCCGCAGGGACGGGGGAATCGCCTATAAAACCAGGCGGTTTCCAGCGTCCTTTCAGGACGCGCGGGATTCTTGGACCGTTTAGCCCGGCACACTGTGCCGGGCTAATCTCCGCTGTCGCTCCGCGACAAACCGCTTCGCGTTTTACGACGGGACCGGCTCATTACGGCGAAAACGCGCGGGGATTTATTGACCCCGACTGCCGCTGGAACCACAAATAATACTCCTGTTGTACATAAGCCTCGTAATCCTGGCCACCCAGCAGACCACGCAATTGGTCGTTGGCATTCTGCAACGCGGTTTGCGATTGATTCGCCGCGACCGTCGCGCCGATGTTCGGGCCGGCGGGGGTTGAATTCTGGCCTGCCGCGCCATCGGAATTCTGGTTTGCCGCGCCGCTGGAACTTTGGTTCTGGCTGGCGACTTGGTTCTGATACTGCTGCCGCACCCGCGCAATGGCGGCCTGTTCGCCGGCATTGAAGCCCAAAGCATCCCAGTTCGTATATTGCAGGAACAAGGGTGTTGCCGCCATGCTTTGGGCCGAAGCAGATTCAACAGCGCCTTCTCCATTATTTTCCGGCGTCGGGTTTTCCGCGATTTGGGCCGGGGCGGACGTTTGATTCGCCGACGGTTCCCCCAGCAGGCTGGCAATCAGTTGGTTCTCCCGCCACTCCGACCACGGGCCGTTGCCGGATTCACTCAGCCCCAATTGGGCGCGCTCGTAGGCAAACGCCCGGTCGGTGTCGCCCCGGACAATGTCATCAATGGTCGTTTCCGGACAGCCGCTGGCACGCAGATTGGCAAGGTAAGCCCGGTAATTATTTGCCGGCAGAAGCTGGCTCCAATGAAACGGCGGCGGCTCGGTTTGCGGCGGCACTGGAGCCAGCGGGGCCGGCGCCGCGGGCGGTGGCGGTGTGCTTTCAGACACGACCGGCGCGGAAATGGTTGGTTGGTTGCGGTGGTTTGCGACGAAGAAAATCAACCCGCCCGCCAAAGCCAGGTTTAATCCAATGGAAATTGATAACGTCGTCTTCATATTCGCCTCAATCGCAATGCCCAGACTAACTTGGATTTCGGGAAAATACAATCACGGATGGGGCCGGGGAATGTGACATTTTGATGACAAAACCGCTTTGCGTCTTGGACTGCGGTGGCCGTGACACCGCTTTCAAATTGAAGGTGATTCTTAAAAATCCAACGCCTGGCCAAACGCCAACGCCCTCCCCAAAGCGGCGTCGCTCCCGCTTTGCGGGATTGCCGCCGCACTCCAAGACGCAAAGCGAATTAGTCAGCACTCCAATAAAAAAACCAGCGCGGAGAATTCTCCGCGCCGGTTGCGTTGTTAAACTGCGTTTAACTCAATTTTAATGCCAAGACTATTCGCCAGCGCCAGGAATCGGGAAAGCCGTGTCGCTGCCCTTTTTGGCAAACATCAGGCTGTAGGGAATGGCAGCGTCATTTCCGGCCGGGGTAACGCCGAGGCCCAGATTTACAATTTCATCCGACACGGCGGTGAAGAGGACGCCTCCCACCTGGTCCGCGAGGGTGCCGGCGATGTTGTAGCGGCCATACAGATGTTCATGGCCCCAGTACCACCATTGGCCGTTCTCGATGTTGTTGTTGTTCGAGGGGTATCCGCTCACGGTGATCCAGTTGGCGGGGCCGGGATGCAGCGGAGTAGGTTGACCGCCGTTATTGCCGGTGCTGTTGGCGTCGGACGGGCTGAGATAGCCGATGGCAAACCAACCGGTGCCGCCGTGAATCGGGTCCGCCTGCTGGCAACTGCCAGCGGTGTCGCTGGCGCCTGTGTCGGCCAGCGCCTTGGCCACGCCGCCGCCGCTTTCATAGCCGTTGTCCCCTTCATTCTGAAGGATGAGCGTGGCAGGGGTTTGTCCCGGGTCGCGGTTGTCAACGCCGTAACCAATGGAGAATTGGTCCACTGTTTTCTGGCCACCGTAAGTGCTGTCGGACAGAACGTTCATGCGCGTGCCCGAACCGAGGTTGCGGCCAACCGCATAGACATACTCAGCGCCATTCGGATCGCCGGAGAGGAAATAAGACTGCACCGAACCCAGATTTAACAATGTAACAAGCTGGGGAAGGCTGATGTTGGTGACTGAGCTCCAATCCGTGGTGGGAGCGGGGTTCACATTCTTCGAGATCACGAAGGTGACCACGCCTTGCGAGCCGTAGTCCTTCAAATCCGTGGGACCACTCCCCGCATTGGGCGTCCAGGAAACTGCCTGGGACGTGTCTGCCTGGGCCAAATCCGAGCCGTGGGGGGCCGCTTCGAGTTGCGCGCCGTTGGCGGGAGAACCATTGGCTCCCGGACTCCCGGCATTGACGCTGCCTGCGGGCGCCGCCGCCAGGGTGCAGGTGGTGTCATCCACCCACGTCTCCGGCGAGCCGGCCAGGGTTACCGTCGAATTGTCGCGGCGGGTGTTCACCAAGTTGGTGTTGCAGGCCGAGGCGATGCCCGCTTCCGAACCGCTCCACGCCGCGTTGATATAGACGTAGGTGGAGGTGCCTTTTAATTCGCCGTAAAACACCATGTAGTTGGCGCTGGCAGGGGCACTGTTGCCCCAGGTGCCAAACTGGAGGGTGCCGGCAGCGAACACGGCGCCGCTATCGCCGGTGTTATCGGCCAACGAGGTGTAAATCGTTGAACGGAACGCCGTGGATCCGGTATAATAAATCGTCGGAGCGGAGGGATTGGTCGCGCCAGCCTGGGAGACAACTCCCAGCGCCAGAAGCGCCGTGGTTAATATACTGTTAATTTTCATAATTGTTTAATTTTTTTGTCGTTGTCGTTGTTTATCGTTGTTTATTTTTTCGGGAAGTTTGTGATTAAGCCAGCTTGACACCGAGTTGGCGGCGAAGGCTCAGGAGCAGCAGGCCAGCGCCAGCCATGAGGCCGTAAGTGGTCGGCTCGGGAACGGCGGTCACCAAGTCGCTGGTGAAGGTCACGTCAGGACTGGAACCAGTCAAGTCAATGGTGAAATAGCCCTCATAGACCCACGGTTTGCTGGTGTCGGTGCGTCCGGTGCTGGGATCAGCAGTGTACCAAAGGTCTTCGATAAGGGCGCTGGAAGTGGTGACCGCCGAGTTCGGGATCAACCCGGTGGCGCTATTGTAAGTGCCAGCAGCTGCGCCGCTGGACGGAACATCGGCTGTAAACGTTTTGCCGGAATCCAGTTGGCCACCCGCAGTAGCTGGCGCGTTCAGGGTTCCGAGGTCATTGTAGGCAGTGATATCCGAACCACTGCTGATTGCAGTGGGCTGAACGGAACCGGACACAGCGTTATTTCCAAGGTTGCTGGTGCGCAACACCGTGCCATATGCATCCGCCGGGTTGGCAACCGACGGGACGCCACCGGCGTTGTTAGCGCCGATTGTGCCGGCATAGGAAGTACCAGCACCGCCCAAGATGGCGGTAATGTCGCTCTCGGTGAAGTCGCCGCTCAAATTGACGACGGTATCCTGTCCAAGAATGCTGGAGGCCGCGCCGAGGTTGACAATGTAATCGGAACTCGCTCCGCTGTTTTGGAAACCCATATACAGGTCGTTGGCCGTGATGCCTGCCGCGTGCGCCGCCTGGCAGGCCAGCAATGCGCCGGCGACCAGCGCCCCCGCTTTGGTTAATTTTTGTATAATCATAATTGTATCGTGTTTGTTTTGGTTTAATTACTCCTTTTGTCGGCTTAATTATTCCTTTTTGGTTTGTGTTTTGGTTTGTTTGAACCCCAATCAGGTTCCACGGTCAAAGTTATACCACCAAGCCGGCGCAAGAACTACCCGTCAGAGGACTTGAAAGGCCTGTTTTAAGACCTGGAACAATTCTGTATAATTCATTTAAATGCAACGAGTTGTGATTTTTGTTTGCAGTTTTTGGATGTTTGGGGGGATTTTGTCGCAAGAAGGTAACTTTAGCCGGTTCAAGAAAACTCCTGGTTTGCAAAAAATTCAACCACCAAACACCCGCCTCCGCCGAGGCTACGGCGGGCAGGCATGAAACGCACAAGAGATTTTTTTACATGGACATTGGGAAATCATCCGCGATTTGAAAGCGGTGTCACGGCCACCGCACTCCACGACGCAAAGCGGTTTTGGGTTCGCTGGCAAATTCGCTTGTCGTCTTGGAGTGCGGCGGGTGCGGGGTGGGGGCACACGCCGCTTTCGCACCGGCTGCCGGTTACTGAAGCGAAAGCGGTGTCAGCCCTGTTCCCCGCCAGCCACCGCACTCCAGGACGCAAAGCGAGTTCGGACATTAAACTTAAAATTTTTGACTTTACGAAATGGCGGCCAGTATAATTCCCGGGCCATCATGAAAAACACAGAGCGCATAGCCGGGTTTACCGCTGGATTGTTTTTGAGAGCAATGCTCCCATGCCTGTGCCTCTTTGCCTTCGTTCAGCCCGGCCGGGGCCAGACGCGGGTGGTGGCGTGGGGGGCGGGAACGTTTGTGGACACCAGTTCAATCAATGACTGGGGCCAATCCATCGTGCCGGCGGATTTGACGAACGCCACGGAGGTGGCGGGCGGCTGGCGTCACAGCCTGGCCTTGAAGGCCGATGGCACGGTGGAAGGCTGGGGCGATGACACGCTGGGGCAGCTTGATCTGCCGGCGGCCAATTATCTGGCGGTGGCCTGCGGGGACCTGCACAGCCTGGGGCTGATGACGAACGGCACGGTGGCGGCGACGGGAGACGATACCTGGGGCGCGACGGACGTGCCGGACAATTTGGCCAATGCGGTAGCGGTGGCGTGCGGGTTTTACCATAGCCTGGCACTGAAAACCGACGGCACACTAGCCGCCTGGGGCGGGGAAGACAATTCGCCGGATTACGAAGGGACCGTGCCGGAGGGCTTGTCCAACGTGGTGGCCATCGCGGCCGGCGGCTACCATAATCTGGTGTTGAAGTCGGACGGCACGTTGTTTGCATGGGGTGAAAACGAGGGTTACGGCGAGACGAACATCCCCACCGGTTTGAGCAACGTGGTGGCGATTGCGGCGGGGGGCTGGCACAACCTGGCATTGCAGGCCAACGGAACCGTGTTCGCCTGGGGGCTGAATAATTACGGCCAGACCAATGTCCCCGCCGGTCTCACCAACGTGGTGGCGGTGGCGGCCGGCGCCTGGCACAGCCTGGCGCTAAAAAGCAACGGGACCGTGGTGGCTTGGGGACTGGACACCGAAGGTGACACGAATGTGCCGGTGAATCTGACCAATGTGGAGCAGATCGCCGCCGGAGACGTGAACAGCCTGGCGCTGGTTGGCTCCGCTCCGCCGGCGATCCGGGCGGCGCTCACCAACCCGGCGTTGGGAACGAATGGGTTCAGCGCAACCCTGCCCACGCGCAACGGAAGAACCTACCAATTGGAATACAAGAATTCCCTCACCGACAGCCTCTGGCTCTCCCTGCCACTGCAGGCGGGCACGGGCGGCTACCTGCAATTGACAGACCCCGCCACGGCCCCACAGCGGTTTTATCGCGCGTTGCAGTGGTGACTGACATTTGCGATTCACGATTTTTCAATAAACCACGGATTCTTGACACCAAAAAAACGAAGAAAACAAAGTTTTTTTCATTTTCGTGTCATTTTGTACCAACCCATAAGAATTTATGCAGGTTTCCGCTTTCTGCTTTCTGCTTTCTGTTTTATACTTTTTATTACTTCGTAACCGAATTGTCGCCTTCCGCGCATGTTGGCGTAACAAACCATGCCCATCGTGGCAACGGCATCCCGCCTGCAATTTTTCCTCCAATGGAGAAATGAGGATGAGGACGAGAATGATTTCAACACCATGAACGCCACCCGAATTTTACCCGATTTGCAGGCCTCGCTTCTGTGCGAGGAAATCCGCCAGGAAGCCAACGGCAATTTCTTCCTCATCGGGGTCGTCAATCTCATTCGCGTGCCAAAACTGCCGGTCGTCGCCGCGCGTCTTTGTGTCTTCAACCGCTGGACGGCGGGCGTCGGCCAGTTCATTCAAACCATCCGGCTGATGGCGCCCGACGGCGGCACCGTGCTCAACAAGGGCGAAACGAAATTCGAACTGCGCGACCCGGCGCAGCACGCCACCACCATTACGGTTTTCGGCAACCTTGAATTCAAGACCGCCGGAACGTACTTCGTGGAAGCGCTGGTGGACGAGGTGTTGAAGCTGCGCTATCCCGTGCCGGTCATTCACGCGCCGCCACCGGCCCGGCCCGCCCCGGCGCCTGCGGCGGAAAGCCAGCAGGCATAACAAACGCCCATTTATTTAACAGAAGCAAACGAAGACAAGGAAGAAGCCAAAAAGTCGTCCAATTTAGCGTCGCTCTCCGACAAGCACGTCGCCCGGGAAAATCTTCGTTCCCTTTGTTTCCTTGGTGTCGAAAAACCTCATTTTCTTTAATTCCTTGGTATTGGGTAAAATTTGTTTGTAACCGATTTGTAACCGATGCGACATAAACCCGTCGCATTCAATGGCCAGCATTTGCGCCCGATGACATTCACGAAGGCCCGGCGCCTGACATTTCAAGCGGCGAAGATTTTCCTGATTGCGGCACTGGCCATGGGAATGCGGGCTTGGGGCCAGGATCCGACCAATGCTCCAGCAGCATCCAATTCCGCCGACCCGTTGCTGGATTTGTTCGTGCAAAAAGGTTTCGTGACGCAACAGGAGGCCGAGCAGGTGGAGGCCGAAGCCGCCACGATGCGCTCCAATCAAATGCAAATGCCGGCGATGCCGCCATCCAGATGGGCAATGAGCAATGGGTTCAAAAAAATGCAGCTGTATGGGGACGCGCGTCTGCGCTACGAGGACCGTTCGGAAGAAGACCCCGCCGGCAACCGGATTGATCTCCAGCGTTATCGCTACGCGGTGCGGTTCGGCGTGCGGGGCGACTTGTACGACAACTTTTATTACGGTCTCCGGCTTGAGACCGGCAACAATCCGCGTTCGCCTTCTGTCACGTTTGGCTCCTCCGCGAGTGAATCGCCGTATTATGGGCCGTTTGGCAAATCCGAGGCGACCATGACCATTGGCCAGCTGTATTTTGGCTGGCGTTGGGGGGACTGGCTGGATTTAACCGTGGGCAAGATGCCCAATCCACTCTACACCACGCCCATGGTTTGGAGCGGCAACATCAGCCCGGAAGGCTTTGCGGAAAATTTCAAACATACGGTCGGACAGGCGGACCTGTTTGCCACATTCGGACAATTTCTTTACGCGGACATGAATCCCAGTGAGGCTTCCGCAGGCTTGGACATTCCAGGAACTTCAGGTGTATTAGAAGCTGGAGGCGGCCAGAAGGAGGACAATATCTTCATGCTCACATGGCAAGGAGGGTTTAACTACCACATCAACACCAACATGTCAGCGAAGGCTGCAGCCACATTATACCAGTATATCGGACTCCAGTCCAGCTCCGGAAATGCGTTGGCTTATGCCCCTTATTATGGCGATCCCTATGTCGGTGAAGGCGCGTATTATTACGCCGGCGGCTCCGCCAACGGCTACGCCTCGGGTAGCAGCGGATACGTTCCCGGACTCTATAACGGCATCGCCGGGGCGGGCAGTATCGGTTATCCCTTCAATCAAGTCGGCTTGGATCATCTGTTTGTGGTGGAAGTTCCCTTTGAATTCAATTTCAAAATCAGTCGCTTCGACGCGCGGGTCTTTGGCGACGCATCCTACAATCTGGATGGCGCAGCGCGCGCACGGGATGCCGCGACAGCGTATCAAACTGTTTTGGCGACTCGATTGCCGCCCAGCAGCACCATTGGCATTCCGCATTCGTTTCCGGCGCAAACGTCGGATGTCAAAGCCTATCAAATCGGCTTTGCCATCGGCAGCCGCGACGCTTTAGGGCTGGTCAATGCCACGACTTCGCAGAGGCACGCCTGGGAAGTCAGAACCTATTGGCAGCACATTGAACAATACTCGCTGGACCCCAACCTCCTGGACGTGGACTTCTTCGAGGGAGCGGAAAACCTGCAGGGCATTTACGTGGCCGCCGCCTATGGTTTGACCGGCAACCTCATCGCCACCTTCCGTTACGGCCACGCCAGCCGTATCAACAATCTGCTGGGAACCGGCGGGAGTGACACGGGGGACATTCCCCAAATCAATCCCATTAACAGCTTTGACATTTACCAGGTGGATCTGACGCTGAGGTTCTGAGAGCGGGGAGCGCGACCGTCACGGTCGCCGTGTTCGGCGTCCCGCCGAACACTCATCGCCCGTTTGGTGACTACAGTATTTACGAAAATGCCCTAATCTCTGTTTTCTGCTTTTCCCCTTCGTCATCCTTTCGTAACGTGTGCCTCGGCCGCCAACCAGTTAGCATTCCGTCGTGAGCGCCAAGCCGGTTCCATTGAATTTTCCTTTTAAGAAAGGCGGAGCCGCCGCGGGAAGATTCAGAACCGCCGCCTGGTCCGCAAGCTTGCGTATGGGACTGCTGTCCTTGGGCGCGGCGTTCCCGTTGTGCCTCGCGAAAGGACAGGAAGCGTTGCTCAGTGAAACCTCGCTGGAAAACGCCATCGCCGCGCAATCCAATCCAACCTTCGTGCCACCGGACCGGCCGCATCTGGGTCCGGTACAACTCACCTTGGGCGCATATGCCGGGGTGGCTTATGACGACAACGTCAACGAATCCCAAACGGACGTCGAATCCGATGTCATCTCGCGGGGCGGCGTCAACCTGGGATTCAACTGGCCGGCCACGGACCACTCCCAGCTTCAATTCGGGACCAGTGTCGGCTATCTTCATTACTTGAAAGAGACAGCCAACAACGGACTGGAAATCACACCGGATTCCGCCCTGACGTACGCCCTGTCGGTGGACGACGTCATTTTCACGTTTTACGACCAGTTCAGCTATTCCCGCCAGGTCAAAACGGAACCCGCCCTCGCCAACGTGGCCACTTTGCCGCAATTCGCCAACACGATTGGCGCACAGGCGGAATGGGACCCGGGAAAATGGACCTTCCAGGCGAGCTATGGCCGCTCGATTAATTTTTCAGACAGCTCGAACGATTACCTGAACAGTTCCTCGGACAATTTCTTTGGCCAGGCCGGCTGGCGTTTTGCCGAATCCACGCAGGCGGGCATTCAAGCCAGCGCCAGCCAGACGTCCTATCAAGTCAGCAGCCAGGGCAACACTGCCAGTTACAGTGTGGGCGGGTACCTCCAATGGCAGATATTGTCGTCACTGCACCTGACCTTGAGCGGCGGTCCGGCGATTTCCACCTTCAGTTCGCCGTCAACGGCCGGGGGAAATTCAACGCTCAACTCTTATTATGTCAGCCTTGCGGTCAGCCAGCAACTCACGGATTTTATCTCGCAAAGCCTGCAAATCAACCACAGCGTGCAGCCGGGAATAAACCAGGGCAGCGGTTACGTGGAGCAATTCACGACCGGTTATTCAGCCAACTGGCAGCTTACCCGACGAATCAACGTGGGGGTGTCCGGGTCGTATGTCGATGGGCAGCAGCCATTTGTTGAAGGTTACTTGTTCGGCATCTTTCCCATTGAAACCATCGAACAGTACCAGGAGTACAGTGGTGGTCTGCAAGCCTCATGGCAATTCACCGATCATCTGGAGGGAAGTTTGAGTTATACCCACTCGCTTCGTAACTCGAACCTGGCCGACCGCGATTATTCTGACAATAACGTGTCCTTTCAGTTAAATTATGCTTTCTAATTAAAAATGAACTTTTGATAAAATGGATTTGGTTACAAAATGGTGAATTCGGCGGCAACGATGTTTCGGCGCTTGCTGGCGGGCCAAAAGGCGATTAGAAGTGGCGGTTGGAAAATGATTTTATGCTTATGAATTCAGAAAACCGTGGCGCCGGAATGGCAACGGCAGATCGGACGCCGTCCGTTTTTCGGCGGTGCCTGGCGTTGGCGCTTGGCGCCGCTCTGGCGTTGGTCGCTGTCGGTTGCCAACCATGGCAAAATTTTCCCAACGGCGGCCTCCCCTTCGGGGTTGTGACGCCACCGCCCCCAAATCCGGGAGCGGAGAATTACTCAACCAACGAACTGCATGAGGGTGACGTTGTGTCGATTACATTTGAAGGTTCCACCAACTTCGACACCGTTCAGAAGATCGCATTGGATGGCCGGTTGAACCTGGACATGGTTGGCCCGGTGAAGGCTTCGGGACTGACGCTGACTGAACTTGAGCAGGTCCTGACCAACGCGTATAAGACGGTGGATGCGGGCGATGTGATCAGTGCGAAACTGTTATCATCCGAGTCCCAGGTTTATGTGTCCGGAGCGGTGCTGCGGCCCGGGCCGGTGGAAATGGACCGACCCCTCATGGTGATCGAGGCGGTGATGACGGCGGGCGGCTGGGACCCCAGCCGCGCCAAATTGTCGGACGTGACCGTATTGCGGGTCAAAAATGGCCGGCAGGAAACCTATCACATCAACCTCAAACGGGTGCTTGAGGGAAAGGAAAAAACGCCGTTCTACTTGCAGCCATTTGATATCATTTACGTCCCAACAAAAACGTTTAATTACTAACCCGAAAATTTCATATTGCGCATGAAACGCCATCAGACCGGGGCGCCGACGTGTCGGCTTGGGACTTTCGGACTGCCAATCCCGGCTGGAAACCGTCGCTCCGCCATATCTGGTTTATCTTTGTAAAATTTCAACTCCGTGTCACTTAAAAGGAATTGCTTGTCCTTATTATGGATATTTTTCAAAAGCATTAGTGTTGTTTACTCTTAATATTCATGTTAAAATAATGTGGTTGAAAATGAAGATAGTACATTTGGCTCTTGGACTGATTGATGCTTTTCAGAAGTCGTCACCAAGGGTGAAAATATGAAAAAATTTAAAATCTGGCTGGCAATGCTGATGACCGCCTTCGGGATGGCGTCGCAATTGCAGGCAGCGTTTTATACTGAAACGGCGAGTGTTCTGCCCACGGCGGCAACCAGTTTTGCGTTCGATTTTGCCAAATTCAATGCTGCTCTTGGAACACTGAACAGCATTGATTTAATACTCACTCCGGTCGTTGGGGATATTGGTTATAGCGTTTATAATATCGGAAGCGCGCCGCAGACAGTCGCTTACGCTCAAGTCAGCGATCCCAACGGAACCCTGGTCAATTCCGCTTTGGGTCTGAGCGCCAGTTGGTCCAGTAGTGAGACTCTCGCTCAGGACAATTTTACGGCCAATCCCGGCTTGAATACCGGGTCACTGCCGTTCAGTTCTTTCGCCCTTACGCCTTCTTCAATCGTACTCGGTCCCGCCGGGTTTACTGGAACGGGAACCTATGATTTAACCGTGAACAGTTCGGCCACCGCAATTTCGTCGATTAGTGCCGGCCCTCCGCTATTTGTCGCTTGGTATGACAACGGCGGCGGAACTTTGGCGGTCACTTACAACTATTCTACAGTTCCCGAGCCTGCTTCAATGGGCAAGTTCGCAGGGTTGTTGGCGCTGGGTGCCCTGTTGCTCGTGGTGCGCAAAAAATTCCGGGCGGCGGCTTGAAAAAAATTCCGGCACAAGAAATAGCGGGGGAGGAACCGGCAAAATGGTTTTGTGTGCAAACCCAAACGAAACACGAACACATTGCCGCGGCCCAACTCCGGCAAAACTTGGGAATTGAGGTGTTCCTGCCCAGAATCCGTTACCGTCGGTCCACCCGGCGCGGCCCGGCATGGGTCACAGAGGCGCTTTTTCCCGGCTACCTCTTTGCGCAGTTTGATTTGGCTTCCAAGTTGCGTTGGGTGCGGGCCGTAGCCGGAGTCCGAAACGTGGTTCATTTTGGCAACCGCTGGCCGGCCATTCCGGACGCAGCGATTGCCGATTTGCGTTCCGCGGTGGGAGATGAAGAAGTCAGGATTCTTTCTCAAGACCTCAATCCGGGCGACGCTGTCGAAGTTGCCGGCGGCGTTTTTCACGGTCTTCAGGCCATGGTGAGCAGGGTGATTCCGCAGCGTCAGCGCGTTTCGATTCTGCTGGATTTTCTGGGCCGGCAAACTGCGGTGGAACTGGATCGCAGCTTGGTAATTCAAAACCGCGAAATTCGGATGGAACCAGGGATAAACCTGGCAAAACACCGCTCCGAAACCGACCGGAAATAGCCCGCTTAAAGGACGGAGAAGCGGAGCGCAAGCTGCTAATTTTTTGTCCGGTTGGGGGGGCACAACATGGCAGCCTTCGTCGTTACATGAACGTCACTTGCCCGACTCCCAACCACCCGGTTAAACTCTTTGTTACTGTCAAAACACCGTGCTGATTGAAGCCGGGTTTTGGAATGTAAGTATGTAAGTAATATAATATGCCAGTTTTATCTTTTGTTGTATGAGCGGTTACATAAGGAAAGCATTGATTTGCATCGCCGTCATGGCGGTGGTGGCCTTCGCCGGCTGGTTTGGCCGAAAGGCCTACCGGCAGGTTACCGTGCGTCAATTGACCACGGAAGCCAGTCATTATCTTCAGAAAAAGGATCTCCACAACGCGGGTCTGTGCCTGCAACGAGCCATCGCGATCAATCCCTTGAACGTCGAGGCAAACGAGTTGACGGCTGATCTGTTGGAAGAGGAAGGCGCTCCCGCCGCCTTGAACTGGCGCATTCGCACCGCGCAACTCCAAACCAACAACATCGAATACCGTTTTGCCTGGGCGCAAACCGCGCTGAAAATGAATAATTTACCCAGTACCATCCAGGCGCTTCGGGGAGTGGGTGAAAAATTCAGGTCCACGGCTCAATTTCACAAGCTGGCCGGGGCGCTGGCTTGGAATCTAAATGACCCCATTGACGCGGAAAAGGAGTATTCCGCGGCGCTGCAATTGGAGCCAACCAACATCGCCGTCGTTTTAAATCTTGCCACAGTCCGTCTGGTTTCAACCAACAAGGCGGTGGCGGACACGGCTCGTCAAACGCTCCAGAGCATCCCCACTAACTCGCCGCTTTACCTCACTGCGATCCGCTATCTCGCCGTTGATGCCACCGCCCACAAATCCTTCAACCGCGCGATATACTTTTCTCAAGAAATCGTCAATGACCCCAAGGCGGGTTATGCCGACAAGCTCGCGCATCTTCAAATTCTTCATCAGGCAAACAGCCCCCAGTTTGAAGCCTGGCAGACGGCTCTCGAAAAAGACGCCTCTCACTCTCCATTTCACGCTTATGCTTTGGGACACTGGCTGCAGGTGAATGAATCACCGGCGGTCGCTTTGCGCTGGCTCCAAAGCCTGCCTCACGACATCCAAACCAACCAGCCTGTGCCGATGGGTATAACTGATTGCCAGATTGCGCTGAAAGACTGGAATGGGTTGCTGGCGGTCGTTCAAAACCAGGATTGGGATGAACTCAATTATTACCGGCTTTCCCTTGAATCATTGGGTTTGCGGTCCACCGGCGATAATCTCGTTGCTGATTCCGAATGGCAAAGGGCCGTGCTGCTCTCCTCGCACCGGTTGGATCGTCTGTCCGCCCTGAATCAAGTAACCGCCTCATGGGGATGGACTGCGGAAAGAACCGGGGTTCTTCAGGAAATTATCTCAGAATTCCCCAATGAAACCTGGGCCGACGAACAATTAGTCGCCCTGTTTTACGCGGACGGCAAAACCCAGGAAATCGCGGACCTGCTCGACAAGATGTATTCCACCGATCCTTCCAACATTCGGCTCAAGAACAACCTCGCCACCGTCTTACTGCTCTTGAAATCGGATCTGCCCAAAGCACAACGTCTGGCCTTGGAATCTTACAACAGCTCCACCAACAATCCGTTCTTTGCCTGCACCTACGCCTATTCTCTCCTGCTCCAGTCCAAACCCAACGAGGCGGTGAAAATTTTCAATTCGTTCAGACCGGAGTATTTGAAGAACCCATCCATTGCTGCCTATTACGGCGTTGTGGAGGCGGAAGCTGGTAATCGAAGTGCCGCCCGGGAGCCGCTCAAACTCGCTGAAACCGCCCGGCTGCTACCGGAGGAAATGGCCTTGGTGCGCCAAGCCGCCGCCCAATAATAAACCGCGTCGGGCGGATATTATCGGACAAATCAATGAATTGATAACTGGCGCCGACGCGCGGAACCCCTCCCGTTTGGGCGGCAAAAACCGGTCATCATATAAATTCCGTAAAGTCCGGCGGCAACCGCAGCCATGCCGGTGCCTAACTCCGGGACTTCCCCCTGCGGCGGCACGAGATATGGAGGATCCAGACCAATCAGTCCCTGATTCGATGTCGGAGTAGGATTCCCGTTGGCGTCGGTCGGCTCCCAATAGGTGGTCAGATAAACTTGATTGGCATTGTTGGCCGACGAATCCAGAAAAACGTTTGCCTGGGCGATGGCCGCCGAGCTTTCCGCTCCCACTGTGGTGGCGTAAAACGACGACGATGAGTTGTTGACCGAAGCCAGATCATTGCCGAACAGCACATCCCAGATGGCCAACTGCAACGCTCCGCCGTTAATCTCACCAGCCTGGCTGTCAAAATTAACCGTATTGACATAAGCGTTGAAAAGGTTCACCGCGCGGTTCAAACTGGACGAGCCATCGGAATATCCCAGTTGAGCGGTATTAACCTCGCTATACGCAATCGCCTTCCAATCGGCATTCGGCACCAAGTCCGCTGTTACGTCCATGCAGAAACTGGTAAACGGGTCGGTGTAATTGCCAGGAATGGGTTCCCCGCTAACGTAGCTCACACTGAATGCGGAATCGTAAACTTCGCCATTGTAGGGGCCGTGCAAATCCACAATGTAATCATTCGCGTTGTAACCGGTGTAACTGCCGATGTTATAATCGACCTGAAGCTGAGTCGTATCGGCGGCAACGGCATGATCTTGAATTGACCAAGCCGTGGCCCCCGCGATAATCAAATTGAACGCGTATTTGTTCATTTCCATAATCTTTCAAATGCTGATTTCTTTGAAAGGCTCGCAATCCAAGCCGTCGCTAAATCTTAACCTGCAAATTAACCAGCCGGGTACTGTATTTAGAAATAGGGAACGAGGCTTCCTGTTGGAGGACTTGCTTGGCCAATTAGATGACATGCACATCAATTTTAAAAACCCCGTTACAGCAAGCATTATGTGCTTTTTTGAATTTTATAAAAAATACGCCAGCATCAATGTAACCCGAACGTAACCTTCTGTTTAAACATTTTTGCCCGGTTGACGCTTCGCCAGAAAGAAGAATCGCCTTCCGAGGGGCTGCTTGCGGGCGAAACCGCGACAGCCTCACCGTCGTCGGAATTGGCACACGCTATGCTCAAAACACGCGACATGACACTTCGAGAAGCCGCAAAGTATAAATGGTGGGTAAGTTTGGCCCCGACAACAATCCCATTTGCCGGATTCATCATCCGGGTGCGGACTGCCATGAATAATCAAATTCCTTTGGGATATCAAGATGAGAGCGGTTTCCATTTCGGCGCGGAGCCGACCGAAAAAAGGCCGAATTTGCCGCCGTTATCGTAAAGATACTACCGGGGGGAGTCGCCATTACTGCGACCACAAGACCAATGTGGGGGCATTCAATTCCCCGCCAAAGCCTGGCAGCCGGCGGATTTAATTTTCAACTTCGCCCTTTAGTATTTCTTTTGTCGTCCTCTGACTCAAAGCGGATTTTTTTTGTTGCCTCATTTTAAGACACTGTGTCTTGGGAGTTTTGAACAAAAGACGGGCGATAAATTTATGAAGCCGTTATTACGTGGACGGTTTGCTACGGGAAAAATTGAATGTCTTGCAGCTCATGTCGAACGCCCTTGGATTCAGCGCGAATTCATTTGGAGAAAGTTCGCTTCCAGCCGGATCGCCGCCATTAAGTAGCTTTTTCCACACAAGCCGTTGTATTGGCATTCGTTATGCATACTGGGGGAGACGTATCGAATGCAGAAAGCCCTAATGAGTTTTAAACGCGCATTGTTGATTGCCCTTTGGTCCAGCGGCTTGTTTGTCTCCGTTTGTTTGCCAGCCAACGCGTCTCAAAACGTAACACTGACGTGGAACCCCAGCACCAATGCCGATGTGACGGGATATAATATTTATTACGGCACAGCGAGCGGCGTTTACACCAACGTGTACTCCGCCGGGGATGTCACGAACGCGACGATTTCCGGCCTGGCCGATGGCACGACTTATTTTTTCGCCGCCAAGGCTCTCGACGCCTCCGGTGGGGAAAGCAGTTTTTCCAACGAAGCATCCTTTGTGGTTCCCACCGCGGCAGGATTCTTGGGATCGGTGGCGAGTTCCGGCGGCGCATTTTCTTTTTACGTCACCAAGGTGCTAGGATACCAATATGTCATCCAGGCATCCACCAACATGGTAAACTGGGTCTCGCTTGTGACAAACACCGCCCCGTTCTCTTTTTCAGACGCGAACGCAATCCATTTCAACCGCAGATTTTACCGCACGGTTTATTTGCCTTAATGCTCTGTGGCAAGTCTCCAACGAGGGTTTCTGCAATAATACCAAATTCGTTCCACCGATTCACAAATGCGAGAAGTGATGCTTCCGCAAAATGTCGGTCAACCCGAAGTCCATGGATTTTTTTAAAAATCATGGCGTTTCATCGCGGAATAGGATTTGCCAATGACAAGATTAAAGAATAAATTTAGTTAATGATTAGATTTAATCTGATCGCAAACCAGGCTTACCAAGACACAAACCCGAAAGCCATGCTATTGCTCGTTATTGTTTTGGGAGGTCTTTGGGTGGCTCTTGTCAATCATCTGCGGATTGAGTGGACGCTCAATCCCCAGTATGGTTATGGGTGGGCGGTGCCCTTTTTATGTGCGTATCTGGTCTGGAAAAAATTTCACAATGCCCCGGTTCTCAATCAAACTTTCACGCTTCGTTATCCATCATACCTCCTGTTTTTTTTTACATTACTTTACGCGCCCACGCGTCTGATCGAAGAAGCCGACCCCGAATGGCGATTGGTCAGTTGGGCGCTGGCGATAGAGCTGGTGGGGTTGACGCTCGTGCTGACTTACTTTGTCTTAGGCGAACAATGGTTGAAACGCCTCGCGTTTCCAATCATCTATTTTCTTGTCGCGGTTCCCTGGCCAGCATTTGCGGAGGTACCCTTGATCCAAGGTCTGACCCGTGCCGACACGGGAGCCACGGTGGAATTGCTCGGTTGGTTGGGGGTTCCTGCGATCCAACACGGCAATGTAATTGAAGTGGCGACGGGCGAAGTGGGTATTGCGGAAGCATGCAGCGGCATCCGGTCGTTTCAGGCCACGTTGATGATCTCACTTTTTTTCGGCGAATTATATCGGTTGAATTTCCCGCGCCGGCTCATTCTGATTCTCGGCGGATTCACGATGTCGTTTTTGTTAAATCAAGTGCGGATGTCATTCCTCATATGGGTAGCAGCCCGGCATGGCATCACAACGATTGCAGAGTGGCACGACCCAGCGGCCCTCACCATATTGGCCGCGTGTTATTTTGCGCTTTGGGGTCTGGGAATTTATCTGGCGCGAAAGAACATTATCGTTCACCCCCATGTAACCGCAGCCAGTCTCGCTGATTTTCCTCAACCGAAGCGCCGATTGGTTCCGTTGCTATTGTCACTGCTGGCCTGGATCTTTGTAGTGGAAATCTCAGTGCAAGCCTGGTATCGTCAGCACGGACTGCACTTGCTGACGACACCGCAATGGACGATATTTTTGCCGACCAACAACCCTACCTTAAAAGAAATGCCGCTCGACAAAAATGCGCTGCAACTTCTTAAATGCGATGACAGCCGAGATGCCAGTTGGCGGGAAAAAGGCCTTCAATGGCAGGCAGTTTTTATAAAATGGAATCCGGGCACTCCTGTTGAATATGGACACACACCCGATATCTGCATGCCCGATGCCGGATATAGCGTGATCACCCTTTCGAAATGCGAATGGATTGATGCCGGTGGCTTTCGCTTGCCGTTCGTCGTTTATGAAGTGATGGTCGAACCGCGACCGTATTACATCTTTTATTGTATGTGGAATGACGTAATCAGCACGCCGGGGGTGGTATCCATGTTTCCAGCGGTTGATGGCAACCGTCTGGCGCTCGCGCTGGCTGGCGTACGCAATAACTTCGGCCATCGCTCTCTGGAAATCGCCCTGGCCGGCAATTTGGATGAACCGGAGGCCAAAACCGCCTTGCAACAACAACTCCAGGAAATAATCCAAACGGAACGGGAGTAAAAAAGTTCCGCTCGAAGAATCCGTCCCGTTGGCTAAAAACGGCAAAAATCCAGAGACGCGTGCAGTTTCCCACTGCGAAAGCAATGAACGGCTCTAAATCGTAAACTTAAAGTATCTAATAATGCCAAATCTGAAAGTAAAAACTAATTAAATCGTATTTTTTGTTCATTTTTAATTGAACAAACTAAACGAATGTGTTATAAGTTTATCACATGGCTATTGTCGCAATGGAGAAACAGGAAACAATCAAGACAAAGGCCGCAATCTCGCGGTTGGAACCTGCTGAGATTGAGGTCATTGACTTGTTTGTCCAATTTTCCCGCGCATTCGGGCAGCCGCGTTCGGTGGCCGAAATTTACGGATTGCTGTTTGCCACACCCCGGCCGCTGCCGATGGATGTGCTGATCGAGCGTTTGAACTTGAGCAAAGGGTCCGCAAGCCAGGGCTTGAAATATCTTCAAGATCTTGGGGCCGTGCGGACAGTTTACGTTGCGGGGGACCGGCGGACGCATTACGAGGCCATGGCCGAATTGCGAAAACTGGCCGGGCAATTTTTACGGAGGCAAATTCTAACTCCTTTTGAAAACAGCGAAGCCCGCTTGGACAACATTGCGGCGCAGGCCCGGAATCTTTCAGACGAGCAGATGAAGCATATCAAGGAACGAATCAAATTGCTGCGCAGTTGGGAGCGGGCAGGACGGCATATTATGCCGTTTGTTCTGAAAATGTTGGGTGGCGCTTAGTCCGGCCATTCGACTTGGAGGCGACATGCCTCGACCAATTACAGTTAAAGGCAGGCAAAGGCTTTTTTGCAGATTTTTAGCGGAAGGCCCAAGTGCGGCAGCTTGACCCTAAATGGCAGCAACCCACAAACTGATTCTTGAACCTGGCCGCGCGACGAAAAATTATTGGCGCGACCTGTTCCACTACCGCGAACTGTTTCTGATTCTCGCCTGGCGGGATGTCACAGTGCGTTACAAGCAAACGACCGCTGGCGCGGCGTGGGCGCTCATCCAACCCCTGATGAGCATAATTATCATGACCGTCATTTTCGGAAAACTGGCGGGGTTGCATTCACAAGCACCCTATGCCATCATGGTTTGTGCGGGTATGCTTCCGTGGACATTTTTTTCCAATTCGCTTTCCATGGCCAGCCAGAGCGTGGTCAACAACGCCAATTTAATCTCAAAAATTTATTTTCCGCGTTTAATCGTTCCGACCAGTTCGGTAGTGGTTTCACTCGTGGATTTTTTGGTTGCCTGTACCATCTTGGCGGTGCTAATGGTCTGGTATCATTTCTGGCCGACGTGGCGACTGCTTGCACTTCCCGGCCTGATGGCGCTGGCCATCGCCGCTGCCTTGGGAGCGGGGTTTATTTTGACGGCATTAACCGTTCGCTACCGGGACTTTCGCATCATTGTTCCGTTCATCGTGCAATTCGGGATCTATGCATGCGGGGTGCCTTTTAGCAGTGATTTGGTTCGTGAAAAGCTTGGAGAAAGATGGTTTTTTCTGTATTCATTGAACCCGATGGTGGGTGTTGTTGATGGCTTCCGGTGGGCAGTTCTGGGCGGTTCCGCCGATATTTATTGGCCTTCATTTGCTTTATCCATTGGTCTCACCATGGTGCTATTATACACCGGAATTTGTTACTTTCGCAAAACCGAGCGGGCTTTTGCCGACATCATCTGACCATGTCCGACACCGTCATCCACGTTGAGAACCTATCCAAGAGGTATATTTTGGGAAGCAATGGAGGTTCGGATGGACTTCGCCACGTCATTCATGATTTTGTCATGGCTCCGTTTCGGCGGCTAAAAAATTCCCCCGACAACCTCCGGCTGGACGGGCGCAACGTCGAAGCGCTCCAGACGAAGGGAAAATCCTTTTGGGCGCTGAACGGTGTTTCCTTTGAAATCAAGCAAGGCGAAGTGGCCGGCATTATTGGCCGCAACGGCGCCGGAAAAAGCACGTTGCTTAAGATTTTGAGCCGGATTACCGAGCCAACCGCCGGACGGGTGGAAATTAAAGGGCGGGTGGCAAGTCTGCTGGAAGTGGGCACCGGCTTTCACCCGGAGCTGACGGGACGTGAAAACATTTTTCTAAACGGTGCAATTCTAGGAATGACCCGCGTGGAAATTAGAAAAAAGTTTGATGAGATTGTGGCGTTTGCAGAAGTGGATAAGTTTTTGGATACACCGGTTAAGCGCTACAGCAGCGGCATGTACGTGCGCCTGGCCTTTGCCGTGGCTGCGCACTTGGAACCGGAGATTTTGATCGTGGACGAAGTGCTGGCCGTGGGTGATGCGCAGTTTCAAAAGAAATGCTTGGGGAAGATGAGTTCCGTAGCCCGCGACGGGCGGACAATTCTTTTCGTCAGCCATAACATGGCTGCCGTGGGCCAACTCACGCAGCGGTGCATCCTGCTCAGCGAAGGAAAAATAGCTTATTGTGGAGACACAACTCAAGCCATCGTGCAATATGTGCAGGGAAGCCTCGAAAATTCACTGACAATTTTCAACGTGGAGAATATTCCACGCAAATGCGTCGGCACGCTCGCAGCCAAAATTCTACAGTTGCGCTTTAACCGTTCAATTCCCCAATTTCAGCCAGACGAAGACTTTGAATTCACTGCCTTGGTTCGCACGGATAAGCCCATCGAGCGTTTCCGCTTGAGCATGACTCTCTTTTCGCAAGATGGGACGCCCATCGGCGGCTCTTTTAGCGCCGACAACCATGTCAACTGGTCACCCCGCCATAGTGTTGAAGTCAACGTAGTCTTGCCCTGTCCTAGACTTGCTCCCGGCAGGTATTATTGCGGAGTCGGCATCGGCAAAGG
>JBKQUF010000005.1:0-3356 GCA_052140285.1 Limisphaerales bacterium | reverse complement strand
TTCAAACGGGTTGCCAGATTCCCAGCCGTACCATCTGGCCGGTCGCTGCGCCAGACCATCCCCGATTAGCCGCCGGGCTGGCCGGGCTGGGATGCAAAATCCGGCCAATTTGAACTTTCAAACCCTTCCCGACTTCCGCGCCCCGTTTCGCCGCGAACCCACCGATCCCAATCAGCCCTTCCGGCTCCAGGATGTCCAGCACCCGCCGCAAGTGCGCGTCGCAAATCTCAAATAACACTTCCTTCTCGCCGGACGGCAATTTGTCCGGCGTGCGGTTCAAGCCGCTCTTTTCCATGAAGGCCAGCGGACAATAATTGGCGACAAAATGTTCCGCGAAGAATTTCTCGGGAGTCCGGAATCGTTCCTGGAACAGTCCCCAAAGCCGGCGTCCGCTTACTTCAGAATTGAGGCAGTCGAAGCCGTGAACTGGACGTCTGGGATGACATGATTTGGGCTGGCGGATCGGCGCGCGGATTCCCAGCCAATCCCGGACCGCGGTGATTTCGCCAAACGGAACCCCTGTTTGCGCCATTCCGAACGGGCCGGGATTCATTCCCAGAAAGACCACCCGTTTTTTTCCACCGCCAAACTTTCGCAAATATGTTTCATGCGCGGCCCACGCATAATCGAGCGGGTTATATACGTGCGTGACCGGCGGCTTGAATTTTAAAGCATCGACCCGCGCCGCCAGTTCCCGCGCGGCGGCAATGAGTTGTTTGCTGGAATTGCTCACGCCGCAGGGTAGCGTAAATCCGCGATTAAGTCAGTTTTCGCGCGACGGCGGAATCAGGCGCGTGGTAGTATGTATCGCTTCCCTGGTTTCCCTGGTTTAATCTTCGCCCTTATGGCAGACCCATTCATCCATTGGATCGAGGCCAAAGGGCTTTGGGCGCCGTGGCTGTTTGTCGCTCTGTTTATCGTCGCGTCATTCGTGATGATCTGGCGCCTGGAAGCCATGAGCGCGCGCGGTTTTGAGGGCACGGTCCTGGGCACGCTCGTCATGCCTTATTGCTCCGGCATGGGCAACCTCATTTTTGCCTTCATCATTGGCGGCAACGGCGGCAACGGCGCGGATGTCATGACCAACAACCTCGTCAATAACGTCACCGACATGACCCTCGTCCTGGGTCTGCCCACCGTTATCTGGGGAATAAAACTTTTGCCGGCTTCCAAAGGGAAAAACGGCTCGCAGAAAAAGTCCAATGCCGGAAAATCGCACGAACTCAACCGCCTCTCGCTATTGTTGACGCTGACCGCCGTCCTGTTTTTCACGGGCGTCGTCTGGGCGCTCGGACGCAAAGGCTCTCTAAACTTTAACGACGGTCTCGTTTTGGTCGGGCTGTTCCTGTTCTGGCAATGCACGCACGTCATCGAAGTGCTGAAATCAAACGTGCGTTCGGGAAAAACCCTCTTCGGTTGGATGTTTCCACTGGATCTCATCCTGTTGGCCGCCGGCGCCTACTTTATTTACGTCAGCACTGATTGGCTGGCGAACTGGATACAGATCCACCATTTGGAATACCACCATCAGGCTCTTCTGGGCTGGCTGACCGGGTGGTTGATGGTATTGCCCAACGCCATGCTGGCCTTTTATTACGGCTGGAGAGGCCAGCCGGAAACAGTTTATGCCTCGCAAGTCGGCGATTGCCACGTCTCCATCCCCTTGTGCCTCGGGGTTTATGCGATGCTGCACACCATGCCGCTGCCGGCGTTTTTCGAGACGGGCATGTTCATTCTGCTGGGCGCGACGTTATTGCATATTTTCTTCGTCGCCATTTTTGGCCAACTGCCCAGATTCTTCGGCTGGATCCTGTTGATCGCCTACGGGGTTTTTCTGTGGAAAGGATTGCTCGGATAATTCGCGTCCGCCGATGTCGCGACTACGGCGTTTTCTTTAAGAAATGCGTGTCGCCCCATGTAACGGCCAGCGGAGAGGGCCGGAATTTGTCGCTCAATTCCGCGAACGGCACCTGGGCGTTCAGCCAGCGCGGGTCTTTTGCAATGACGTCCATGCTTTCGCGGGTGTTGTTGCAGATCAGGTAGAATCCGCTGCCCAGAACGATAAAAGACTCGAACCCGGTTCCGATGCCATGCCGTTCAAAGGCAAAATCGCCCGTGCCGTACTTCAAATCGTGCAATTCCTTGCGGAGCGCCCCGATGTCCGCGGCAAAATTCTTCAGAAAATCGTCATTGCGCGGCCCGGTGTAAAAAAGCACCCGGGCCTTGTTTTCCGCGAGCGAGACGATCGCCCACTCATCAAAAACGGTTTTTCCATAGCGCGCATCCATCTGTTTGGCGCAGGCTTTGACCTGGGAAATGGCTTCTTCGAGTGTCATGAGTAATTATCGGGCAACAAAACAAATTTGGCCCGCGCAGACAAGGCAATTCCAAAATAAAATTGCCGCCGCGCTGAAACTGAATGTATTTTGGTAAGTTCATGCGCCCACCCACGCCACCCCGCTCCCGCCCGGCTTCCGTTGGGGAGGCAAAAATGAAGGCGGCGTTCTATTGGGGAACGGCATTCCTGTCCGGCGCGGCCCTGATCCTGGCGGTAGTAGAATGTTGGACGGCGGCTGACCTCAACTGGCCGGAAACCGCTCTTCTCGCCGCCGCCGTGGCCGGCACCATCGCCACCCTGGCCCGGCAGTTGCCGCTGTTCCATGCGCTGTTTGCCGCCATTCTGTTTACGCTGGCGGGAGCCGGAATCGCCCTTCTCAATGCCAGGACCGGCTTGCCGTTCGGCCCTTTTGTTTTCGGGCAAAAGGCCGGCGAAAAAATGTTTGGCGTCCTCCCATGGGCAATCCCGCTGATCTGGCCGGTCACCATTCTCAGCTCGCGCGGCGTGGCGCGTTTGATTTTGCGTCCCTGGCGAAAAACCCAGACCTACGGGTTTCAGCTTATCGGCCTGGCGGCGGGGTTGACCGCCCTGTTCGATTTCACCTTGGAACCATTCGCCACCAGGGTAAAACATTATTGGTTTTGGGAATCAACCGCCCTCCCGCTGACATGGCAAGGCTCGCCGCTCGTGAGTTTTTTCAGTTGGGCGGTCGTCACAATTCTACTGTTGGCATTCATTACTCCACTGCTCATCAATAAAAATCCGCGTCCGCCCAGCGCGCCGGACTTCTTCCCGCTGGGAATCTGGCTCGGCGGAATCGTCCTCTTTGCCGCGGGCTGCGCCGTGCAAAAAATCTGGCCAGCCGTCGCGGCGGACGCCGCCATCGGGACGGTCGCCGCCGTTTTTGCCCTTCGCGGCGCGCGGTGGTGAGAAACAGAATTTAACGAGAGGGAACGGAGGTTATAGTCTCTTCCAGCTTGGCGAACTTGTAGATCCATCGGCGCA
The DNA here is from genome assembly GCA_052140285.1 of Limisphaerales bacterium. GTDB lineage: Bacteria > Verrucomicrobiota > Verrucomicrobiia > Limisphaerales > UBA11358 > UBA11358. The sequence continues at coordinate 13 of JBKQUF010000005.1, read as the reverse complement.
GCAACATCATCAA
>JBKQUF010000004.1:0-3908 GCA_052140285.1 Limisphaerales bacterium | reverse complement strand
ACAAAAAACTGGAACAGTTGGCGCAACGCGAGCCGCCGAAAAAACGGAAGACGGCGGGCGACGTGCTGGAACCATTGCGCGAAAGGTTGCTGGCCTTGCAGCACAAGGGCTGGAGCAGCGCGCAACTGGTGGCCGAACTCAAAGCCGCTGGCATCCCGGTCAGTCCGGCACGCCTGCGCGAGTGCATGAGCCGCTGGACGGCGGGCGGCAACGGAACCGCCAAGCCACGCGCCCGCCGACGCAAGGCCAAGCCGACGGCGACAACTTGAATCAGGCGGAAGGTTGAACGCAGTCGCGTTGGAATCGTGACGGCGCATCCGCTGGTGGACGCTCGCAAGCCAGTTCCTGTCATGGGGCATTGCGAGAGGCAAGCCCCACGCCAGCAACGCGCCTGCTTCGCTTCATTCAAAGTTAGACGGTTCGTGATCGCCGACCGTCCCGCCGACCGGAGCGGACATAAACGAATTATATTGGGTGTCCGCTCCGAACGTCGTGCCGCTCGTCGTCACCAACCGGACAGGAAAACGTAATCGCGCCGGTCGTGTGCCGGTGGTTGGCTGGTTCGTTGCCGCGTGCCACGGTCACAGGTCGCTCGCCAAAAGCAAAGACGCTTCTAGGATGGCGTCTCTGGTTTGGCGGAAGGGCGTCCGAACCTTTGTTGCCACGCCGCGCGGTCAACGGTCGCAGTCTTTCTTTATAGGCGCTCTGGCTGCCGCGCCGGGCAGCGTGGCGATGCTTCGCGCATCGCCTGCCGGTTTTCCATCTCACGAGTTGCATGGTTTTGAGCGCGTTGCCCTGCCGCTTCATTTTTTGATGAACGCTCCTGCCGTCGTCCTGTCAAATCTTCGCCTATCATGGGCCAGGTTTTCTGCCTGCAAAGCGAAAGCGCCCCTCAATTGAGGCTTCATTGGTGAGAGTTTGACCGCCGGTCTGCGGTCGGCTTGATGACCCCACAAAAACACTTCCCCAGGTGCGGACACGTTTTCCGCCTTGGGGAAATTTGTCAAAACGCACTTTGTTCCGGCCTTGGCCGTCGTGCGTTCCGAGATTGGCCATCAGTGTGCCGAAGAAAATCGCAGCCAGAAAGCTGTGTGATTTCCGCACTGGCCGATGACGAATTTGCGGTAAAACCGGAGAAGTGAAAATGAACAGGTTGATTTTGAACCGACGACCCGCCGTCACGCTGCGCCAGCGACGACCGTTTCGCCCGTTCATGGGCTGCTGGGATCAAATCCGCCAGCCTGCCAACCGGCAATTGATATTTGATTTCATCGCGGAACCAAATTCAGGCCGGGCAAAAGTTGTAAGGAAATCATTACAACCTGCCCAACGAATTTGCGGTAAAAACAAAGACTGCACTTTGTTCGTTTAACGAACAACGCAGATCAAATTGCATGAGATTCTAAATCGGTTGCCATGAAGAAGCTGAACTTGATTCGACGGCAGGTCATCGAACTGCGCCAACGGCGACCGTGGCGCGCGTTCATGGTTTGCTGGGAGCGAATCCATGAGCATGGCAACCCGCAATGGAAATTTGATTTCATCGTGAAACCAAATTCACGCCGGGCAAAAGCTGTGATGATTTCGCCGCAACCTGCCCGGTGGATTTACGGTAAAAAAACAGAGGCTGCATTTTGTTTCAATATGAAACAACGCAGATCAAATCGCATGAGATTCTGATTCGGTTGCCATGAAAAAGCTGAACTTGATTCGACAGCAAGTCAGGAAACTGCGCCAGCGTAACGGCTGGTCGCAGGAGAGATTTGCCGTCAAATTGCAGCTTGCCGGCTGGCACAACGCCACCCGCAGCACCGTTTCCAAGATCGAAGGCGGCTCGATGGGCGTCGCCGAATATGACCTGTTGTTCATCGCCGCCGCCCTGCGCGTTCATTTCGTCCATTTGTTTCCCCCGATTGACTGGCAACGTCCGATGGATGAAACCGTCCACCAACACATTCCCCAAGAACTGCATGACCTCGCACCTGAATCTTGACCAAAGGAGAACCGCATGGAAACCATTCCCCAAACCGAAGCCCAACCCAACCCAACGCCACCCGAACGACTGGCGTATTCCGTGCAGGAAGCCGCCGACATGCTTGGCGTCAATTATTTCAGTGTTTACCGGCTCATCCAGCGTGGCAAACTCAAGCCGTGCCGGGCGTTGCGCGGCAAGCTGCTCGTCCCGCGCACCGAACTGTTGAAACTGCTGGCATCTGATTGAAAATGGCTTGGCGTGCAATGCCCACCGTTAATTAGGCAGTCACGAAAGCATTGTTGCATATTTATACAAATTATTTGTATATTAAAAAAGATGCATCATCCAAGCCAATCCACGTCTGCTGCACTCTTTAAGCTTGCCGAGGAGCAGCAGGGCTATTTCACTGCCAAGCAGGCAGCCGCTGTCGGTTATCTGCTCGGCAGCCAGGCACATCACGTTAAGGCTGGAAATTGGGTGCGCCTTGAGCGTGGCATTTATCGGCTGGCACGTTTTCCGCAATCATCCGAAGAACAACTGGTTATTTACTCGCTCTGGTCGCGTGATCGTGCGGGCGAACCTCTGGGTGTCTATTCCCATCAAACCGCACTCAGCATCCATGAACTCTCGGATGCAAATCCAGCGAAGCTCCATCTGACCGTTCCACCAGCATTTCGACGAAGCGCAAAAGTGCCGAAAATACTGGTGCTGCATCGAACGCTGCTTGGCAAAAATGATGTGGAGCAAAGGCAGGGCTTTACTGTGACCCGTCCGCTCCGCGCCATCGCCGATCTCGTGGCGACAGAATCCGTTTCGCGTGACATCATAGCACAGGCTCTGGCTGAAGGCCGCGAACGTGGACTGATTACCGTTCGTGAAACCTCGGAATTGCGCCGTCAGAAAAAACTCGCACCGTGGTTCGACGAACTGCTGGTGGAAAATAAATCGTGAAGCCTGCAAACAAATATGCTTCCGCCGCTGCATTGCGCGTGGCGCTGGAAGATCGCTTGAAACGATTGGCGCAGGTCGAAAGCCTCGACCTCCAGCGCGTTCGTCGGCAAGCCGCCTTCGATCGCTTGCTCTGCCGCCTGTTTGCCAAACCAGATGCGCCGTGGTTGTTGAAAGGCGGTTACGCGATGGAATTGCGCCTGAAGACGGCTCGCACCACCCGCGACATTGATCTGGCGTTGCGACGACTGCCCATTCCGTCGGCGGATTGGGATGCCAACGCCGCCAATGTTTTGGAAGCGTTGCGCGAGGCGGGTGAATTGGACTTGCAAGATTTTTTCACTTTTGTTTTTGGCGCGGCAACGCAGGATTTGAACGCTGCACCTTACGGCGGCGCGCGGTTTCCCGCGGATGCGCGATTGGCCGGGCGCACGTTTGTTAAGTTTCATCTGGATGTAAGCACGGGTGATGTGCTGCGGGCACCCTACGAATCATTGTCAGGTCGGGATTGGCTTGGGTTTGCCGGCATTGCTACCACAATCTTTCCGGCCATTTCGCCGGAGGAACAATTTGCCGAAAAAATTCACGCCTACACCTTGCCGCGAGCGGATCGGGAAAACACTCGCGTCAAAGATTTGGTGGATTTGGTTCTGCTGATTGGACAAACCAAAATGGACGCCGCCCGCCTGCCGCAAGCCATTCGTGAAACCTTTCAACGGCGGCAGACACACACAGTTCCGGCCGACCTGATTGCCCCACCTGCCTCTTGGTTTACAACCTTCGCGGAAATGGCACAGGAATGTGGCCTTGAGACGGACATCGCGAAGCAATTCGGTTTGGTCGAGCAATTCTACGGGATGCTGAATTTGTGATACCGCTGGCAACCGCAATCAAATAACTGCCACCCAATCCTAAAGTGAATAAAACCACAACCAATGTGCCAAGTCGGTCAATTGCTAAAATAAAAATTCAACAGTCATTGGCG
>JBKQUF010000003.1:0-19334 GCA_052140285.1 Limisphaerales bacterium | reverse complement strand
TCCAAAAGTCTCTCTCAATCAAGGGCTGGCATACGGTAGCTCATCTTGGGGGAAAATTCAAGAAAAAATCCCGGTTGATTTTTTTAGCATCTTCTTTTCCTTGTGAAATCGCGGCGGAAAACGCACGCTAACCCGACCTGAACTTATGATAGGCAAATCCTTGCTTCTTGGGCTGTGTCTGGCCGGACCGGTTTTGTTCGCGCAACCAGCGGATCATGTGGAACTTGGACGCTTGCAGACTGGCGCGACCGTCTCGTTCGTCCGCGCCACGGGCAGCGAATGGGGCATTGAAATCATGGGCGGAGCGGCTCCGATGATCCAACAACCCCAACCCGCCAGGCTGGAAGTCTTTCGCACGGAAGAGGACATCCGCGAGCTTGCCGCCGGATATAAAACGGTCGAGCCGTCGGCTTCCGGGGTTGATGCCCAAGCCGAAATCGCTTATGGCGACAAGGTTGTCTTTCACGTGGAGGACCACTGGAGTATGACCGGAGCGGTGGTTTCGTTGAGCCGGAAAGTGGAAGTGGCGGGGGACGCTCCGGGCGGATTTTCCTCGTCGATCGTGTTCAAGGTTGACCCTTCAATTGGCTGGTCCGACGTGAAATTTCTGGCGCCGGGGGCGTTGTATGGCGATCCCACCCACGATGGCGAACGTTCGCCGGGAGGCACACTGAACGACGCGGCCCACCGCTTTTTCATGCGCGAGGACATCCTTCCGGCACCGCTGTTCGCACTTTCTTTTGACAATGGCGCGTCGGTGACGATGCTGGATCCTGCACCGCGCGGCGATTCCACCGTGGCGGAGACGAAGCTTTCCAAGGATGTGATGACCGATGCGCGGTTTCAGTTCGGCGCGTTGGGGGCGTGGCAGGCGGACGAAGGGCCGATCGAGTGTGGCTTCTCGTTTCCGGGCACGGTGTGCCTTTACGCGAACGGCACGAACGCGCCGGCGAAACCGAGATGGATCCGGCGTTATCACCCGATCGCGCAAGGCGTGGCGCATAGCTATCAGTTGAGCTTCCGCTTCGGGCAGAACGAGTCGTTCCGTGACGTGACGCGCGACTCGTGGCGTTGGGCATGGAACACATTAAATCCCGCCGTCACTTACATCGACGTCGAGGAGGTGCGCCGGGTTCTGATCGACCACCTTGAGGCCCAAGCCGCGACGATTGACGGGCGGACCGCCATTCCTTTTGTTCTCTCCACCGTACCGACGAACCACCTTCAATGGAATTGGACAATGGTCGCGATGGGCTTTGTGGGCAAGAACATCGAGTGCGCGGACCAGTTGCTGCGCGATGGGGATCGCGATCCCACCGAGCGCGGGCAAAAAATGCGCCAGACGGGATTGGCCATCATCTCGTCCTTGATCCAGGCGCTGCCGACCGTGCCGCTTCAGGGCACCGGCTACGACCTGGCCACCGGCAAGCCGTGGCATCATATCTGGCTCGCTCCGTGGCTGCGGAATGCGACCGAGGACATGCGCGTGCTGATGCGGGCGTACCGGCGCGAGCGCGCCCTCGGACGCCTGCACCCGGAATGGTTCAATTGGGTGAAAACTTATACGGATTGGCTGGTGCTGCAGCAGCGGGACGATGGATCGTTCCCGCGGCGATGGGAGGTTGGAAGCAGCGCGGTGGCGGAGACAACGGGAACGGCAACCTACTGTCCCGTGCCATTGCTGGTTATGATGACCGAAGAGACGGGCGACCTGAAATATCAGGAGGCGGCGGTCCGCGCGGGCGAATATGTTTGGGCGAACTGGGGAACCCGCGGTCTTTACGTCGGAGGGGCGAGCGACAACCCGAACAACACCGATAAAGAAGCCGGGATGTTGAGCATGGAAGCTTTCCTGAGCCTCTACGATTCAACCAAGGACCCCAAATGGCTGGATCGCGCCCAAGCCGCGGCGAACTATGCCGAAAGCTGGATTTGGATCTGGAACCTGCCGATGCCATTGGATGCGGAGGACGCGCATCTCCATTGGAAGAAGGGCGTGCCGACCGTCGGGGTTCAAGGCATCACGGCCCGGGTTGCCGGCAGCGTGGATGAGTACCTGGATTGGGCCGTGCCCTCTTATGCGAAGCTCTACAACCTCACGAAGGACCCGCATTACCTTGATGTCGCGCGCGTGCTGTTGCATGACACGAAATCGATGGTTGCTCTTCCGGGACGCCAATACGACATGAAAGGCATTGGCTGGCAGCAAGAGGGCTGGGGCATGGGGCCGGGCGGCGGTGGCCGAGGCGTCGGAGGCCACCGGTTCTGGTTGCCATGGATTTCCGCGAACCACCTTTACGGAATAACCGGCCTGGAGGAGTATGATCCCGCTCTCTTCAAGATTCTGGCCAACCCGCCGGCGGCAACGGTGAATTAAAAATGGAGGCTTGCACGATATGAAATTGATCATTATTTCGGCCATGACGCGGACCAAACTCGTCGCCCTCGCGGCTGCCGCCCTTTGCCAGTTTGTACTGGTGGCGACGAGCCAAGCCGCGGGACAGTTGTCCCCCTCACCCGCGCACGAAACCATCAACCCCGACGCAACGCTTTGGTACCGGCAACCCGCCCGACAATGGGTGGAAGCCTTGCCGATTGGCAACGGTTACATGGGTGCCATGGTGTTCGGCGGCATCCCGCAGGAACGCATCGCGCTGAATGAATCCACTTTTTGGTCCGGACGTCCGCATGACTACAACGACACCAACGCCATCAACTATTTCCCGCAGATTCGCGATCTGGTTTTCGCCGACAAATTCCAGGAGGCCGAAAAAATGGCGGACAACCATTTTTGGGGAATTCCCAAGGGACAGCAGACGTTTGAACCGATTGGCGATTTGCTGCTCGATTTTGAGGGCACGAACAACGCCGAGGATTATCGGCGCGAACTGGATTTGGAAACCGGAGTGGCCAAAGTCAGTTACCGGGTCGGGGACGCGGTTTTTACGCGTGAGACGTTCATGTCCTACCCGGACCATGTGTTGGTGATGCGCATTCGCAGTGACAAACCAGGGCGGGTTTCGGTTCAGGCCCAACTCAAAAGTCCCTATCTCGACGCCACAACTGCCACGCCGAACAAACTGGTAATGGACGGTTCCTGGAAGCAGTTGGGCCGGGCCACAAATCCGTTGATCGCGCCGGTCCAGGGGCGGGGATTGCGGTTTGAAACGGCGCTCGTGGCGCGACCGGAGGGTGGAAGTTCCGAAACCACAAACGGGACTTTGCAAATTCACGGCGCCGACGCGGTGACGTTCATCCTCACCATCGCGACGAGTTACCTGAACTACACGAACATCGGCGGCGATCCCGCCGCAACCTGCGGGCAGATTCTCTCACGCGGTGCGGGAAAAGATTACGGCGCGTTGCTGCAACGCCATGAGAACGACTTTCGCGGATTGATGAGCAGAGTTCATTTGAAAATCGGTAACGCTTCAATAAACCAGACGCCGACCGACGAGCGGTTGGACGCCGTTCGCGCCGGAGGTTCAGACCCCAATCTGGAGGCATTGGTCTTTCAATTCGGCCGCTACATTTTGGCGGCCAGCAGCCGCGCCGGCGGGCAGGCGGCGAATTTACAGGGCATTTGGGACCAGGAGATCCTTCCTCCGTGGGGCAGCAAATACACCGTCAACATCAATGCGGAGATGAATTACTGGCCCGCAGAAGTATGCAACTTGTCCGAATGCACGCCGCCGTTTTTCGCTCTGATCAAAGACCTCTCCGTTAACGGCGCGGAGACGGCAAAAGCATATTACGGCAACGACGGCTGGGTGGTTCACCACAACACTGATTTGTGGCGCGGCACGGCCCCGGTGGATGCGGCGCGCTATGGCATGTGGCCGGTCGGCGGCGCGTGGCTCTGCCAATCTCTGTGGGAACATTACGCGTTTACCGGCGACACCAATTTTCTTCGGGAGTATTACCCGGTGATGAAAGGCGCCGCACAGTTCCTGCTCGAATTGATGGTGGAAGAGCCGAAACATCATTGGCTGGTCACGCCGTTCTCGATGTCGCCTGAACACGGCTATTACGACAGCGAGGGGAGGATGTCTTATCTTTCGCCATCCCCAACGATGGACGTGGGGCTGATCCGCGAGCTGTTTCCGCATTGCATCGAAGCCAGCCGGATACTGGGCGTGGACGAGGACTTTCGCGCGCGTTTACAGGCGGCGCTGACCCGCATCCCGCCATACCAGATTGGCAAATCGGGTTTCGTCCAGGAGTGGATTGAAGATTGGCAGCCTGGCCCCCAAGGCCACAATGTATCGGCAAACTTCCCCTTTTATCCAGGAAGCTCGATCACCCTGCGCGGCAATCCTGAATTTGCGGCGGCCTATCAAAAGTGGATGGAGGCTCATCCGCCGGAGGAGGGATTCCGGCTTTCCTGGGGCATTGCCATGTGGGCGCGTCTGGAGCACGGCGACGAGGTCGGTTCGCTCATCGAGAAGTATATGAAAGTAGGACCCGGCGCCAACTTGCATAACGCGCACTACAATCAATCGGACGCGAGTTTTGGCTTCACCGCCGCGGTGGCCGAAGCCTTGCTTCAAAGCCATGCGGGCGAAATCAGCCTGTTGCCCGCTTTGCCACCTCAATGGCCTGATGGTTCAGTCCAGGGTTTGCGCGCCCGCGGCGCCTTTGAAGTCGATGAATCCTGGCGTGACGGGAAGTTGGTCGAAGCCGCCGTTCATTCGCTCAATGGCGGGTCCATTCAACTGCGTTACGGCCAAGTCACGCGCGAGGTGAAACTGCGCAAGGGCGAAACTTATCGTTGGAATGGACGGTAGTTTGCAGTTCCAAAACCTTGTGCTCAATTCCGCGGATTCAATCCGGTGACACAGCCGCCACCGGGCCGCAAAGATGGTTTTATTTCGTATTTAATTTCAAAACGGTGATGGAGAACGGCGGAAATTCGCGCGTGAAATTGGCGCTCAAGCCGTTCGCAGTCTCCGTGTGCGGAATAACCTTTTGGGGCTGATCGAGGGAATTCGTATCATCCGGGCTGTCCGCCGCCAAAACCACCGCTTCGCCTTCAGGCTCAATTTGCGGCGCGCCGGCGATTTGGATATTGATCGGCTGCGCCGTCCCGGCTTCATTTACCACCTTGAGATAAATGACTCCGCTCTGACTGTCGCGGGTGGCATCAAAGAAAATCTGCCGGAGTTGTTGCGGCGGAGGCCGATACCCGCGAAAGGACTGCGCCTGCCATTCGCGGGTGGGGATGTTCTGTGAATCAGTGGCGAGAATCTCATCGCCGCGCATCGTGCTGAACATCTTTTGCGCGTAGTACCCGGGCGAGCCGTAGCTGCTCAAGGCGTCATACCCGATCAAATCCGTGGCCCATTGCATTGAACGATTGCCGCCTCTCATTTGGCTGACGTTGACAAAAAGCGGCGCATAGCTGGAGATCAAAACGATGTCGGAATTGCGCTCCATCCCGGTCATCCAGGCGGCGTCCCCGAGTGCCCCGGCCATGTTCGGCGTGGGCGAGCCAACCCGCGTGGCCCATTCGCCGACAAAAATTTTCGTTTTGCTCGCGCGCGAATACTTGTCGTAGTCCAAGGCATGCGCCTCCATGTCTTCCTGCGAGCGGTAATAGTGTTCGTCCAGCAAATCCGGCGTGCGCGACCGGACTCCCGTCGTGGCGATGACTTGCAATTGTGGATACTTCGCCTTGATGGCGTCGTAAAATTGGGTGAAGCGCCCGTCGTAGCTCCCGGACCTATCGCCAAAATCTTCATTTCCGACTTCCACATAAGTCAGCGGGAACGGCTGGGGATGCCCGTCTTTCGCCCGTTGCGCGCCCCATTTGGTGGAGGTGTCGCCGGTCACATACTCAATTTCGTCGAGCGCGTCCTGGACGTAAGGGTTCAAATCAGGGCCGGGAGCAACATGTTGCCCCCCCAGCGAATAACCCGCATAAACCGCCAACAACGGTTGCATGCGCAAATCCTCGCACCATTCCAAAAATTCCAACAGACCAAAGCCATCCGTGGACCAATACCCCCACGGACTGCGATGTCCGGGACGTTGCGCGACGTTACCGATGGTTTCCTTCCAATTGAAACGCTCGGCAATGGTGCCGCCCTCAAGATAATTGCCGCCAGGAAAGCGCAAAAACTTCGGCTGCATGTCCCCCAGCAATTGCATGAGGTCCGGGCGGGTGCCGTTCGTGCGATCATCGAAAGTCGGCGGGAAGAGCGAAACATTTTGGAACCAAACCGCGCCGTGTTTGTGGAAGAACGTCCCGGGTTTGGTTGTGGAAATGACCAGGCGATTGCTCTTGGACGTTTCGACGTCTCCGGTGGTCAGGGTCACGTCGTATTGTTTCCATTTGCCGGAAATTTTTCGGACGGTGGCGCTTGCAAAAATATTTGTGCCGTCGGCGCTTTCCAGCGAGAGATTCAGCGGGCCGGAAAATTGTTCGCCGCGCGCATAAAATGAGGCGTGATACGCCGTATTTGGACGGACGGGAATGCCCCAATAACCGCCATTGGCGATTCCGGCCGGTGAATTTTTGGAGGCCGTGCTTGTCTCCACTTTCAAGCTCACGTTCAACGCGGCGTTCAGCGGCCGGTTGGTGTCAAGCATCATCGTCGCCCCGCCGACGGCGCTCCAGAACGTCGGACTTCGCAGGCTGGACTTGAATGTGCGGTTGCGTATCAGTTCGCCGTAAAGGCCGCCTTCGTAGGAAAAATTGATTTCCTCGGTCATCAATCCGTAAAGCGCCGGGCTGGCCTTGCCGGTGACCTTGCCGGCGTCAATTTGCAAAACGGGCGTTGCCGGCGCGGCGTTGGAAACGGAATTATCGGTTTCGGAATTCGTAGTCTGCGCGAACAGCGGGGCCGCGGTGGTGCCGAGGACGGCCAACAAAAGACCGGTCAGCGTGGACAGATGTTTCCTATGCAAATGGATGCGTTGCATGGGGCTTAAATTAAATTCAGACCCGGGAGATGTCGATGTCAATTTCCGGGGATGTCCGGCGGAAACCTTCTCGGCAAACAGAAGGCTCCACCCGGCTCCGGCATTTAATGGGCAACAGATTCATACGCGGGCATAATAATCTCGAACTCCACGCTCAAAAAATAAAATCCACACAATAAATACATCGGCAGCCAACAAGCCTAAATAATCCAAGAATGAATATGTGGCGTAATTCTGGAAAATCGACCAGATTGAGGAAGCCGCCAGCCATAGCACGAACAAAGGACGTGACCATAGCGTAGCTTCCAAAAACCCGTAAACAAAAACAGCCGAACCAATGGCTATCAGTAATATTCTAGGCAATCCAACATAACCCTGTGAGCCATCAGCAGAATGAAAATGCAGGCCAAGACCAAAGACCGGTGCAAACACACAAAGTCCGGTAAGCGAAAGAAGTCCCATCGGCATCCGTTTAAGCCGACTGCCAATGTAAACAAATATGGAGCGTATATTGTCTGCGGCTAACAAGGTCGTGTTCCTTCTACTTATCGAATTTCCAGTAGTCCACGTTGAAGAGATGTCCGTCGCCCTGGCCCGTGAAGACGAAATAAAGGTCGTGAACGCCAGTGGCGCCCGAAACAACCGCCGTCTTCATCTGCCAAGCTTCCGAACCTCCCGTGTTCGGCACCGGGAGCGATCCAATCAATGTGCCGTTCGTGTCGTCGAGATGCAGCTCGATGACACCCGACTGGTCCCCATCGGCCACGCTGGCCGTAAAGGTTTTCGCACTGTCACTGCCGAAATCCACACCCTTCACCTTGATGTAAGCGCTGTTGGTGTTGACCGACACATAGACGACGCCCAGCTGGCCACCGGTGTCGCTGAGAGTGGTCACGCCCGATTCCCAGCAGATGGTGGCCGCCGACGTTTGTGCATACGGATTGAAAGTGCCAATCTGGGGAACACCCTCTTTGTTCCACCACGGAACCGTGGGAATTGTGCCGTCGGCATTATAGGTCATCAACGCCACACAGACCGAACGCCTTTCGCGGTGAATGGGCGTCAGGGCATAATTCAGGGCGTAATTGAAACCAAAAACATAGGAGTTGCCTTTGTAATCAATGATGCCGGGGTGATTGCCGGAGGATTGCGGGTTCGGTCGCATGATATATCCACCATAAGTCCACGGGCCGGTGGCATTGGTGCTCATGGCGTAACCGATTCCTTCGGGGCAGCAGGTGGATGCATAGGCCATGTAGTAGTGGCCATTCCGTTTATAAAACCACGGGCCTTCCTGGTAATGGAAGGGATCGGGTTTGCCCCTCACTTTGGCAAAAGAGGGGTCTTTGGTGATCGCTCCGGAATAGGAGATCATGTCCTTGTTCAGCTTCACATACCACAAATTCGGGTTCCCCCAATACAAGTAAGCCTGGCCGTCGTCGTCGATGTATTCGGTGGGATCAATGCTGTCATACTGGCCGCCAATCAGCGGTTTGCCGAGAGGATCGGTGAAAGGTCCGAAAGGGCTATCCGAAACGAGCACCCCGATTCCCCTGCCCTGCAAAGGACAAAACATATAAAACTTGCCGTTTCGCTCAATACACTGGGGCGCCCAGGCGCCGTTTGAAAAACCGCCCCAGCCGGATATGGAAGCTGCCGCCCAAGGAAAATTTGTCAGGGAGGCCACGGAGCCATGATCCGTCCAGTTCACCATATCGGTGGTGGTATAACATTTCCAATTGAGCATCTTGAATCCGAAGGCATCGTTTTCGTCATGGCTGGTGTAAAGATACAGCGTGCCGTCATATACCATCGGCGCGGGATCGGCGGTGAAAGACGTTTGCACCACCGGGTTGTCCGCCAAACAGGTTGTCCCGATAATTGCCGCGGCGACGACGGCGGTTCCCGCGGCGAAGGTCAGGAATCCAGAGTTCTTGATTGATTTATTCATGGTCGTTTGTTTTTAGCAGCTTACTCACACTTCCAACCGGCAGTAAACAGCGTTTATTCGGAGATTACCAAGCGCAAAGCTGGTTCAAGTGATTGGCCGAGCCGTCGCGCAGCCAGCCGTCCAGTTGGGCCTGGTCCTTGAGTTGTTGTCCGCGCAGGCGCGGCACGACCGCAAACCGCGACTTGACTTCGGGCAACGCGGTCATGTCCACCCACAGTTTCTCGAACTGGCTTACGGGGAAAACATCCTCCTGGCCCTGGCCCCAACGTTTCTTCACTTCCTTGATGGTAATGTACGTCGGCATGCGCGCGGCCAGGGCGCGGACGGCGGCGGCCACGCGTTCGGCATCGGCCAAAGCGGTCCGGGTCAGGCCGAAGACTGCGAGGACTTTGTCGATATTGATCCAGCACGTATTGGAATTGTAGAAGCGGAGTTGGAACTCGTCCTCCTCGCGGGGCATGGCCAAGCCTTCGACCAGCCGCACCTGTCCATTCACCCGGGCCAAGCCGCCGCCGCGGTCTTCGAGCCGGCGCGTGATGACCTCGAATGTCAGGCAGCCTTCCTGCGCGAGGTGCAGCCCAAACAGGGCCGGGTCCGGGTCCGCTCCAAGCGTGTCAATGTTGTGCAGCATGAGGTGTTGCAACTGCGGACGTTCGCGGAGCAGTTGCGCCAGCGCGCCGTTGCGCAACAGGTTCGGCACCTCGAACCAGTGTCCGACCGGATGCAGGCATTGCGCGGCGAGATTGTCCGTGTAATCGCCGCCCTCGCCCGCCGTCTTCGCCCAGTTAATGAGCGCGGCGCGCAGGCTCTCGCGCACTTTCTGCTGCTGCTCGTCGAGCCGTTGTTGCGGCATCTCCTCCCACAGAAATCGCAGGTCGCGCACCATGGGGATCATCCGCAAACCGATGGCGCGTCCGGGTGAGAGGAGCAGCGGCCCGGGATAATGATAGTTCTGGTTTCGGCGCAGGAATTCCTCCGTGGCGGCGTGGGTCAGGTAACTGGTCGTAAAGAGATGCGGCAAAGGCCGTCCGGCGAGTTGGCCGATGCGGCGGCTTTTGGCGAGGTGGGTTTCGGCGAACGTCCGGTGAAGTCCCGCGAATTTGCAGAAAGGATACAGCGCCTTGACGACTCCGGCGCCTTGCGTCCAGCGGCTGCCGATGCCGGCGGCCAGCGTGACGACGGCGAGTTCACCGCGGGTAATCGCAGCCAGGCCGGCTCGACGCCATTCCTCCGCCAACGGCCGGGTAGCATCCACCACGTCTTCGTTCCGCACGTCCTGGATGACGGCGCTGGCCGGCAGACGGTTTTGGGCGAGACCGATGCGGCCGCTTTTCAAATCGTCGCGAATCTGTTCGTGCTGGGTGCGGTCGAAGCTGTTCTGTTCGAGCAATTCACCCAGGCTTTGCGAATGGCCGGCCCCGGCCTGCTGTGGGGGCAGAAGGCGGTCGAACAGCGTTTGCATCATGCCGGATAATTCCGGGCGCGCGCGGCAGGCGGCGCTGAATCGGTCCAGTTCCGCGCGTTGCGAGGCGGTCAGGGCCCGGGCGTCGGCGCGCAACCAGCGCGGAACATGCAGCGCATAGTAGCCGCGCGGAAGCAGCGCGTCGTCACCCCGCAGCAGCCCGGCCCGGGTGCCGGTCTCATTGATGGTGAAATCATAGACCACCGGCTCCATGGCGAAGGGCAACGCGTGTTGCAGTTCGCGCTTGGTTTGTGACATGATTTCCAGCAAGCGGCGCTGCGCCTGCGCCTTGCATTTCGGATCGAAGATGAAGCCCATCCCGCCGCCGGACATGCCGCCGAGCATCCAGAAACCCCAGAAATCCGCGCCAAACTCGCCGCGCACCGACGAAACAAGCATCTCGGTGAAGGCGTTGCTCGCCCACGGAATGATGGTCTGGACGGGTTCGTAAAAATTGCGGCTGGTCAGTTCGCCCACGCGCCGCACGTCGCCAGCGCGGAGGGCCAACACAACTTCATCAAGCAAGCCGATGGCCTGGTGGCGGCCGCTCCACTCGGCGGCGGAACGGAGCAGGTATTTTTCCGTGACCATTTCCAGGATGGGGCCGACATTTTGGGCCATGCCACCGTGGACGAGGACGAGGCTTTGCTGCAAACGCTCCCGGGTTTCGGACGAGACCTCATGGTGATCCAGGATGCGGTGCGCGGGCATCAATCGGCCACGGCTGATGCCAAATTCGGGATCCCCTTCCTCCGCCGGCACGCCGCAAATCAGCTTGATGCCCGGCCACACTCCCCCGGAATCCTGCCAGCCGCCGCCGGAACCGCCGAGCCACTCGCCCAGCAACGCGCGGGCGAGCACCAGGCGGCGTTCCTCCTCCGCCAAGCCGCCGGTGAGCGAGCCGGCCTGCCCGGTGGCGCGCATGCAGACGGAAATCAACGAAGCGAGCAGGTTCGTGGAAACCGCCAGGCGCGAGCCTTTGGGAATGTCCTTCACGTGGCAGACCAGTTCGAGACCGCGTTTGGGTCCCACAACGCGCGCGAGCAAATCGGCCAGATTCATCGCCGAACCTTCAATGCCGGGCGGAACGATGCCGGCGGCGATAACGGCCGCCTTCAGCAAACCCAGATGGTCGCCGGCAAAATCAAAAACCGCGGCGAGGCTGTTGAGGTCCGCCGTTTCGGCTAGGTCCACGCTGGTGAGCCGCAAAATCGGCTCGTCAATCACCCGCAAACTGGCTTCCACCGGAGGCAACGGCGTCGGGTCGCGCCCATGTACGCCGAGGTCAATCGAGATGTTGAGTACGCGCGCGCCTTCCGGAAAATCCATGCCGAGAAAAAAAATGTCACTCCACCCCGAGTGGCTCAAATCCATGCGCACGGGGGTGTACTCCCGGAGGACCGGATAGCTGCCGTCCTCGCCGCGCTGCAAGAGCTCGGGGCGCACGCGCAACGGATGGTCCGCCGGATGTCCCATGCGGAACATCCACTGATTGCCGCGCACCGAACGCACGCTGCGCCGCACTTGGTCGGCAAGCGTCTGAAAGCCAAGACGCTGATACACGGAGGCTAGCGCGCTGGACAGGGCGTCGCTGGGACCGGAATTTTTTTGCGCGGCCAGGAACTGGCTGAGCGCCTCTTCAAATCGCCGGTGCAACAGGGCTTCAAATCCCTTGAATGGGATCATGCCGCTCGCGCCGGCGGACAGTTTCCCCGGCAGATGAAAACGGTGAATGGCGTAAAGAAAGAACAGAGCGCGGACCCGTTCGTAAAGATTGTCGCTGCGGTGGCGAAAAGCGTCCAATTCATCGCAGGCGGCAAGCAGTTCCCCGGCCGAGGCGCCTAAGCAGAGAGCGTCCAGCGGCTGGTTGCGGACTTTTGGGTCCGCCGAAGTGATGATTTCGATGAACGAGCCAGCCATGCGATGATCAAGGGTGTTCCTGGGCGAGAAGTTCGACGAGTCCGGCGAGGACTTCCGAACGGGCCGGGCTGGTCAAGGCAAAAGCCAGTTGGGCGTAAAGCAGGCCGTATTTCAGGCCGATGTCAAAGCGGCGGCCCTGGAGTTCGCAGGCCAGATAGCGTTCGCGGTTGGCCAGCTTGGCGAGGGTCTGGCTCAAGGTCGCCTTGGAATCGGCGGCGATCTCCGCGCCCAGCAACTCCATAGCGGTGGGGGTGAGCACATGCATCCCGAAAAAGCAGAGATAATGGCCGGCGCGCAACCCGGGCACGATGAGGCGTTGTTCGGCGACGGTGGGGGTCGGTTTCTCCAGCACCTCGGAAACAACGTACAGCCCCTTGCGGTTTTCGGCGAGCCGTCCGCCGGCCACGCCGTAATAGGGCAATTGGCTTTCATGCGTGGCTTGCACGGCGGAGACCGCGCAGGACTCGGCCGCGGCCACCTCGACCAATTGCCTCGCGCTACTGCGGGTTTCGCTGCTCAGATAAAGGTGATCGCCCACCAGCAACAGAAACGGATCGGAACCGGTGAATTGGCGGGCGCACCAGACAGCGTGGCCGTAGCCACGCGGCTGCGCCTGCTCCTCAAATTCCAAATGCTTTGCGTGCGGTCCGGCGGCGGCCCGATAGGTGTCCGCGTCGCCCGGACAAATCACCACGCAGATTCTCTCCGCGCCGGAATTGAGCGCCTCCTCCACAATGATGGCCAGCGCAGTCTTGGTGGTGCCGTCGCGGTCAACGAGTTTCTGCAACGGCAGCGTCCGTTGACCCGGCCCGGCGGCGGTGATGACGGCTTTTCTGATTTCCATATATTATTTCGTTGGCGCGCACAGGGTCTGCTTTTTCATCGCGGTTGGCGATATTATTTTTGGGGTGGCGGGGCGAACAGCCTGCTTCCAGTTTCAATCTTGACTCCGGATGGAAAGCGATTAGCTTCAAATCATCCCGCCATCACAATTGGCAGAAGCAGCACCGCCCGAACATGCATGAAGTTGGCATCGCCCAAAACGCTCTGGAACAGGCAATCAAGGCGGCGCAGGCCGCGGGCGCAACACGAATTCATAATCTTCTGCTCCGCGTCGGGGTGATGAGCGGCGTGGTACCGGAGGCGTTGGTCTTTGCCTTCGAGGCGGTATGCCATGGCACCATGGCGGAGGGAGCGGCGTTGAAGGTGGAACTGGTGCCGGTGGTCTGTTGGTGCGAGAATTGCCGGATTGAATTTTCGTCCCCGGAAATGCTTTACGAATGTCCCCAATGCCGCCAATTTAACACCCGCCTCCGGCGCGGGCTTGAGTTGGAACTGGCCTCACTGGAAGCGTCCTGATTTTATGTGCAAAGAATGCGGCTGCGGGGTCGGCGGCGACGCCAACATTGAAAACGTTGGCGGGCCGGGCGATCATTCCCATGCTGAACCTCACTCCCATGAGGGTTTCACAACCCATCCTCAAAGCATTTCCGTGAATCAATCGTTGCTCGAGAAGAATGACCGGCTCGCGGAACGAAACCGGGGCTTTTTCAAAGCCAAAGGCTTGCTGGTGTTGAACGTGGTTTCCTCGCCGGGTTCGGGCAAAACAACGTTGATCCAGAAGATGACGCCCATTCTTGCCCAACACCTTCGCACCGGGGTCATTGTCGGCGACCTGGCCACGGACAATGATGCCTCACGGCTGCGCGCGGCGGGTGTGCCCGTGGTGCAGGTGACCACCGGCACGGTCTGTCATCTGGATGCGGAAATGGTGGCCCGGGCCGCGGGGCAGTTGGAATTGGACGCATTGGATTTGCTGGTCATCGAAAACGTCGGCAATCTGGTATGCCCGGCGTCCTTTGACCTCGGCGAAGACTTGCGGGTGGTGTTGTTGTCGGTCACAGAAGGTGAGGACAAACCGTTGAAATATCCCCCGATTTTTCATTCGGCCCACGCCGTGGTGGTGACCAAAATGGACCTGGCCAACGCGTGTGAATTTGACCGCAACCAGGCTCTGGCCAATCTCCGCCGCATCAGTCATCACGCCCGTGTTTTTGAAGTTTCGGCGCGCACCGGGCAGGGCTTGGAAGAGTGGTCCCGTTACCTGGTGGAACAGCGGGCAGCGATCAGAAAATCGGCGGCGTAAACCCTTTTTTCGGACGTCCCTTTTGCAGTTGGTCTAAAGCGCAATTTTCCCTATTCGGAGCAGATGTCCCATCATCGCGTCTTTACCGGCAGGTCGCCTTTGGTGGACTTTGTTTCGCCGGAAAATTGTCGTTGTAACGGGGCGATGGGCTGGCGATCCCCCGTGCCGGACGGTTGCAGAGCGTCGGACCGGCCACCTCCATCTGGCGCCCCCTCGGATTTGCCGGACAATAATCCCGTCAGTTCGGTGATAATGCCGCGCAAGGAATCGGCCTGCGAATCGAGTTCCACCGCCACCCCGGCGCTTTCCTCGGCGTTGGCGGCGTTGGTTTGGGTGACCGAGTCCATCTCGCGGATGGCCTTGTTGATCTGGCCAATGCCTTGGTTCTGCTCCCGGGAGGCCGTGGCGATCTGGGCGATGAGTTCATCCACCTGCCGGGCCTTGTGAGTGATCTCCTGAAATTGGCGGGCAACTTCGGCGCTGATTTGCGCGCCGTGTTTGCTTTTCTGAATCGAGTCCTCGATGATGGCCGCCGTTTCCCGCGCGGCGTCGGCGCTGCGCCGGGCCAGGTTCCGCACTTCTTCCGCCACCACGGCAAATCCCATGCCGGCCTGGCCGGCCCGCGCGGCTTCCACCGCGGCATTCAAAGCCAGCAGATTGGTCTGAAAGGCGATTTCATCAATCGTTTTGATGATCTTGACGACGTTATTACCCGCGCTTTGAATCTCGTCCATTGCCCGGGTCATCTGTTCCATGCTGCTGGCGCCCGTTTCGGCCGCGCGGCGGGTCGCCGCGGCCAGTTCGTTGGCGGTTTGAGCGTGGCCGGTATTGCTGCGCGTCGTGGAGGAGAGTTCCTCCAGGGCGGCGCCGGTTTCTTCCAGAAAAGCCGCCTGCTGGTTCGCGCCTTCCGCCACGGTCTGGCTGCCCGTGCCCAACTGCTCGGACGTGGCGCGTACCTGGTCAGAAACGCCGGTGAGGTCCTTCAACACCCGCACCAGTGGGGCGATAATCTGATGGTACATCACCAATGCCGCCAGGACGCCGAAAGTAAATACGATGGCCAGTGTCGTCAGCAGCCCGCCGGTAATCTCACTGTGTTTCATCTTCGACATGGATTGCGTCCATCGCTCCTGCGATTGTTGGAGCGACTCGGTGGAAAAACGGCCCAGCAACACGCCGGAGGATTCCCCTTCCTTCCAGCCCACGTGACAGCGCAGGCAATCGGCCGAGATTTTTTGTGAATGGTAAATTTCATAACTGCCATTGGTGCAGAGCGCGATCGGCTGGAACTCGCCCTGCAAACGGCTGCGCAATTCCGCCGGCAGCGTCTCGCCGATGAATTTCTGGTCGGACGAATAAGCGCAAACCCCGTTCCGATCAAACAGGGAAAACTCCTGGAGTCCTTCGATATTTTGCAAGGAACGCAGCCGGGCGATAAACTTGCCCATCTCGCCGCGTTCGATGGAATTGACAACGTTATTTTCCGCCGAGACGAACGAGTTTTTCGCCGCCTGCTCCTCGCGCTGTTGCAACTGCGCCAAGTTGTCGGCGGATAGTTTGTGCAACATGACGTCGTTGCGAAAGAGTTCCAGGGCCAGCGAGGCCGCAAACATCACGGCGATTCCGCCGACGAGCCAAAGCAATGGTTTGAGATAGGTTTTCATCGGATGGGTCAGGTTTCCGGTGAGTGATTTTGGGCGGCGCGTTCCTTGGTCACAATCGGATAGTCCGCTTTGGCGCAAAAGTTTTCGCCGCCGCATCCGATGCAGGGCGCGCCGGCGCGGATGCAGGAATTGACTCCGCCGTTCCACCCGCGGATGTTGCAGTCGGTGTACGTGATCGGCCCGGCGCAGCCGAGCTTGAACAGGCAGCCTTCCTCGCCAAACGTCCGGGCGAAATTTTCCGATTCGTAATGATTGAACCGCGGACACTGCTCGTGCATGGACTTGGAATAGAACGCCAACGGACGGCCCAGACCGTCCACCGGCGGCAGCCCGAATTTAAGGACGTGGGCAATCGTGCCCACCAGCCAGTCGGGATGAATCGGACAGCCCGGCACCCGGATGATTGGCATGTCCAAGCCCCGGTTTTTCAAGTACGCCGGCACGCTGATGGCCCCGGTGGGATTGTTTTCCGCCGCCGGAATGCCGCCGAACGACGAGCAGGTGCCGGCGGTGAGAATGATTTTGGCCTGCCGCGCCGCGCGGACCAGTTGATCGGCAAAAGGTTCATCCCCAAACATGCAGGCCTGGGGCATTTGAGCGGGCACCGCCCCTTCGACGACGAGGATATAACCACCCTGGCTGATGATTTTGTTCACGACATCCGCCGCCTGATTTCCGGTGGCTGCGGACAGGGTTTGGTGAAAGCCCAAACTGATGTAGCGCGTCAACAGCTTGAAGGGCGTCACCGATTCGGAGTCCAGCAGCGAGACGGAGCAACCCGAACAGCTCTGGCCCTGCAGCCACAACACGGACGCCAGTCCCTGCGACAATTCCTCCACCGCTTCGGCCAGGCGGGGAATCGCCGAGACGCCCAAGCCGAGCATGACACTCAAGCGGGCGCTGAGTTGAAGAAAGGAACGGCGATTGATGGCATCCATATAGATTTGGGTTAATGCACGGCGCAGGCCAGGCAGGGATCAAACGAGCGGATCACCCGCGCCGCTTCAATGGGATTGTCCGCGTCCGCCACCGGCACCCCCACCAGTGCCTGCTCGACAGGTCCCGGAACGTCGCGATCATCACGGGGCGAACAATTCCACGTCGTCGGCACCACGCATTGGTAGTTGGCGATTTTTTTGTCTTTGATTTCCAGCCAGTGGCCCAGCGCGCCCCGCGCCGCTTCGGTCAGGCCATAGCCGTGCCCGGAATCGGGAATGGAGAAATCCTGGAACGCGGGGGCGTCCGGCGTGAGTTGATCGAGCCATTGCGTGCAACGGTCGGCCAGAATTTTGCATTCCACCGCGCGCGCGGCGTGCCGGCCCATCACGGAAACCAAGTCGGCGGGCTGCCGTCCAGTAGCCGTCAGCATGCCGTTCACCGCGTCTTTCAGCGTGGCGTTGCGCCCGTCCTGATACGCCGCCAGGACGCGCGCCAGAGGGCCTACTTCCATCGGCTGTTCCTGGTAGCGCGGCGCCTTGAGCCAGGAATACGCGCCACTCTTTTCGGGCGCAGCCACTGTTTCACCCTCAAACGGTTGGCGGCCCGACGCGGAGGAAAAGCGCGATTGCCCCACGTCCTCCGTGACAGATCCCGGGTCCATTTTCTGCCACTCGCCCTTCAATCGCGCGCCACCCGGAAACAACGGCGAGGCGCCATCCGTCGTCTCCGGAAAGGCGCCGTACGCCAGAAAATTGCCGCAGCCGGCTCCGAGGGAAAAGTATTCGGGAAACGCCTTCGCCACCGCGATGACGTCCGGGGTATAGCATTGATTGATGAAATCCTGGATCGGCTCCAACAAAGCCTGATACTGGAGGATGTTCAGATCGGTCACTTTCGTCGTTACGCCGCCTGGCACCAGACTAGCGGCGTGCGGCATTTTGCCGGCGAAAATCGCGCCCATTTTATGCGCCTGCATCCGAATGTCCAAAGCCTGCAGGTAATGCTTCAGCGCGCCAAAATTCGCGCTGGCGTCCGCTAGATATTGAGCGGCGTAGCGGGGCAGAAACGGCGCCGCGGGATAAACCTGGCGCGAGGCCAGTTGCGATTTCACCCAGGCCTGCAATTCCAGCAGCGCGCGGTCGTTGCCCTGGTATCCGCCAATC
Source organism: Limisphaerales bacterium (assembly GCA_052140285.1). Lineage (GTDB taxonomy): Bacteria > Verrucomicrobiota > Verrucomicrobiia > Limisphaerales > UBA11358 > UBA11358. The sequence goes on along the minus strand of JBKQUF010000003.1, from coordinate 1,165 downwards.
ATTGTCACATCGACGAAATCCAGCGCCGACAGAATATAAAAATGGGTGATGTGCGAAGCGATGAAGTTGGCCGCCTGCGTCAGGTTGCGGACAATCCGTCCGTTGTTCGGCGGGGTAACCTGATAGGCCATGTCCTGCGCCAATACTGAAGCGATGCCGTGATCAATCGGACACACCCCGCAAATTCGTTGCGTGATGTACTGGGCGTCCAGTGGATCGCGTCCGCGCAAAAGCACTTCCAGGCCGCGGAACATTTCCCCCGAAACATAAGCCTTGACCACGTGTCCGTCCTCAATTTCCAGTTTAATTCCAAGATGCCCCTCAATCCGCGTGACCGGGTTTAAAGCAATGGTTCTGCTCATAATTCTGATTTAAAAAAATTCAGCGCATACTTTGGGTGACACTATGGCGCGGCAGATTACAGCGAACTACGGCAAAACAACGAACACCAACTCAACCATAGATTTGGCTTCAAGTTATCTTCGGCGGTATCCGTGAATACTTGAGCCAAAATTTTCCAAGCGTGATTGCTTGGGACGTTCAGGGCTGTAGAGACTGAAATTTGTGAGTCTTTTTGTGTGTCACCACGAGAATCCCCTTGTAAAAACTGGCGGAGAGAGGGGGATTCGAACCCCAAATCACCGCTTTTTTGTTTAGAGTGACAGATTGCGACAGTCGAAGTCAGGCCATGACTTTCATCAATGTTTCCAATGGCTTTACCTACTTTGATGGACTTCAATCCGATGACGGCAGGTGACACGGCAGGACGGTCGGCGACTAAAGTTTGTGAGTCTATGTGTGAGTCATCAAACGAGGGCAGTCCACGGACGGTTGCCGCCAGTGGCAGTGCCGCTGTATCCGTGTAGGTTTTCATTGTCAGGCGCATATCGCTGTGCCGCGCCAGTTCCATCGCTTCACGCGGCGAAACGCCTGCCCGTTGCAGGCGCGTGATGTAGGTCATTCGTAGCGCATGAAAGTCCACCCGATAGCCGCGCTCATCCACCAGCGGAATATTCGCCGTCTTGAAATCCGCGCGGATCACTTTCATCGCCGGAACTCGTTCGGGAAACACCAAAGCTTCCGGCGTCAATTTTCCAGCGGATTTCATCGCCTGTAATTCCCTCACCAGTTCAGGATGCAACGGGCGCGGTTGTTCCTTGCGGCT
>JBKQUF010000002.1:0-17765 GCA_052140285.1 Limisphaerales bacterium | reverse complement strand
GCTTGAGAGGTTCCGTTGCGAGCGGGTTTTCCGCGAGGGCGCGGAAAACTGCACCCGGGGCGGGTGCGCTCCCGAACAGTTGGGCGCAACGGTTTTCAGGTAAACGCATGGATAAACAAGGATTTGGAATAGGGAAAAACAGATAGAGTTTGTTCCGGCATTCATGCGGCAGCGCGAAAATGACGATCAATGCGGTTGTGTCGGAATGGAGGATGAAACGAACCGTAATTCGTCGTCTGTACGCACGCGATTTCCCGCCGGGTCAACCATCGTGGCGGTCATAAAGACCATCAGGTTTTTCTTCACTGAAGTCTCGGTCTGGCTGCGAAACAGCCGTCCGATCAGTGGCAAATCGTCCAGCAACGGCACCTGGTCCTTGATGGTTTGAATGACCGAAACAACCGGTCCACTCAAAACCAGCGTCTGGTTATCGTACAGGTTGACAAGGGCGGACATTTTTGTGGTGCGGAATTTGGGGAGCGGCACCGAAACGGTTTGTTTTTTTCCGTTAATGTAAACAGTGACGGAATTGGTCGGTTGGTTGTATCCAAGAAACTCAGTCAGGGAAGCCGTTGTATTCAAATTGAGGGTGTATCCGTCAGCAAGAACGCAAGGGACCACGTCAATAACCGGCCCGCTCGCGACTTGTTCTTTCAAGAACAATTCATTGCTCGAAACGCCGGGTGGTTTAAGCGCCAGGGGGTTGATGCCGGTGAGAACCGTCAGAACGTCCGTCGCGCGCATCTGGGTTTGTCGTGCGCTAAGCGTGACCACTTCCGGCTCGGCCAGAATCTCTGTTCCGGGATTTGATTCGAGCGCATGTATCACAATTTTTGTGTTGGAAGTAGAGAGAATGCCGGTGACGGGAAAACGGACGGACGGATTGGCTGCCGAAACCGGCACAACGGGCGAAGGCATGCCACGGCCATTGGCGACCGGGCCGTTGGTGGAACTACCCAGATACCAGTCAAAACCGCTCGCGTTGTTGTCCTGTTCCACTTCAATGAATCTGGCTTTGATGTGAATCTGTGGAGGGATATTGTTCAATGCTACAATGGTACCTTTAATAGTGTCCAACTCTGACGGGGTGGCCGTTACCCACAACAGACCCAGCTTATCGTTGAAGGTAATGCTTCTGCCAGGTGCAGTTAAATCCACGCCAACTTTATTGAAAAGACTTTCAGCCATCGTCGAAACATTGGTGGTTCGCAAGCCGGAGGCAGTTTGCAAAGCGCGGACGAATGTGTTTGGATCCACTTTGAACCCACGCGATTCAAGATTAGTCGCCGCCGGATTCATACCTGCCGCAGGGTCGATTCGTTTGGCGGATGGGTTGGCGTAGTCGTCGCTTTCATTTGTCTTCCGTTGTAATCCTTCCTGCAAGTTGGAAGTTCCCGGATTCGTCACAACCTGAAGGCCCATCACCATTACCAAATTGGTGGATGAGTCATCTGGATTTTCCGCGCGAACGACAATTTCCCCGTGGTCTTCCGCCCCTACCGTTCCATGAATTTGATACAGGTTTGGCCCGACGAGCGTCTGGTTTTTGCCGGCCGGGTCACCGACGATTTCTGTCCTGAAAACCAATTCGATGCCGCCTTGAATCACCCGCGGCACGCAATTTAACTCCACTCCGTTTAATTCAACTCCGTTTGTCACGGTGCCGGAAAAAAAGTCAGCTTTGGTCCCAGAGGATGTTTGCACTCGCGGCGCGGCAAACGATTTCAGGTGGAGCGATTTTATCCGTTGATCGAATTCTCCGAAATTCGCCGGCGACACAGACCACCAGGGAGCATTCCCATGCCCGCCACTGTATGCCTGCAAATCCCCGGTCAATTTTTTAAAATCGGCGGATTGCACCCAAAAGTAGCGCGATTCGATCAATATGATCTTCCGCTGAATCGGCAACGGCAGATCGCATTTCCCATCGGGGCGATTAAGCTGTTCAATCACCTGCTGAAAAGCGTCCAACTGCCCGGGAGTATTCCGCATGGTCAACTCCCCCGTCTTTGAATTGAAGCGGATGCCGTGAGGCGGATTACAGTCCACACCTTCATTCCGCAGGATGTCCAAAAGGATTTCCGAATAATGGTTGGTCTCCGTCCCCAGTGTCCGATTCGCCTGCGCCTTCACATTTCGAATAAAGACTTCGGGGTCCACCTTCACTGTCAGTGTCTTTTCGACAACCGCCGCATCCGCCGGAATGGAATCTGACGCTGCGACCGGCGCCTGCCCCATGGGCAGGGCCACGGCGCTGAAGGCGAAAATTCCGCAGAGGGACAGCAAGGTCAGGCCGGCCTTGCGGGGCGCGCGAAAATTCAGCAACCGCTCAATGCGCCGCCGCAGCGCGCTCCGCGATTCCATGATGCCGACCAGTCCGAGGCTCATCAGCGGGCGATGGAAGGCCAGCCGGGCCACTTCGAGCAGCGTCGGCGCGTAAATTTCCGCCTCGTCGCGCAGCGCCAGCATCACCGCATCGTCCACCGCTTCCTCGCGCAGGCGGCGGATGCGCGCGTTGGCCAGCCACAACAGCGGATGCCACCAGTAGAAAATTTGCAGCAACGCCTGCGCGCAATTCACCCAGACATCCTTGCGCCGGAGATGAAACATCTCATGCAACAGCACCGCGCGCAATTGCCGGGCGGGCAGTTTTTCCGCCAACGTTCGCGGCAGCAGGATCACGGGATGGAACAAGCCGCAAACCGCCGGTGACATTCCACCGTCCACAATTTTCAGCCGCGCACGAACGCGCAGTCCGGCCATTTGCCGGGCGGCCTGAAGCGCGCCGGACAATTCCTCCGATGCCGCGGCGTTGCGAACCTGGGAGGCGACCTGCCGCCAGCGAAACGCCAGCCACAACAACAATCCCGCGCTGACCGTGATTGACGCCAGCAAGGTCCAACCGGCGCCGTCCAGCTTCGGTTTCGGCGCGAGGAGCGGAGTTTCGGGAACGAAATCGGCCGGGGGCGCGATGGCGCCGGTAGTGACGACATATTTTGCGGCCGCCGGGGCGGTGGCCGCGGGCGCGCTCCGGAACAACCACCAGGCCGCGCCGGTGGGCAATGCCAGCGCTGGCGGCAACAGCAATTTCAACAACACCGCCAGCCACAGCCCATAGCGGATGGCGGCGCGGATTTTTCGCGCCAGGAGTAAATCCAGCGCGAAGACGAGGGTTATGAGCAGGCTCGACTGCCAGAGCATCGGCCAGGCAAAGGCCAAAAATTGGCCGCCCCATTGGTTTGCGGTTTCGATGAATGAGTTCATGTCGTGCCTTTCCAAGATCGGTCATGGCTTGACGGATTTCCTTTTCGCTTTGATGAGCGATTCCAACTCCCGGAGTTCCGTGGCGTTCAGATCCTTGCTGTCCAAAAGGCATTGCACCATGGGCGTGAGCGCGCCGTTGAAGGCGTGCTTGAGCGCGTAAAACAGTTCGCCGCGTTGGGCCTGGGCGGGGGTGACGGCGGACTGGTAAATGGTCAGCTTGCCCTCCTTTTTCGCCTTGAGCACGCCCTTGGCCGCCATGCGGTCCATCAGGGTGCGGACGGTGGAATAAGTCCAGCCGGTCAGTCCAAACAGCCGGTCCTGGACGACGGGCGCGGTGCAGGGTTCGGTTTCCCAAACGGCCTTGATGACGGACCATTCGGCCTGGGTGAGTTCAACATTGGGCTTGGTCATGCGGCGATATTCTCTACATCCGTAGATAATGTCAAGCACTTTCTTTACGTTTGTAGAGATTGGGCGCATGAGGCGCCGGCATGGGGTTGCGTTCGATAAGCGATATTTGTGGAATTGAGGCGCCCTTTCAGGCGAATGGCGCTTACCTAAGAATAACCGCGGAATTTGTTATGGTGTAGCACGTTATAAAACAGAATATGCCGCTCCGACGGAGCTTCAAGATCTTCCTGGTCTGATTTCTACAAATATGCCGCGCCTACGGCGCTGACAGCAGCACCTTGCATGTCCTTATGCCTTCGGGCCGGGCGTGGGGCTGAACATTTCCTCGGCGATGACGCCGTCGGCCACTTTGGTGACGCCGCCGGTCATGCGGATGGAAAAGCCCTCGCCGATTTCGATCTGGATTTTGCCGCCGGGCATGTGGACGGTGACGTCGCGGTCGATGAGGCCGAGTTTGTGGGCGACGGCGGCGGCCGCGCTGCTGCTGCTGCCGCTGGCGAGGGTGTATCCGGCGCCGCGCTCCCAAATTTCGATCTGGATGTTGTGGCGGTCGAGGACTTTCATGAACTGGACGTTGATGCGATTGGGGAAACGGGCGTGAGTCTCCAGCAGGGGACCGATTTGCCGGGCGAGTTCCGGGCTGATTTTGGGCAGGGGCAGCACGCAGTGCGGATTGCCGATGGTGGCGGCGCAGAAGTTGAAACGTTCGCCGCGCAAATGGATGGGTTCATTGATGACCTCGCGGCGGGGACCGGCCACGGGAATTTCATTGCTCCAAAAGCTGACCGCGCCCATGCCGACGCGCACGGTCTGTCCTTTTTCCAAAACGGTGGATTGCACGACGCCGCCCGGCGTTTCGATGGTGAATTCGCCGGCGCGAACGATTTTTTTATCCCACAAATAGCGGGAGAAAATCCGGAGGCCGTTTCCGCTTTTTTCGGCTTCGGAGCCGTCGGGATTGAAGATGCGGAGGGCGCATTTGGCTTTTTTTGAGGGCAGCGGCCCGAGCAAAATGCCATCCGAGCCGACGCCAAAATTGCGGTGGCAAATGGTCTTGATTTGCTCCGGGGCCAGCGGGGCGGGCCAATCTTTGGGATGGAGCACGAGGTAATCGTTGCCGAGGGCGTGGTATTTTGAGAAGGCAAAGCGCATGGGAAGAACATAACGGAATTTTCCGGCGGGAAAAGCGGAAATGGCGGTAGGGCGTGGAGCGGCAGGCATCCCTGCCTGTCATAGAGGGCGGCATCTTGCCGCCCGAACCAACGCTTGATTTTCCACGGTTTTCCAATTTCAGCGCCGGGTCCGCCGGGCTGGAAGCGCCGGCTCTACGTCAGGCTGGGAAGCCTGCCGCTACATTTTCGAGACAGGGCGCTAAGAAAGCGCGGCCGAACCGACGACTTGTTTCAGGTCCTTGACGCCCTGATTTTCCATTCGCAAAACCAGGTCGCTCAAGATTTTTTTAATCAGGCCGGGGCCTTCAAAAACGAGGCCGGTGTAGATTTGAATGAGGCTGGCGCCGGCAGCGATTTTTTCCCAGGCGTCGGTGGCGTTGAAAATGCCGCCGACGCCGATGATGGGCAACTGTCCGCGGGTTTGTTGGAAAATATGGCGGATGATTTCCGTGCTGCGGGCGCGCAACGGCCGGCCGCTCAGGCCGCCGGCCTCCGAGTAAATTTTTTGAAGGGCGGGATTTTCAGTTGGCGGTCGGGCGGGCGTGGTGTTGGTGGCGACGATGCCGGAGATGTTTTGGGACCCGGCCAGTTCGAGCACCTCGTCCACGGCTTCGAGCGAAAGGTCCGGGGCGATTTTGACGAGGATGGGTTTGGGGCGCGGGACCTCGCGCTGGAGTTGTTGGATGGCGGCGAGAATTTCCGCCAGGGCCGATTTATCCTGCAACTGGCGCAATCCGGGGGTGTTGGGCGAACTGACGTTGATGACGAAGAAATCGGCATGTTCGCGCAGGACGCGGAAAGAGCCGGCGTAATCCTCCGCGGCTTTTTCCAAGGGAGTGACCTTGGATTTGCCGAGGTTGACGCCCACGGGATGATTCGGCCAGCGACCGGAGCTTTTCCAGGCGGCGAGTTCCTCCGCCATCACTTCGGCGCCGGGGTTGTTGAAGCCCATGCGGTTGACGATGGCGCCTTCCGAAACGGCGCGGAAGATTCGCGGCGCGGGATTGCCCGGCTGCGCGCGCCAGGTGACGCCGCCGAGTTCGCAAAAGCCGAAGCCGAGTTTTTCCCAAACGGGAACGGCGGCGGCGAACTTATCCATGCCGGCGGCGAGGCCGAGGGGGTTGCGGAAATTGAGGCCGAGGACCTCGATGGGGATTTCCGGGACGGGAAAGAATTTTTCCAAGGCGCGGCCAGCGAGGTTGCTGCGGGCGGCGCGCGCGAGGACGGTCATGGTGAAATCGTGGGCGCGCTCGGCGTCCTGCGCAAAAAGGACCGGGCGGGCGATGTTGTGATAGAACCAATTCATCCGGGTCATCCAAACTGGCAACCGCCAGTGTCCGTTCGACGAACCGGTTTTAGCAAGAAGTTTGTCTTTGTGAATCTTTGGCAATTTGACGGTGAGCTGATTTCGGTCTAATGTTCGGCAGTCCAATTTTTAGAAACGGGCGGTTGTTTTGCCCAATCGAGAGGAGACCATGCGAATACCCTTTGCCAAATCGTTTTGCCTGATGGCGGTCCTTGCGCCGGCATTGATGATTTCCCTCACCGGACGGGGACAGCAGACGCCGGACGTACGACAAGTCAATCCCCCCGACCTCGGCCAGGCCGCACCGGCGCCATCGGGACTGTCGTTGAATCCACCGGCCAAAGGAACCAAGGGCAGCCTGCCCATGTTGCAGCCGGTCACGGGGGGATTTTCGGTGAACACGGATGCGCGCGAGGAGACGCGGGATTTTTACAACGGCCTTTTCCCGGTCTCCGACAATGTGCCGCAGGATTCGACGGCGGACGCCTCGGTTTGCGTGCCGGGACATAATTCGAATGCGTTCCAACAGGCCGAACTGCTGCGCCTCAACTGGTTTCGAGCGATGGCGGGAATGCCAGCGACAATTTCGTTGAACCCAATCGATAACTGGGGTTCGCAACAGATGGCAGTCATCATGTCTGAAAACAACGTGCTGAACCATAATCCCCCCGATACTTACACCTGTTACAATACTTTTGCGGCGAGTTACGCCGGCGGCGACCAGGCGCTGGGCGCGGACGGCGCGGAAGCGACGATGCTCTTTATCTGGGACTTCGGCACAAATAACAGCGAGGTGGGGCACCGACGGTGGATTTTGTATCCCTCGGAAACGGTGATGGGCTTTGGCGACGTGCCCGGCGCGGGAACCAACGCCGCGGCCAATCTCACGTATGTTTTCGACCCGGCAAGTTTTGGCGCCCGGCCCGCGACCCGGAAGCCCTATGTCTCCTGGCCACCGGAAGGTTTTGTACCGTATCAGGTGGTGTTTCCATACTGGTCATTTGCGTTGTCGAACGCGGATTTCAGCGCGGCCACGGTGAGCATGACGAGCAACGGCGTTCCGGTTGCGACGGTGATCCAGCCGTATAAAACCGGTTACGGCGAAAACACGCTGGTGTGGGTGCCGATGGGATTGGACGGGACGCAGGAGGGCGCGACGTTTCCCTTCGACGGCACGGACACGGTTTATAGCGTGACGGTGGGCAATATCACCAACAATGGGGTCGCCGTCAGCTACTCTTACAATGTGACGGTGTTTGATCCGGCGATGCCGGGGGCGGATTATATTCCGACGGCGATGAACGGCCCGGCGCAGGCGGTGGCCGGGGCGGGCACGGTCTATTCCGCCGTGGCGCCGAACGATCCGCACGTGAGCAGTTATAATTTTCTGATCGCGCAGACGGTTTCGGGCAATTTGTTCGACGATGGGAGCATGGGATTGATGAATTTTACACTGACGCCGCCGCCGAATTATTCCGTGACGACCACCGAGCCATTTGGTTCGGGCAGTTGCTTCAACCTGGAGCATTATCTGGCGAACAGTTCTCCGCAATTTCTGCAATTGAATGAAGAGTTGCTGCCGGCAACCAACACGGTGCTGGATTTTGAAAGCGAGTTGGGCTTTGCCACCGCGAATGAAGTGGCGCGGGTGCAGGTGTCGGCGGACAGCGGCGCAAATTGGGCGGATATATACACGCAATCGGGGAACGGCTCCTATGAATCCAGTTTCACGGAGCATTCGCTGTCGCTTTCCAATTATGCCGGAACGGCCATCCGGTTGCGGTTTAATTATGATTACCAGGGAGGCGAGTATAACGACAGCGGATTTCCCCTGGGCTGGTATTTTACGGACATTTTAATCACCAACGTGGAGGCATTGGTGAATCAGGTGACGAATGATTCAACGGTCACGAATATTATCTCCGGCGACCTGGTGGATTCGGCGGCGAACGGTTTGGGGAATTTCACAATTTCGCCGCCGCCGTATTATTACGCGATCACCAATCCGCCGGTGGGGTCTGAACCGGATTGTTTCCATTTGACGCATCTTGATCCGGCGCCGCAACTGATGCAATTCAATGAAGTGTTGGCGCCCTCGGCGGCTTCGGCTTTGGATTTTTCGAGCCAGTTGGGCGACGCCACGAGCGATGAAACCGCCCGGGTGCAGGCCTCGACGAACGATGGCGCGACCTGGGACGATTTGTTCGATGAGGCGGGCGGGGCGAACACCCCGGAATCCAGTTTCACGCCGGTTTCGCTTTCGCTGGCGGCGTATGCGGGAATGCCCACGCTGTTGCGGTTTAATTTTGATTTCACTGGCGGCAGTTATGATCCGCAAAGCGACAATTTCGTCGGTTGGAACATCGAAGACATCGCGTTGACGAACGTGCAGCAGGAAGCGATCACGACAGTGGACAGCACGAACTTCACGTTTATGCCGGCGCAGGCGGGAACGTATTTGCTTCAAGCGCAGCCGGTCATTTTCGGCCAATTTCCGCTGGCGTTCGGGCCGGTGAAAGAGGTCACGGTGATTTCCAACAACGCGACGGTGATCAGCGTGCAGCGGCCGGTGTTGTCGGGCAACCAGGTGTTGCTGAACTTCAATGTGAGCGGCGGCGCCGGGACGTTTCATTTGCTCCAGGCGAATCAATTAACCCCGCCGGGTTGGAGCACCAACACGACGGCGGTCATTGCCACCAACGTGCCGGGGAGTTCGTACCGGTTCACTGTCACAAACAATGAGGCGATGCAATTTTACCGGGTGCAGACGCCGTGATTTTTTTTGGAAGCAGTTTGAGTGGAGAGATTTCCGTCGCGGCCTGATTCTGGTGATTAATGTTGAGACGGCACGCGACAATCAAAATTTTCCGGCGGGCGAAAGTCGCGCCGGCTCTTCAAGAATGTCCAATAATTTTTGGGCGCAATATGCCCGCGCGCGCTTCGCGCCACTGACTTCTTTAAGAATTCGGCGCTGTTCCAGTTGCCCAATGGCGCGCATCACGGTGTTGTAGGCCAGGCCAAGGTGCTTCTCCGCGCCGCGGGGAGTGACGAACGGATTTCCGCCCAGCATATCCACCATCCGAAAGGCCACCTTTGCGCCCGGATCGCCGGACAGATCGTCCCGCCAACGCGCCAGAAGCGCATTGATGCGTTCAGCGCGGCTTACCGCGTCTTCAGCCTGGCGCGCCACGCCGTTCAAAAAGTATTGCAGCCAGTTGAGCCATTCGCCCTTTTCGGAAATGCCACGAAGCCCGTCGTAATAGTCCACGCGGGTGGCCTCGAAAAATGCCGACAGATAAAGCAGCGGCGCAGGCAAAACGTCCCGCTCGCACAATTCCAGCGTGATGAGCAGCCGTCCCACGCGACCATTGCCATCCAGAAACGGGTGAATGGCCTCGAATTGATAATGGCACAGCGCCGCGTGGATCAATGGCGGGAGCATCCGGTCATGCAAGAACTTTTCCCATGCGGACAGATGCTCCCCGAGGGAATCTGGCGGCGGCGGCACGTAAGATGCCTGCGCGAGCGTATCGCCCGGCCGGCCAATCCAGTTTTGGGTGCGGCGGAATTCGCCAGGCGCGGCATATTGCCCTCTGACTCCGGTCATCAATTTTTCGTGGAGTTCGCGCACCAATCGCAAGGATAGTGGCAGCGTTTTGAGCCGCTCGATGCCGTATTCCAACGCGATGACGTAATTGCCCACCTCCTGCAAATCGTCCGGGCTTCTTTCGACCGCCGCGCCGGCCTCCGCCGCGAGCAGTTCGCCCAACGTGGATTGGGTTCCTTCGATGCGGCTGGAAAACACGGCTTCGCGCCGCACAAAAGGGCGGATCAGGACATGCGGATTTGGCAAACGTCGTCCTTCCCCGGCCAGTTTCCCGATCAGAGTGGAGGCGTTGGCCAGAGCCACGGCCAGCGGTTGCGTCCATTCAATCGTTGGCGGCAACGGATTGGGATGATAAGCGCGGTAGCCTTCCAGGGTCTTAATCCACCGCCCGGATTGAGTACTGGATTTTCGATGGGGTGATTCGATGTCCATGACTGAAATACAAAGTGCGCTTGTTTCAGTTTAAAGGCAAGAATTGAAACAAGAGCATTCCTTGTTTCAATTGAGTTCACCGGCACGAACAATGCGGCGAAGCGGGAACGCAGCTTTTATACGGCTGCGTTAGGGAGCATCGGGGTGCATGAAGTTGAGGGCGTCTTCGTAGGTTCGCAAACTTTTCGCCTGGACGGTTGATTGCGTGACCGTCGCCGGGTCGGTGGGATTGTCGGCATTTTGACGGATGGCGCCGGCAATCAAACTTTGCTGCAATTGGCTCAACGGCATTTGCAGCGATTTATCGTCATCGCCGATGGTGCAGGTGGCGGTGATGTCCGGCCAATTCGTGTTCCTGTTCGTGTCATCCAGCGTCAGGACGGCCTCCAGCGTGGGAGCACTCTTGATTCGCGGGCTGGTCAGAAAAGGATTTTTGGGGGCGGCATCCAGATTCAGCCAGTCGCGTAACGTGGCCAGAATGGAGGTATGGTCGAAGGGGGTTGCTCCGGATGGCGCGCGGAAGACCGTGCCCGGCGGCAGATAGGAGGACACCAGAATCGTTGGTACGCGCACCCCGAACCGGCTGAAATCAAACGTGCCGTCCCGCGATTTTGGCCACGGGTCGGGTGGGGCGGCACCGGTCGGCGGCGGCACATGGTCATAACAGCCGCCATGCTCATCAAAGGTGATCACGAGCAGGATTTTGTCGCGATAGGGACTATTTTTCACCGCCTGGTAAACATCCGCCAGAAACTGTTCGCCACGACAGATGTTGTGCGGCGGGTGGTAGTCAGCCGGATAATCGATCTCGAACAATCCCAACTCCGGGGTGAAGCGCGGTTCGACAAAGGAATACTGCGGTAATTTTTGGGCCGGCGTGGCAGTTGCAGCGGCGGCGCACAGTTGTTTGAAAATATCGTATTTATGAAAGAAGCCGTCGTGCAGGGTCAGGCGGGGGAAAAACTGCGTCAAGGTGAGCGATGGAATGAAGGTGGTGTCGTGAAAGACACCCCACGTTTTGCCCTGGCTTTCCAGGACATTGAAAATGGTGGGAATGTCATAGGTTTCATAATCATCGTTGTTGAGATGGCCATTGGATGAACCGGTGTGGACAAACGCCCGGTTCGGCCATGTCTGCGAGGGCACGGAAGCGTACCAATAGTCGCACACGGCAAAATTCCGGGCCAGATCGTTGAGGACGCTGGCATCGGCGGGGCCAAACGTTTGCATAATCTGGCCGGCGTTGGCTCCGCCGGCATCGGGCGCCGAATAATCCAGCAGGAAACCGCTCATGTCCGCCACGGCGCCGGGGGCGGGCGCGGCGGCGCCAAAGAGTTGCAGGGTGACGTATTGAAATTCCTCGTGGGGATCGGGGGTTGGCACCACGTTGGGATTGTTGGCGGGCGGCCAGGCGGTGGGGGGATGGCTGGCAAAAACCTGGTTCCCGTTCAATACATTGGAATAAGCATTGGGCGTCAATCCCTCAAAGGTTGGTGACGGCTGGGCGGGGATATTGAACTTTGGCGGGTTGGACTGATTATCGTAGAGCCAGCCCAACAAGTTGTCGAAGGAGCGATTCTCCATCATCGCCACCACAATGTGCTCAATGTCTTTCAGCGCCATGATATTTTCCTTTGCCCGATATTCTCACCCGCCGCGGGCGAATTCAAGGCGGCAAAAGACGGAAGCTCCGCTCTTCGCCGCTTAAATTCGCCTAAAAACGCCTAAAAACGCTTTAAAAATTCGCATCGTGATAATTCGCGTTAATTAACGTTAAAACGCGGTAATTCCCGCGGCGTCCATTTACGCAAAAACGCGCAAATTCGCGCAAAATCACGCAAACATTTGATTTTGAATGATGAATTGGAGGAATGAGGAACAAGCGCGCCTCGCGTATGCTTCACGACGCCACGGCGGGAATGGTCCGGAAAGGTGTTCGAGGCGGGGACGCCTCGAAGGGCAGTCCCGAAAGCTTTCGGGACCGCGCTCCCGACCGAAATCTGAAGATTCAGTTGCATCGATGCGATTTAAGCAGAAAAGGCCCGAAGTGTAATGTTGCTGGGAAACATAAAATGCAGAAGGCGCAAATCACATCGGTGGAACTTGTGGAACAGGAAGAGACTTCAGTTTCGATAGCATGCACTTGCCGCTTGGTTGCTTTGCTTGATTGAGTCATCTCCTTCCCATGAACCTCAGGGGACAAGAAGGGAGGGTGGCGAACATTCTCACCCCTCACCCTCAATCCCTCTCCCCGTTGAGGGGAGAGGGAAGTCACCATCGGCGGACTTGGGAAAATTTGGGGTTCATGGCCCCGATGCGCGTCCATTCTTGGAGGTTGAAGCTCCCCATGAACCGGGGGGGACCCTCACCTCACCCTGAACCTCAGGGGACAAGAAGGGGGGGCGGATATAATTCACACCCCTCATCCTCAATCCTTCTCCCCGTTGAGGGGAGAAGGAAGAAACCGGCGGACGTGTCGAGGAACATCGGGGGTTCAGGGGGTCAAGGCGCGAATTTTTCGGATGGTTCTCAACCGGAGGCTGATTCAACTCTTCCAGAGTTGGTGATTTTTGTGGGACGCTTTCCCAGGGTAGCTCGTTCCTCGCAACCCTGGGCTGAATGATGGCAATCCCTTCGGGATAGAAGACGAAGGCGAAAGGCCGCTCGAAGGCCCGGCAGGGCATCTGACTGGCAGGTAGCCCGATCCACCCGGGTTCAGGGGGGCAATGCGCGAATCTCCCCATGAACCCGGGGGACCCTCACCTCACCCTGAACCTCAAGCACGGGCGGATATAATTCTCACCCCTCACCCTCAATCCCTCTCCCCGTTGAGGGGAGAGGGAGGTCGCGATTGGGTGCGTCAAGGAACTGTTGGGGTTCAGGGGTTCAAGGCGCGAATCATCCGGGGAATTCTCTCCCCGTTGAGGGGAGAGTGTCGAGTTGATGGTATCAGCGCCGGGCCAGCCGTTGCAGTAATTTTGCGTGGATGCCCCCAAATCCGCCATTGCTGAAAACACAAATCACGTCGCCGCCCTGGACGGTCTTCGCCACGTGCGCCAGGATGGAATCGACGTCCGGCAGATGCACCGCGCTCTTGTTCGACGCATTCAAATCGCGCACCAATTGCGCCGGGTCGAGCCGTTCCTCCGGCGCGAGTTGGTCCAGGCGCGCCACCTCGGAAATGACCACCGCGTTCGCGTCCGCAAAGGCCCCGGCGAGTTCCGCCTGGAATACCTTTCGCCGCGTCGTGTTGCTGCGCGGCTCGAAAATCGCCCAGATTTTTTCGCGCGGAAATTTCAGGCGCAACGCCTTCAGCGTCTCCCGGATCGCCGTGGGATGATGCCCAAAATCGTCGATCACCGTCACTCCGCCCGCGATCCCCCGCACTTCCATCCGGCGCTTGATCCCCCGGAACGTGTCGAATGCCGCCTGGATTTCCTTGTTCGAGAGGCCGCAATGCTTCGCCGCCGCGATCACCGCCAACGCGTTTCTGACGTTCAATTCGCCGACGAGGTTCAGGTGAAACTTGAAACTCGGAATCTCGAATTCCGTCGCCGTGGGTCCGAACCGCAGGTTGAAGGCGCGGACGGCGTTGTCTCCGCCCAGCCCGAATTTTTTGACCGGGCAATGGGTGACGTTCAGGAGCGGGGCCAGGTTGGGGTCGTCGCCATTGCCCAGCAGCAAACCGTTGCGCGGCACCAGCCGGATGAAATGCGTGAAGCTCTTTTTGACCGCTTCGAGATTCTCGAAGATGTCCGCATGATCAAATTCCAGGTTGTTGACGATGGCGATTTCCGGCTGGTAATGGATGAATTTGCCGCGCTTGTCGAAAAAGGCCGTGTCATATTCATCGCCTTCGATAATGAACCATTCACTCTCCGTGAATCGCGCCCCCTGCGAAAAATTATTCGGAATGCCCCCGATCAAAAAACCGGGGTTCAAGCCGTTATGCTCAAAGACCCAGGTGAGCAGGGAAGTGGTCGTCGTCTTTCCGTGCGTTCCCGAAACCACGATCGAGCGTTTGCCGCGGATGAAAAATTCCTTCAACAATTCCGGAAGCGAGCAATAGCGCAGCTTGTGGTCCAGCACGAATTCCGCCTCGGGATTGCCGCGGGAAATGGCATTGCCAATCACCACCAAATCCGGACGGGGATTAAGGTGCCGTTCGTCGTAGCCGTTCTTCACCTCAATTTTTTTGCCGGCTAAAAACGAGGCCATCGGTTCATAGACATTTTGGTCGGACCCGGTGACGGCAAAGCCTTTGTCGAGCATCGCCGCGGCCGCGGCGGCCATGGCGGTGCCGCCGATGCCGGTGAAATGAACGGATTTGATTTCAGAGGAGAACATATAAGATTCAAGCGCGCGAAAGCGCGTTTTCGCTCACGAACAAATTGCGCGAGCGGAACGGCGCGGGGCTTTCCCGCAGCAAAACGCCGCGCAACGCCGCCAGCGGCGACGCAAACCACGGGCGATGCAAGGAGCGGTTTTCGTTGAAAATCCAGGGCGGTGGCGGCAGGTCAAACTTCCAGGCCAGCCATTCCGCCGTCGCCGCGAGATAGGCGTCTTCAATCGCTCCGAAGCGGGCGTTGCTTTGTGCGAGCAAAGGCGGCTCCTGGGACAATGCCGCTGCGTCCGGTTTTGCGTAAAAGTGGTCCAAAAAATTACGCAGGCAAAAGTCAAATGAGTCGCCGCCCGCGGCTAGTTCGGCAACTTGCGCGAGGGTTTTTGGAATCATATCCCGGTCCAGACTGGATTTTGACGGTTCGAGCACGGCGGCAAATTATCAGAACTCATTTGGAGTTTCCAGCAGGTTCGTTAGCGCGGAAGGCGGAGGTCAGATGAACTACTAAACCATAATGACGAAGGGAGGCGGGATGGAAAGCTTTCCACAATTAACATCGAAGATCAAACGGACGATACGCTGAAGGTGGACACCAAGGCCGCGGGGCTGGAAGCCCGCTCGACGGCAGGCAGGGATGCCTGCCGCTACTACGCAAAAAAAAGGCGGGGCTTGTACAGCCCCGCCTTTTTTGGGGAAAACTAAATTACTGCAATTTCTTTTTCGCGTCGTCCGGCAAATCGACTTTGGTGGTGCCAACGTCGGTGATCTCCACGGTAGTATCGCGATCCACCGCGTTATCGTTGCCATTAAAACTCATCGTGCCTGTCACTTTGTATTCAAATTTTGTCAGGGTTCCATTGGAGACCCAGAATTTCGCGGAACCTTTGGCGTCGCTGATGTCCGGTCCGCCGCCGCCAGGACCGCCACCGCGGCCGCCGCGGCCGCCGCGGAAGGAAAGCAGCGTTTTGGCGCCAGCGTCAGTCAGATCACCAGAATAAACGTCGTCGGTCTTGGTCAATGATTTGACACTGGCCAAAATGTTGGTGGCCTGCTGGGCCGGGGTCTGGAAATTGCGGATCATCCGGCCCATGAACCTGCCGGGGCCGCCGCCGCCGTTGTCGCCATTTTCCAAGTCGGCCAGGCTTTGCCAGCCGTTGTCTTCCGAGTAAATGGCGCCATTCGTGCCTTTAATCGCATATTTCATGTCGTTGCCTCCCATACTGGTGCTGACTAAGATAAAGCCGCCTTTCTCCAGTTTTCCGTCAGTTGGGCCAGGTTGAAATTGGCTGTCCGGTGGGACCACCACCGTTTGTTTCCAAGTGTAATTTGGTTGATTATCGAGCGCTTGCGCCGCCGCGGTGACATCCGATATCTCGTCTGCCATCACAGGCATCGCCAAAAGCGTGCACAGACCGAACATTGTTTGAATTTTCATACGTTTATTGTGGACTTCGCCAGCTATAAGAGCGTCATCATCCCCTGATTGCAAGAAATAAATCAATTATTTTCTTAATTTATTTTCAAGAATTTCACCCGCCATGCCGGGGTTGGCCTTGCCCTTGCTCAATTTCATCACCTGCCCTTTTAGAAAATTCAGGGCCGCAATTTTGCCCGCTTGGTAATCCGCCACGGAATTCGGATTGGCGGCGATGGCCGCGTCGCAAAACGCTTCGATGGCGCCGGTGTCGCTCACCTGCGCCAGCCCTTTCTCCTGGACGATGGCGGCGGGCGATTTGCCCGTGGCGAACATTTCGGCGAAAACCTGCTGTGCCGCCGAACTGCTGATCGTCTTGCCATCCACCAGATCGACCAGTTCCAGAATGGTCTCCGGCTTGAATTTGAGGCCGGCAAAACCAGCCGGCAGGAGGTCTTTTCTTTGGATTTCTTCCTCCAGGCCTTGATGTTGCACGCTGCTTTCAGCCATTTTCGCCCGCAGATTGTTAATGACCCAATTCGCCACCGCCTTGGCATTTTTTGATTTCCTGGCAATCGGCTCGAAATAATCGCCGAGGGGCGCGTCGTTCACAAACGTCTCCGCGTCCGCGGCCGGCAACTGGTACTCCCGCATGAACCGCTGCTTGCGCGCCAGCGGCAGTTCCACCACCCGCGCGGAAACCTCCGCGAGCCACGGTTCCGTCGGCGCGAACGGCATCAGGTCCGGTTCGGGAAAATACCGGTAATCGTGCGCGTGTTCCTTCGTGCGCATCTCTTCCGTCACCCCCGCCGCGTCATCCCATCGGCGGGTGGATTGGATGAGTTTGCCCCCGGCCTTGACGACGCCGATTTGCCGCGGAATTTCATATTCCAGGGCGCGGCGCACCCCGGAGAAGCTGTTCATGTTTTTGATCTCAATCTTGGCGCCCAGTTCGCTGGCGCCAACGGGTCGCACCGAGACATTCACGTCGCAGCGCACCATGCCCTTTTCCATGTCACAATCGCTGATGCCGCCGTAAATCAACACGTCTTTCAACGCATTCAGATAATCGCAGGCCTGGTCGGCGCTGGTCAGGTCCGGTTCGGAAACGATTTCCAGCAGCGGCACGCCCGCGCGGTTGAAATCCACTCCGCTGTTGCGCTCGAAATGAATGTTTTTCCCCACGTCCTCTTCCAAGTGCGCGCGGGTGATGCGCACGCGCGAAATGTCCCCGTTGAATTCAAACTCCAGATAGCCGTTTTTGGTGGAGGGCTGGTCGTACTGGGTGATCTGGTAATTTTTGGAAACGTCGGGGTAAAAATAATTTTTGCGGTCGAACTTGGCGCGCGGCGGGATTTCGCAATTCAACAGCAAGCCGGTCAGAACCGTCAGCCGCAGCGCCTCTTCATTGGCCACCGGCAGCACGCCGGGCATCCCCAGGCAGACGGGGCAGACCCGGGTGTTCGGCTCCGCACCAAAGGCATTGGCACACCCGCACCACATCTTCGATTTCGTTTTGAGCTGGACGTGCGTTTCCAACCCGATCACCACTTCATATTCCATCGCCGAAAGTTTAACCACGGATGGACCCGGATGCACACGGATTTTTTTGCCAATTTCGGCTTGGGTTTCTGGTTTTACCGCCCAGTGTCAATACTGCGGGCTGACCAATTTGCTGAATAGGCCGCCCCTAGCCTAACTTCCTAAAATTTTCACAAAAAGCCAATAAAAGCGCATTTGTGTAGCAAGTAATATATTCATAAATACACATATTTATCTTGCATTTATTGTTTGTGGTGGTTTATTATGTAGCTCGT
>JBKQUF010000001.1:0-5860 GCA_052140285.1 Limisphaerales bacterium | reverse complement strand
CGCGGCGAGAGCCTGGGCCATGCGGCCGCCTCCCATCCTGCGCGCCAGATCTCCGGTGATCCAGACCAGCGCCGCCCCGGCAAGCGCGGGCAGCAGGCGAATCGCCAGGAGCGAGGTGCCGAGGGTGTGGCTGACGAGCCATGCGTTGAAGGGCATCAGCGGCGGGTGGTCATGTTCGATGTTCATCGTCGGGTCATAGACGATCCACTGTGCGCGGGCGGAAAACGCCAGCGGCAGGGCGACTGCGATTACTGCGATTAACTTTTTCATGTTTGTCGTCCTTTCATTGGTTGTTTGGTTTTAGTGGCAAAAAGTGTTGTCATTCCTCGATGCGAAGGAATTGCGTCGTCGGCTGGAAAATCACGCCGTCAATGACCTGCTCCGGCAGATGCACCTCGTAGAGCCGGACACGGCCATCATCACCGGCTTTGGCCTGCTGCATGGAAACGTAAAGCCAATACTGTTGTTTCACGGCATCGCTGCGGCCTTTGTCGTAGCCGGTCTGATAGGACTGGTCGTTCAGTTTGTCGTTGGCGGCGTGGAGTCCTTCGCCGAGCAAAGCGCCGCCCGCCGCGCCGCCGACAATGGCGTAGGGATTGTTGTGGGTCAGCTCGCCGCCGAGGGCCGCGCCGCCCGCGCCCAAGCCGACATCAGTGGCGGTCCGGGTCACGGCGGCGCAGCCCGTGAACAAACAGGCGGCGCAAGCCAGGGGAATGATGAGCAATGATTTTTTCATGGTGTTATTTGGTTGAGTGGGTTTTACAGGCCGCACATTCCTTCGCATTCCAGGCTGAAACCGAGAGGTTTTCGTTCTTCGTGCGATTCAGGGGCATCAAGGTCGGCCTTGTAAAGCGGGACGCAAGAATGGTGGAGAAAGCGCGGCGGTATGGGCTTGCTGTCCGGCTGGCGCAAGTTCAAGTCAATATCAACGGCCAAAGCAAAGCCTGCCGGGTCGTGTTCACGCAACCATTTCCAATCCTTGTTGCAACGAAAAGGGCAAAACACGCAGCCCGAACGCGGCAAAGGCAGATGGAGCTTGCCATAATCGCGCATCCAGACGCGGCAATGCCACAAGGTCATTTTTCGCTCAATGAGCGGAAACACCGGATGAAGCCAGGAATACTCCGCCAGCCGTTGCCGGATCAATTCCGCGCGCTGGCGTTCGTCATAGGTGACAGCAAGATAAAGAGTGACGGAAACCTGCCGATGGGGAAATTGCTGACGGCCTCGGAGTCCCAGCATTTCGCGGATTTCCTGGATGACAGGTTCGAGTTTGTATTCCTTTGTCAACTGGCAAGGTGGGGCCGGAGTTTCCGGGCTGTGGGCGGGCAGGCCGTCCAGAAGTTGTGGATTGGCCAGCAGGTCGCGGCCAAGGTCTCCACGTTTGGCGGTATAATTGTAAGGGCCGGCAAAGCTATGGAGCAGTTCCACATGGTTGTAGAGGGGTTTGGATTCCGCGCCGGTATCGGCGAAGATGACGCAATCCATTTCCAGAGGCGTCGCTATTTCCTCACAGTAATACATAAGGTGGAGGGTGGTGGATGGAACTCCGCCGCCAACTTGGAAGACATGGTATTCAGTCATACTTTTTCTGGTTGTGGGTTGGCGTGGGCGATGATGCCCTCGACGATATTGGGACTCTGGCACAGTTCGCGGGCGCGCTTGTCGAAATGCTCGCCACTGGACGAACTGCAATAGAGCATCTCGCGCGACGAGATGTTGTGAACCGTGCCGCAAAGATTTCTACCGGAGTCGGTATGAAAATAGGTGAACGGTGAATACTTCTGTCCCGTTTGATGGTCGGGCAACGGATAATTCATAATCGCGTGCTTGGTGACTTCGGGGAGTGCGATGTCCTGCGCCATGTCCTCCAGATCCGCCCGGTCGTTCTGGCGCATGATGAAAAATTGACGCGAGTTGCCGAACACAGCGGAGCGGATGCGCGATTGTTTGAACCGGGCGTATTGCTGAACAATGGAAATATTCCAGCAATTAAATTTGCGAAGCTGCGCATAACTTTCCTGAACGATTTCCTGGCCGCCGGGGATGTCGAGGAAGCGGGCGACTTCCTCATACACGTTCCGTTTCCGCAGCGCGCGGGGCAGCGTCATAATGTGCTTGCGCGCGTGGTTCGTAATGAGGAAGCCCGCCGCCGCCTTCAACTCCTTGGCCGATTCGGGAATGTAGCCGAGTTCAAAGTGGGCGATTTTGCCAGTGAGCGAAAGATTGCTCGTGCCGTCGAACAGGCAGCCGTAATTTCCATCCCGACACCACGGCAGAATCAGCGTGGCGATTTCGATGATCTGGTCGCGTTCAGAACCAACCGGGTCGAGCATCATCAATTCCTGAAGCATCCGGTGCGTCGGAAACTCGTCCGGCGTGAAGTATGCGAAAGCGAGGTTGCGGACTTCCCTGCTGGTCTTGGGTTCTTTCAAGAACCGGAGCACGTCGGCTTCGTTGAACGAAGCGAGATACTCTGTTGCCTCGGTGAGGTGGCTGGCCTTCCAGTCGCGGAAGTCCGCAAAAGTTTCCAACGTGGTCGTGCCCGGTGGCATCCGTTCAACCCGGAATTTCTGCAACGCGAGCGCATGACGCGCGATGTCGAGCAACTGGTCGTGCCGTTTCTTTTGCCAGTCCTGAAATGAATCCTCGTAAAGCAAATTCAAATACTTGGCAATCTGCGCCTGCCGGAGCATTTGTTTGTCCTCCTGACTCGATGTGCCAATCATCCGCGCGACCAGCGCGGTCGCGGCGGAAAGATGGTCGGGCGTGAGCGGCAGACCTTTCGTGTCGAGATAATTGATGGTCAGGTCGCCGTCGGGATGAATGATGATGGGGCGTGCGCCGTCTTCGACGGTCTGCGTGTAGATGCCGTAGGACAAACCCTCCTCAATGATGACGGTGTAGGCAAAATAACCTTCGGTCTGTGACAGCAAATCGCAGACGGTCACGGATTTGCCCGCGCCGCTCATGCCGAGCAGCACGGCGTGCTGCGGGGATTGATTGTCCTTCGAGCCGGAGAACGTCTGGACGCCAACCAGATTATTGTTGGGACCATCGTAGATGGCCTCGGCGGTTTTCAAGTGGCCGGTGAACGTGCTGGTGACGGGCAGCATATCGGCCAGGTAACGGTGTTCGGAATACAGTTTGCGGTGTTCATACCGTCCCCATGTCCAGCCCGGCCACGTCTGGAAGAAAAGGTTTTTGGACGTGCTTGGCAGATTGCTTTCAAAATACTGCGCCGAGTTCATCGCATTGATGGCGTTCTTGATGGCGCCGGTTTTGGCGGTCAGCCCGTCTTTTGATTTGTCCCAAACCCGGATCACAAAAAGCGCATTGAATGGGATGGTCTGTCCCTGCATGAGCGCGTGAATTTTCTTCTCCTTTTTCTGCATCACGGTCAGCAGCGAGACTTTCTTTTCGCTGGCATAGTCGCCGGCGATGCGGTCATGCTCTTTTTCCTCCTTGTGGATTTCCTGCGTGATGGGCAGCGGGTCAATGTTGACGGTGATGGTGAAGTCGAGCAGCCGCAGATTGGTGAGGCGCTGGATGATGCCCGGATAGGTCGTGCGCGGCCAGCGGGTGAGGACGATGACGGAGTGATAATTGCCGTCCAGATAAAACCCGAAATCGCCCTGGCCGTTGCCTTCACTGTGCCAGCAATTTTCCTGAATGGAAAGTTCGGGCGAAAAATCCCGGGCGGCGTCAAAGTCAAAACGGTCGGCCAGCGATGGATTCAAAAACTGTTTGTAGTGCTTGAAATGGTCCACGTCCGTCATCGGCAGGATGCGCGTGCCGGTGCTGGCAAAAATATCCATGATTTGGCCGTGAACGTGTTCAAACTCGCCCCGCAACTGGTCGAGGATCGTCCGGTAATACTCGCGCAACGCGTCGTCGCCGTTCGTCAGCCTGGGCGTGTTTTCCAAAGACCGCGAAATGTAAATGATGACGCGCTGCCGGCGCAGTTTGCGTTCCACCATTGCCTGCCAGTAACGCACAAACCGCTCGTTGCGCGAACGCTTCGTCCAGGTATTTTCAAAGCGTTCGGTCTCCTGCTGGAACCGGAGTAATTCAGTTTTGTAATCGGAGTCGGAAAAGTATTGGATTTGCAGCCGTTGGGTTTCGTGGAGCGAAGCCAGCAGGTGGCTCAATTGGTCTTGAAATTCGTTCAGGTCGGCAATCGGACTGTTGGTGAGGTCGGGCGCTTCAAAGACAAAGCCCTTGGCGACATAACCGCCGCGCCGAAGCGAATTGAACAGAATCAGATCGTTCACGAAAAAGCCGTTGGGAGCGCGTTCATACATAAGTCAGGGCCGGAAGGATTTGACGGTGACGCCGGGCGGGGGCTGCTGCCGCAGTTCGTTGCACGCCTGTTCAATCCGGTTCAGGTCGTCCACCAGTTGCGGCACACCGCGCACCGCCCGCATTTCGTTGATGGCGATGTAAGCTTCCTGAATGTGCGTCATTGCCCGTTCCATGTGCGCGCGGGCGGTGCTGCCAAAGCCGTGCGTATGCAGGCCACCGCGCAAGGCGGCTTCGGCGGCGCGGAGCTGGCCAAGCAATGCCTGCCGCTGCGTTTCAATGACTTTGATGTCGGTGGAGTTCATCACAGGGGAAGGGTTATGAATCGGGGAACAATGACGATTTCCGACACCCACGGCTCGCCGATCATCAGCGTGCCGAGAAATTTCTCGGCGTGGACGCGCTTGACGCGCCCCTGCATCAGCGGGTCGAGCATCTGGTCCAACCGCCAGCCAAACAGGAAAGCCAGGCGCGTTTCAAAAACCAAAACGAGCATGTCCGTCGGCGACGTTTTCTTGCCGTCCGATTCGGGGTTGCTGCCCAGGACAAAAAATTCCAACTGCCGGATGGGGATTCCCCAAAGACGGCGGCCGGTGACAAACTCAATGAATGTCGGGATGGGCGGAACGAGTTCAACGCAGCCGGTGAAATGCGTTTTGTCCGATGACGGCCGGCTTGATTGGAAATGAGATTTTTCGGATTTCATAAAAGTGGATGGTTGCAGGAACGATGAATTTCGGGGCTGAAGCCGCGGCCGTGGACGGCGTATTCAAAAATGTCCCGGTCGTAACCGGGTGGCTTGCCCTGCCGCAATCCGAAGATGTAAGCGAGGCAAACCAGCACCGGCACGAGCGCCACAAAGAAGGACACGCCCAGCGACGAACCCACGACGACGAGCAACACGAAGAACAGGGTGATGCCCGCGCCGATGCCGCCAATCAACCACCAGAAAAGTCCGCCTTCCAATCCCCAGGTGCGGCCTTTGGAATCGGATGCGGCGTTGGTATCGGTCAATCGAAGTTCGGCTTTCATGTTCGATGGATGATTGGATGCGGACCCGCCTGCTTAAAAGCTGCCGACGCCGACCGCGCTGTTGCTGTCCAGGCCGAAGATTTTGTAGAAGGCGAACACCGCCGCCGGTGCCGCCGCGATGATGGCCCCGCCGATGATGGACATTTTGCCCTGGTCCACGTCGCCGCGCCGGATGGCAAAACCGCCATAGATGACAGCGGAGATACCGAGCACAAAGCCGAACATCATAATCACGGCCAGACTGTTGCTGATGCCGGTCTTGAGGTCGGTGGAGTTGAATGTCGTGCTTTGCGCGAAGGCGGGCAGGACGTTGAGCGCGAGCAAGGCCGCGACGGTGAACAATGAGCGCAGTCGCGCCCGGATTTTTTTCGGAACGAATTGTTTTTTCATAGTTTCATTTTTTTGTTTTCGCGGCGGACGTTTCCACCGAACACGCGGTCATCTTCTCATGTTTCCGAAAACGTCTTGTGCGGGAATCGCACAAGATGAAGAAATTTTTCAGGCACGATTGGGAACCATGAATGCA